>CALVJB010000039.1 GCA_944332025.1 uncultured Bacilli bacterium
GATGAATACTTCTTCTTAAAGCTATTTGATATATCTAGAACTAAATAGTCATCCCACAACTTTTGTGCAAGAACCAACATTTTTAAAAAATGATGTTAAGCATTTGAGTAAAACTTTTAAAGGTGGCAAATTACTTATTTCAAAGCAACGCGATACAGGTTATCAACTAATGGTTGATAATAAAAAAATTAATATTGATATTGATTTTCTTTGGACTAATTATTTTAGGCTTTTTGATAACGAACAGATTATAATGCTTGCTAGTAATCATCAAACATATCAAATGTATTTATTAAATTATTTAAATAAAATTATTTCTGGCAATGAGATTTGTTTTGTAGCTAATCCTTATATGAATAAATCAAATGTTATGAATCCATTAGCAGAATATGAAAAAACAGAAGATAGTATTTATAAAAAATTGTTTATTCTATATAATTTAAAGTGGAGAAACAAAAATTGTGATTGGTCACCTAGTATAATAGATTTTTTAAGTAATATAAGTACCACAAGAAGAAATAATTTATATAGAGTTATAGAGAGTTGTGGAAAGAAAATTGATGAAAGTGGGCTACCTTTAGATTTATATTTAGAAAGTATTTTACAAAAGGGAATAAATATGCAACGAAATATTCCTGAATCAAAAAAGTTAGTTAAAAAAATGTAATAGTATTAAAATAGTTATGGAGATGATGATATTATGTATAGTGTGTTATTTAGTAAAATTGAATTTGGTATGGATTTAGTAGTAGAACGGTTAAAAGAATTTGTTAAACCTGATTATAAAGTAGCAATTTTTCCATGGGCTTTTCCTGTCGAGATAACAAGTGAAGAATTTGAGAAAGAGTATTTTCCTATAGATGGTAGAAGATATAATAAATATTATACTGAATTAAAAAAAATAGGGATTAGTAAAGAAAATATTAGAGTATGTAATCCTTATAAAGATACTAGAAATGACCTTATTGAAATTATCCAAAATAGTGATATTTTACTTTTGCCAGGTGGAAATCCTGAAATGTTTTTTAAAAAAGTTTTACATGATACGGAATTAATATATTATATTAAACATTATAAAGGAATAATTATTGGTGAGAGTGCAGGGTGTGAGTTGCAATTAAAAAGATATTTTATTACTGCCAAAAATAATTATTATAAGTACTTTGCCTTTTATGATGGATTTGGAGTGTTAGATGATCCTTTTTATATGGATGTCCATTCAATAAGTAATAAGAGATATTTAGCAAAATTACAAGAAGTTGCTAATGATAAAAATAAAAGTGTATATGCTATTTTTGATGATGGTGCACTTATTTATAATAGAGATTCTAGTAAATTAGAAATGTTTGGTAATGTATTAACTTTTGTACCAAGCAATGATATTAATTATTAGATAAGCTTAAAAGTATTGAAAGAAGGTAGCTATGGTTTTATTTTTGACTAGTAATATTGGTGGGATTAGGTTTGACTGAAATTAATATAGAGCCTCATTTTGATATAAATAATGATAATATGATTCAAATGAAATCAATTTTAGATGAGTCTTTTAAGAGAGTAATTTATGGTTTGCCAGATGGTTCTTATATTGAAAGTAACAAAGTTTATGGAAGGTGTTATAACATTTATAAAGGTAATATAGAAATAATATGTAATGATAATGAATGCTTTTTACTTGAGTAATAAATTAATATAGAAAGTTAATAGTAGCAAAATAGGCCTTTTTACATATTTTAATGTAGAGGTGAATATTATGAATGAGCGAAGAGTAACAGGTGTTGTAGTTGATGCAGGACATGGTGGATACTGAAAAATCCAAGTAATAATAATGAATGACTATAAATGCAAGTAAATACAAGGATTAAAGGTACTTTGAAAAGTATCTTTTTTTGTTGTAAAAAAGAAAGGAGAATATTTATATGAATTTAAATTATGCAATATTTAGAAGTAATCCAATAATGACTATACCAGATCTATCACAAATTGGAGCACATAATAAAAGAGAAAAGAAAGCGTATCAATCAAATAAAGATATAAAAATAGAGTTAAGTCATAACAATATAGAAATAGTACCTTTAAATGTTAAATATGTTAAAGGTTTTGATGAAAAGACATTAGAATATAAAAAAGAACACGATGAAAGAATGAAAACTGAACGAACTGATAGAAAGAAAAGATATCACGAAATGCTTAATAGTAATAAAAACTGTGTAGCAGATGAACTACTTTTTACTGCAACTCATACATTCTTTAAAGATATGAGTAAAGAAGAAATAAAAAAATGGGCAGAGACAAGTATGGAATTTGTTTATAATGATTTAGGTTATAAAAAAGAACAAGTGCTTCATGCAACTGTACACATGGATGAAAAAACTCCACATCTTCATTGTGTAGTTATACCACTTGTAAAAAAACTAGATAAAAGAACAAACACAGAAAGATATACCATATCTAAAAAACAATATATTAAAGATAAGATACACTTATCAACCTTACAAGATAAATACCATAAAAGATTAACTGATAAAGGTTATGATTTAGAAAGAGGAATAAAAGGTAGTGATAATAAACACATCAATATTAAAGAATATAAGAGAATAACGAAAAAACTAAATCAAGAGTTAAATGTAAAAAATAATTCTTTTGATAAAGCAATGAATGAATTTGAAGATAAAATGAAAACAACAAAAGAATCATTATTTGTAGGAAAAGATTATGTTAAAGTTAAAAAAGATACTTTTGATAGTATGAATAAAGTTATTAAAGAATCTAAAAAAGTAATGGAATTACAACCTAAATTACAAACGATATTTAACGAAGTAGATAATTATGCTAATAGTTATAAAACTCTTGAAAAAGAGAATCAAAAATATAAAAAAGAAGTTAATAAATTAGAAAATGATAATCAAGAATTAGAAAAAGAAAATAGAAGTTTAAGATATAGAATAAGTTATCTTTTTGATGTATTAAAGAAATTTTTAAGAAAACTATTACAAAGAGGAAATGAAGAAACAAAAGATTATACTGCTGATGTTGTTAAAGACTGTTATGATGAAGAAGAATTTGATATGGAAGATGTAGTTAAAATATCAAGAGGAACAACAAAACAAGATGAATTATTTGATTATGTAGAAGCACCACATTATCTAAAAGAAAGAGTAAGAGATTATGATGAGTATGAGTATGAAAAAGATGATTTTGATATGAGTAGATAATTTTTTTAAATATATTGACTTATATAAATAATTAATGTATACTCTATATTAGAAAAACCGACTAACAGTCTGTATGAGGTGATACAATGTCAAAAAACCGAAAACAAGAATTGTTAGAAATAGCATATAAAATGTTTATAACAAAAGGTTATGATAATACTAGTGTTGACGAAATAATTAAAGAGGCTGATATCGCAAAAGGAACTTTTTATTATTATTTTGATAGTAAAGATGAAGTGTTAGATTTAGTTATTAATGATATGATTGATAAAGAAATAATAGTAGCTAGCAAATATATTGAAATGCAAATACCAATAGAACAGAAATTAATTGGTATTATAACTTCTTTAAGACCTTCAATTGATGAAAAAAATATTGCAATTGCATTGAATGACGATACTAATATAAAAATGCATAGAAAATATAATGATAAGCTAATTGATTCAGGAACAAAATTATTAAAAGAAATAATTCTAGAAGGTATTAATAAAGGGATATTCAATTGTAATAATATTGAAGAAAGGATAAAGTTATTATTAATTATGAGTAATGAATTGTTTGATAATAATAATTATAGCGAGAAAGATATAGAAGTTTTTGTTGATACAACAGAAAAAATGTTGGGTGCTTCTAAAGGTAGTATGAATTTTATAGCCAATTTAATAGGAGGAAAATATAATGGATAAAATAATAAGTGCTAAAAATTTAGTTAAATCTTTTGATAATGGTGGAATCAAGCAAACTATTATAAAAGATTTAGATATTGACATATACGAAAATGATTTTACGGTTATTATGGGATCTAGTGGTGCTGGGAAGTCCACTTTAATGTATTGCTTGTCTGGTATGGATTTACCAACTGATGGAACAGTTATATTTAATGGAAAAGACATTACAAAAATGAGTTCTGATGAGTTGGCAGTGTTTAGGAGAAGTAATTGCGGATTTGTTTTTCAACAAGTATATATGTTAGATAAAATGAGCTTGCTAGATAATGTTTTGACTGCAGGATTATTGATTAATAAAAATAAAAAGGAAATTTTAAAAAATGCAAAAGAATTATTTGAAAAAGTGAATTTGTCTGAACATACAATAAGAAAAAATGTTAATAAAGTATCTGGTGGTGAAGCTCAAAGGGCTGGAATAGTAAGGGCTGCTATTAACTCTCCGATATGTTTATTTGCAGATGAACCGACAGGCGCATTAAATTCAGAAACTGGCAATGCAGTTCTAGATGTTTTTACAACGCTTAATAATGATGGGCAAAGCATTATTATGGTTACACATGATAAGAAAAGTGCTTTAAGAGGAAATAGGATTATATATTTAAAAGATGGTAAAATTTTTGGTGAATTAAAATTAGATAAATATAATGGTGATTCTAAAGAAAGAAATGATAAACTAAATATGTTTTTAGAAGATATGGGGTGGTAAAATGAAAAAAATATTTTATCTCCAATTTAACTTTTTTAAGAAAAATTTAAAAGATATCATATCTTTTTCAATAATACTATTTATTTCTTTAATACTATTTAATAGTGCATTAATAGTTAATAATAACATTGATAAAGCATATAATACTAAATTTGATATTTTAAATACAGGTAATGTATTTTTTAACATACCGAAAGCATATTACAATAATAATATATTGGATGATTTAAAGCATATGAATGACGTTACTGATGTTGATAAACGTAATGGAATAATTGTTAATATACCAATTATGATGGAAGATTCATATCAAGATCAAAACATTATTTTTTATAATTTAGATGAAGAATCTATAATTAGCAAGTATGAAATTGTTGATACTAATAATAAAAAGAATAATAGTATATATCTATCTAACTATACTTTTATTCATTCAGGATTAAAATTGGGTGATAAGTTTGAATATAAAATAAATAACATAGTTTATGTTAATAACATAGATGGAGTTATAGAAGAAATGCAATATGGAAATTATAGTTCCTCTATAATATCTGAATATCTGTCAAACGATGCATATAATAATGTGTTAAATAATAATCCGAATAATGAAGTGGTTAGCATTTTTGTAAAAGCAAATAACAGTGAAAAGACATATAATAAAATATCTAAATATTTTAGTCAAAAAGGTATTAATGTAATAAATAAAAATTATGATAATAATTCAAAAAATCAAAGATTAGCTATTTCTTATATTATAGTTTTAATTTTAATGTTTTTTTCAAGTTTGATTTTGATAGTAAGTTTATTAGTTAGCAAGTTTAAAATTACAGAATCAATCGAAGAAGAAATGACAAATATGGGAATATTAAAAGCATTGGGATACACAAGTAATGAAATAATAATTTCTATCATAATTCCGTATGTATTAAGTGGTATAATTGCAAGTGTAATTGGTATTGCTACGTCTTTAAAGTTAGTGCCTGTTTTATCAAAGGTTATTGAGATGCAAGCTGGGTTTATATGGAAACCTCCCATGGATATATTGTCTTGCTTAGTATCTTTTGTGTTATCTATTTCTTTAATAACTATATTTACTTTATCAAGCGCTAGAGTTATCAAAAGACTTAACCCAATACATGCTATAAGAGGAATTAAAAATAGCGGAAAAAGTAAAAATTATTTTGAAATTGATAGAACTATTGGTAATATTGACATTGTCGTTATGCTAAAGAACTTTGCATGTAGTATAAGGCAAAATGTATTGTTAGGCTGTGTACTCTTATTCGTCTCAATAATGCTTTCTTTTACAATAACTTTATTTTACAATGTAAATATTAATCCTTTAAATTTTGTTAATACACTAGTTGAAGAACATCCTGATGTAATTATTAATACTAATAAAGATATTAGTGATAATGTAAAAGAGTTGAATGATGTAAAAAATGTTATTTATTACGATGATACGCAAACTGTAAATTATAAAAATAATTCCTATAAATTGTTTATTTCAGAAAATTATAAAAACTTGGCTAACGATTTGTGTTATGAAGGGAAAAATCCTGATAATTATGACGAAATTGCTATAGGTAGTTATATCAAAGAAAAATATAATTTAAAATTAGATGATTTTATAAATATTGAAAAAGATGAAAAATCGTATAAATATAAAATAGTTGGTTTTATTCAATCTGTCAATTACTCAGGAGAAGTAGTAGAATTAACCGAGGAGGGATATTATAAATTAGATAATAATTATTCTCCAAATAAATTATACGTATATTTAAATGATAGTACAAAATCGAATCAATTTATAAATTACATTGAAAACAATTTTAGTGAAGATATTACATCTACAATGGATTATGCAGAATCGATGAACAGTGCATTACAAATGTATATTTCAATAGTTAGCATAATAAGCATCGTTATAATAGTGATTGCGCTTATAATAGTATATTTAATTCTATTTATATTAGTATCATCAATTATATTAAAGAAAAAAGTAGATTTTGGAATATATAAATCTATAGGATATAAAAATAATCAATTGATTATGCATTTAATTGGTGGATTTATTCCAAGTATAATTATATCTATGGTACTTGGAATTGTTTTAAATAAATTGTTTATAAAAAGTATATATACGTTTATATTTAAGAGTGTTGGTGCATACAAAACTAGTTTTGTATATCCTATTATTTTATATATAGTTATTGGTTTTTCTATATCTATAAGTGTAATTTTATTACAGATCGTATTGTCTAGAAAAATAAAGAGAATATCTGTTTATTCATTAATAAAAGACTAAGTAGATTTTAAAAACTATCTTTAAGACAAGATAGTAACACACTACCAAGTCGGCTAAAGCCAACTAGGAATAGTGTGCAAAGGGACACCCTTTTGAAACCCGTATAAGCAACATTTCACAAACTTAAGTAAGTGAATGTTGCCTTTTTTATTTGTCTTGCGACCTCATAAAAAAGAAAGAATACTATCGCCACTTTCATTGCTAAAGCAACAAAACGTGCTACGTATTCTTTATCAAAAAAATAACCTAATGCTATGAGCAAAAGGTTAATTTTTTATTTCTTCTTATCAAGTAAAGTAGATGTTTCTTTCATAGCACTTTTTATTGATAAGAAGATAAATAATTCATATAACAAAGTTAGTGCATAGAAGCCACATACTAAATATAAATTATTTTTTATTCCTTCTTGAATTAAATCAACAAATTCAATTCCTAGAATTATTATTGCATAAAACACAGTAGATATTGTAGTAGAGTCATTATATGATCTTTTTATCTTTTTAGATTCATCTAAATCACTATCTACTAATCCTTTATCAACTTCATATATAAATGATACTATTAAAATCATTGCTAGGAAAGATGTTGTCCAAAATGATGAATAAGTATATTTATTTTGGAAGATGATAACTAATACCATAAATATTGGTAAAAGAATATTTGTTACTACTAATAGTTTTTTAATTATATTACTTCTTCGCATTTTTATTTCTCTCCTTTACTTTTAAACTTTGAATAAGTTTGATTATCTCTTGTGAAGAATTAATTTGATATTCATTATCTTCAATAGTATGTATTAATAATTCTTTTTCTTTATCAGATGTGTACTCTTCATTATCTAATTGCTTTTTACAAGAAGAAACTAGTTTTTCAGAGTTTTCTATACTTCCTAAAATATTTATTTCTGCTGTATTAAGTTCATCTAAATTCATATTTGAATAATGATTCTTAATAAAGTAGTTAAGTGGTGTAACTTCAAGTCCCATTCCGATCATATACATTAAATCATTATAATTAACATCAAGAACACTACTTATTTTACGAAGCATTTTAGGATTAGGTTCTTTTCTAATACCTGATTCTATTTTAGAAAGTTCAGAATTATTAATATTAGCAAGTTTAGCAAGTTGTCTTTGAGATAAACCCTTATCTTCTCTGGCTTTAGCAATAACTTCGCCGAGTTTTTTATCTAACATAGTATTTCACCTCGCAACTTAATAATATACTAAATGGGTAAAAAAGTCAACAAAAAATAATAAAATGTGTAAAAAAGCATTGACAAGTTAATAAATACCATGATATATTGAGTGTGTAAAAACGAACCCACTTTAAAATTAAATGGGTAATATTGAAAAAGAGAGGAGGAAATATATGAATGAAAAAACGAAAGCAACTAGATCTAACAAACCATAAGATATGGAAAGATAGGAATATCAAACCTGAAGCAAAAGAAATATATGCTTACTTACATTCAGAGGGATTTGATAGAACTATATCCAACATCAACATTGGTAGAGTACAAAAAGAAGTTAAGAGTATAAAAAATATCGCATTTAGAAAAAATATGCAACTACTAGAAAAATACAATTATATTAAATTTAGAGAATACGATATAGGATTATACGAATACACAATTTGCTAGAGTTGAATAATCGCTAGTAAATAGGGTACAGTAAATGTTCGGAGATTTATGTTAGTACCTTTTCTATAAGATATATAGAATAAATCAAAATAATATCTTTGGGGATAGATGTAAAACAATCTCCCCTAGGGATATTATTGCCTAATTTTGGGAAGTAGGAATAGTCCTTATTTATTATAAAGGAGAATAGAATTAATAGATTAGATTGTGAATTTATCATGAAACCTAGAATATTATTTAATGATAAGAACTTAACAAGAACTGATACAGATCTATTAAGTCTTATTATCTCACTTACCTTAAAAAATGATTATTGCTTCGCAACTAATAAATATTTAGCAAACTATATTAATACTTCAGAAAGAACTATTAGTTATTCATTGTCTAAATTCAAAGAATTAAAATATATCTTTGTAAAAAGAGTAAATGGAAATAGAAGAATATATCTTAACAAAGAAAAGATACCGACACGAATTGCAAATGAAAGTGCAACTGATTGCAGTAATGAATATGCAACAGATTGCGACTATAATATAAATAAAGAATATAAAAAGGAATATAGTAATAAATTAAAAAGATTTAAACAAAAAGGAATTGTACCTAAATGGATGGAAAATCCAGATCTTTGTAAAGAAAAACCTGCAAGTCCTGAAGAAATTGCAGAGATGGAAGAAATGTTAAAAGATTTTAAGTAGAAAGGAGATGTCGTAAATGACAGGAGGAAATAATTTATAGATTATGAGAAAAGGGGGAAAGCGAAAATGGAGGTAGTTTATAATGTAAAATATAAGTTTAAGAATAACGACAATAAAACTAATAAAGAATTAAAGGAGTTATTTAATAAGAAATTGTTAAATATTATATTAAAATTAGAAAATCAAGAATTAAGGTTAAATAATTCGTGATTTTAGTTTATAATATACTTGTATTGCTAATAAGCATTTATAGTCATTCCAAAGTATTGGAGGAATGGCTATGATAGAAAAGGTAGGTGTATATTGTAGATTATCTGATGAAGATAGAGATAAAATAAATAAAACTGATGATAGTGATAGTATAATAAATCAAAGAAGTATGTGTTTAAAATATGCTAATCAAAATGGTTGGGATGTTGTAGATATATATTCAGATGATGACTTTTCAGGAGCAGGAACTTATAGACCAGATTTTGAAAGACTTATAAAAGATTGTGAAAGTGGAAAAATTAATTTAGTCCTTTGTAAATCTCAATCAAGATTTTCAAGAGATATGGGTGTTATTGAATATTACTTGCATAATAAATTCATTGAATGGGGAGTTAGATTTGTAAGTATAATTGATAATGCAGATACAAGTAATGATTCTAATAAAAAATCAAGACAGATAAATGGATTAATTAATGAATGGTATTTAGATGACTTATCACAAAACATTAGAAAGTCCTTAAAGAATAAAAGAGAAGATGGTTTATATATGGGTAGTTTTGCATCTTATGGTTATGAAAGAAGTAAAGAAGATTACCATAAATTAGTTATTGATCCTGTAGCAGCTGAAGTTGTAAAAAAGATATTTAAAATGTATGCAGATGGATATGGTTATCATAGAATATGTGAGTATCTAAATAATAATAATATTCCACCAAGATCTGTTTATAAAAG
Source organism: uncultured Bacilli bacterium (assembly GCA_944332025.1). GTDB lineage: Bacteria > Bacillota_I > Bacilli_A > RF39 > UBA660 > Onthousia. The sequence continues at coordinate 10,234 of CALVJB010000039.1, forward strand.
ACAAAAAGGTAGTAAGTTTGTATGCTCTAATTGTGATTATGATAATGTTAGATGGAATCCTGATACGATAGCACAAATGTTAAGAAACGAAGTTTATATTGGTAATTTAGTACAAGGGAAATCAACTTATGTAAGTTATAAGAATCATAAGAAGAAAAAAGTAAGTGAAAAAGATTGGTGTAGAATAGAGAATACACATGAGCCAATTATAGATATGGATACTTGGAATAAAGTGCAAAGTATTTTAGGAAAACACTATAAACCAACTAAAACAGGAGAAATTCATTATTTTAGTAGAAAAGTATATTGCTCTTGTTGTGGAAAAGCATTTATGCGAAATGTTTATAGTGTTAAAAGTGAAAAGACAGGAAAAAGAGCATATTTACAATGCAAGGGTAATAAAAAATACCATATATGTGATAATAACAAAGCAATTAGAATGGATAAATTAGAAGAAATATTATTAAATGCTATAAATGATTTATTAGATAATTATTATGATAAAAGTGATTTAAAAGAACTCTATGAAATCAGACAAGAACAAGACACAAATAATAATGATTCAATAAAGGCGCTACAAAAAGAAAAAGAAGAATTAAACAAGAAGATAAATAATAATAAAAATTATTATAGAAATCTTTTTGAAGAAAAAGTTAAAGGTGTTATTTCAGAAGATATGTTTCAAATGATGTCAAAAGATTATTTTAATGAAATAGAAAATATGATGAAAAGAATTGAAATAATTGATAGTCGAGTTGAAGATTTAAAAGTAGGTAAGAAAGAAAAGAAACAAGCAGATGAAATACTAAAGAAGTATAAAAAAATTAAAAACCTTAACAAAATAATATTAGATGAATTTATTGATAAAGTTTATATAGGTGAAATTGATAAAGAAACAAAGACGCGAGATATTGAAATAGAATGGAATTTTGAATTTTAGAAAGATAAATAAATTTGGACTTTTCCGATACCCCGACACGGTGGAGCTGATCCTGGTGCTGTTAGTGGTGGTTTACAAGAAAAAGACTTTACATTAGATGCATCTTTATATATGTATGAAAGGTTACAACAGTTAGGGATACCTGCTGTTTTGACAAGAGATTCTGATGAAAACTTAAGTAGAACGGAAAGACTTAGACGTGCTAATGAAGCTTTTGG
>CALVJB010000040.1 GCA_944332025.1 uncultured Bacilli bacterium
TAAATATATGACTTATAACAAATTAACAGATAATGGACATTTAGACATAAAAGGTTATTTAGATTTTGCGGGACTGGTTGATGAACAGGGAAACATAGAATCTAAATTTCTTTTTATTTTACTTTCACCTCGTGATTGTGGAAAAAGTACGTCTTTATGAAATTACACAATTGAAGATTATTGAATTAAATCTAATTGAGTTAAACAATTATTATATACAAGAAATAACACAAGCAAGACAGATAATTTCACTCATTCATTTAATAACTCATTTAAAGAGTTAGGGTTAAAAATGACTACTAACAAAATTGAAAAATTAGATCTAAATACTAATAAACGTATTGATTCTAAAACCTTAGGAACAGTTATGGGAATTAGTGTTAGTGAAAATTTTAAAAGCGCAATGAGTGATAATTATGAAATGATATTTTGAGAAGAGTTTAATGAATATGATGGAAGTGACATATTAGATATTGTAAGTATTAAAAGACAGAATGATCTATATTTAAATTTTGTAGACACTATTAAAACTTATGAAAGACACCGAGATGCTAATTTTAGAGTATTTTTATTAGGCAATAAAGTGTCACCACAAAATGATCTATTATTAACTTTTGATATTGTACCACCAATTAATCATGACGAAGATCTATTATATATCAGGGATGTTGAAGGGCTCAAAATTAGAATTGTAATTTGTGCTGATAAAACTTTTGAAAATATTAAAAATCATAAAAAGACTTTAGCAAATGCACTAGCAACTTTTGACGAAAGAACAAATAGATATATTAATAATGGAGGATGACTTGTTGAACCTGATGAAGACGTAGTAAGTTTTAAATCAATAAGTGATAAAGTACAACCATTATATAACTTAATTTATAATCAATCGATCTTTGAGTTTGGGGAAATAGAAAATGAACATTACTATATTTTAAATGTCTCAAAAGAAAGTTATCTTAAGAATCTACCAACTTACGCTCTTGATAAAATAAGTTCATTATGAATTAAAAATTCAATTCAATATGATCAAAAAGATAATACCAATTTAGCAGAGTTTTTAGAAAGCATTTATAAAAACAATCAATTATATTTTTGTTCTAAATTTGCTAAAAGTTGAATTATTCAATTTATTATTAGAAATATAGAAATATAGAAAGTGAGTTTTAAATATGAAAATTAAAGAAACATTAAACAATTGACTAAACAATTTAAATATTACAAGTAAGAATAATAATTATGATATTGTTAATAATCCAAACTCCACTGGCAACACTTTTCAAAATGTAGAAAATTTAAAAGCAGTGGATGTTAATACCTTTATTAAAACAGGACTTAATTGAGACGAATTGACTAAAGACTCAACTAATGATCCAATTGAGTCTGAGACTTTAGATTTTCTAAATTCTAGAAGTATTAATGATTGATATTTATTAAATTTACAAACAAATTATTATGCTAATACAATTAATTTTAATTGTAGTAATCCTTATTATTTTTTAGAAATTAAAAAAGTGATCAGAGCTGCATTTATATATGGATGTGCTGGTTTATATTATGATAGTTTTTATGAAAAGTGATATCCAGTGTTAATCAATTTTGACGGAAACAATTATAGATTATATAAGATTAGAGATTTTAACTCTCAAGTTGAATTTGATAAGATCACATATGACTATTTAAATATTGATATTACTAATTTAGTCATATTCCATTGAGGTGTTGATAATCAAAGTGCATTAATATATCATTACCCGTTTGTAAGACTCCAAAATCAAGTGTTAAAACAAATTGCTATTAGTAGTCTTGCATTGTCAAAAAAACTATTATATATCTCAAGTGCTCCAAATCCAAGTTTAAAAGAAGTTAAGAATTGACTAAATCCATTTAAGTTTATTTTAAATGTTTTCAAGTCAAAAGCAAATGAGGGTAAGTTTGAATGGGTACAAAATGAGGGACACACAAATATAATTAATGAAATTGACTATTATAATAAATTAATAGCTGTTTGATATGATCTATATGGTAGACGTGTTAATACGGATATTAAGAAAGAAAGAAATGTAAGTGATGAGATTGAGGCAACACAAGAACATTTTAATGTTTTACAAAACAACTATATTGATTGTTTTAAAGCATTCATAAAAGAGTTACAATTACATAAACATGGTGATAAGTTTGGAGATCTAAAATATGAAAATTAAAGAATGATTAACAAGCTCATATATTACTCAAATCATGAACACCTCAAATTATACATATGAATTTAAAGCAGAATTAATACAAATATTAACCTTAGAGATTTCAATGTTAAATGAATGTGAATGTCTTTATGAAGATCTAAACATTAATCAAGCTATTTTTTTAAGTGAATTTTATAAATTTGAAAAGCAATATTATTTATTATCTCGTCAATTTAGCATTATGTGAGATTATACATATACAAATACAAATGCCAAAAGTGTTAATGAGACAAGAGTTAATAATCAGGGGTATGGTGGTTATAGTTTAGATAATCAAGATGGGAATTATCAAAACAATAATGAATCTCACAACTTTACAGATACTACAAATGATACTAATAATGCCCAAAGAATTAAAGATTATGATGAATTCCATAAATCTAGTGTTAATTTAATTAAGGAATTTATAGATATCTTAAAAACTAAATTAATAATACAATTTAATTAATTTATAATTACAATAGGAGGTAAAAATATGGAAAATAATGAACAAGTAGAAGTTAAAGAAACTGTCGAAGAAGTAGAAGATAAAAATGAAGGTAGTGAATTAAATAATAATGATTCAAATGAAGAAGTTAAAAAAATGATCAATGAAAAATTTGAATATTTTGAAAATAGAATTAAAGAATGAGTTATTAGTTTAATTGAAAATAAAAAAGATAATGAAGAAGTAGAAGAAATTGAAGAAGTAAAAGAAAGGGACTTTATTAATGGCTAAAGAAATTAATGAAACAAATAAAGCAGCTAATCAAATTTATAACGATGTAGCTAGCAAGATAAGAAGTGGAGCGACTGGAGATGATCTTGTTAATGAAATTAGTGAAGGGTTAAATTCAAATAACCCAGTGGATGTAGCAAATGCAAGAAGTGTTGCTAAAGCATTTACAGCTCAATTAACACCATTATTGTTTGATCAATATGTTCGTGAAATTGAATATAGTGGTTTTTATGGGAAAATTGTTAAAAGATTCTTTTACAAAGAAGTCATTGTTGGGAATGGTACACAAATAGTACAACCATTACCTGTTGGTCCAACAAATACAACAACACCAATTAATTTAAACAATTTTGTACCTACATCTCAAACACCTAAATTTGTGGATGTATGATCACTAAATTTTTTCACTAACACCTCAACCCCAACAAATCAAACTTTTAGCTCACAAGGGTTTTGTGTGGAGTCTGAATTAACAATTCCTGAAACTGAATATTTAGCATATTTCCGTGAGGGTAATCCTGAAAAATATTTTGCACAATTAAGAAAGCAAGTGGAAGAAACTGTGATCTTAACAGTGTATGATAAAATTGGTAACATGTTAGCTACTAATTTTAATCCTCAAACAGTTATTAATGGAACTGCTACAAATTCTTTTGAATGTTGAACAAAAGAAATATTACCTGCAATTAGTGAAATGTTAATTCCTAACACTAAATATAATTATAGTGATAGCACTAAATATTTTGGTGAAGCTAAAATGGAAGACGTACATATTTATATGTCTAGCAAAACATGAACAAACATTAAAACATATTTAATGTCTCAAAACTATAATGTTGAATTGTTCAAAAATAAAATGTTAACAGACGAAAATGTGGATGTATTAGGTTTTAAATTAAATCTAGGAAATGGAACACAAGCTATAACATTACAAGCTACACAATATTTAGATGACGACACTGTAATTGTGGGTGATGATAATTTAATTCGTTGAATTCGTCAATACCAAGGAACAGCAAGCCAATTTTTTGCATCTAACTTTACAACATACTACAAACATTACGAAGTAATGGCTATTGATTTTCTTCCATGAGGAAAATGTTTTAAATATACAAATACAAATTTAAACAATAATCCAAACTAGGAGAAATAAATAATGGGTAATAATTATTTATGAGGAATAAATAGTATTAAGGATTCAGTTGAACAAGTAGAAAATGAATTAGATAGTTTAATGAACCAAACATACAATTTTGGTGAAAATTCAACACCATATACATTTAATGGTAAAAAAGTGTATGTTTGAAAATTCAATCCTGATGAAACTTTAACAATGCCTAATACTGGTTATGTTGCTGTTGGTGATAACCGAATTGATGAAGTAATTTCAATGAACTTATTAGGAAATGTAAATGGATGAGAGACTGGAATTGAATGATTTCAAATGCCAATGACTAAAAGAAATAATGCAAACAATATAATTTATTTTGCAATTTCTTCAGGTGGTTATCCTTGTATTAAAAATATAGGGGTAGTTGGTAATCTAAAAGTTAAAGGGTATGTAGTTTATACAAGAGATTAAGAAAGGGGGTGAAGATATGGACAATGTTATTATTGCCTTAATTGGAGTTAATATTATGCTAACTTTTATATCAGCATTCACTGCAGCCATGGTTTGAGTTGCTGGAATTTTAAAAGCTAAAAATAAAGCAAGCCAAGAAGAAATAAAAGCTAAGCTATCTAATTATCAAAATTTATTTAATACAACAACTGATCCAAATGCTAAAATTTTGTTTAGTGAAAAAATTGAAGAATTGACTAAAATGCTAAAATCTCCCAAGAATAAATAAGATTGTTATAAGAACTGTTTTAACTTTTCTTTTTATTGCAATCAATTTAGTATATAATTTAATATTAAAAATTGTGGTATAATAATATTAGGCTAATTTTAAGCCAAAAATTTGATTTTATAATATCCTATTAAAATATTAAAAATATTACTTTATTTTATTCCACAATTCAGAAATTATATTTTCTATAAATTAAAAGCACCTAATTTATTTAGGTGTTTTTTAATGCTATAATATAGATATTATGATCATAAAAGGTGCACAAAACGTTAATTGAAATTTAAGTCAAAATATATTACCAAATTATAGTGACTTAACTAATATCAACAATATCTATACAGATACAATTAATACTAATAATGTTAATTGAATATCTAAGTTTGAAATTGAGGTAATTTATAATTCTACTAAAGCATATCAGTCATTACAAATACAAAACATTCATCCTGATCTTCCAACATTTACATATTGAGATCTAAAAGAGGTAAAATATTTAGCTAATAAAAAATTAGTATGTAGTTATTACTATAATTTTTGAAATGCTCATGGAATTGATATTTTAAATAATATGATAGCTGAACGTCCAGACATTTCATATTTAGAATTAAATAGTATTTATAGCTATGATCATGTAAATATGGTTAGAAACAATTTAAGTTATGTTGATGGTAGTGTGTATGAATTAAATGAAATTAAGTTAACTTATCCAACTAATAACAATACTAGCTATTATTTTAATAATCCCACAACTATTAATCGAAATAGTCGAACCAATAATTATTATATTTCAAATGAATTAACAAAATATTTTAACTGAGATTGAGACACTGCTGGATTAACTACCTCAAATTTTCTAATTGGTACAAAATGATACTTGATTAAAAACCCATGCTATTCTTTACAATATAAAGATAGTGGATTACCTAGTGCACCAATTTTAGCAATTCCTGCACTTTATACGCAAAATGGTATATTAAACAGTCCAAGTGATAACCCTAATAATTATCTTAATAATGATTGTTTTTTATTTGGATTATTGAGTGATTTTAAAATATCATGACGTTTTTTTGGTAGAACAATTGCTAAACAAAATTATGCTGATAGTAAATTTTTAGGAATTGTGGAATGATTACCAGCATGATCATTAGATCCTAAACAATTTAGAAGAGTTGCTGTTGATGGTGAAGGCTATAATGTTCTATCAAGTGGGTATATGCTATATATTGAGGTAGGGCTAGATAATAATGCAGATAGTTATGTTTCTAACAATATACCCGATATTATTAATTTAGAATTAAGCAAAGATAATAATAACTATTTCTCTTTTAATTTAGCCCCAAAAGCTATTAATTATGAACAATCTAGTATTAATTTAAAATTTATTGATAAATATGAATTTAGTAATGTATTAAGTACTAATATTATCAGTGATAATTATTTAATAGATAATTTTGTGATATCATCAACCGAAACTCTACCATATTATACAGATGATTATTATGAGTTTGTTAATGCTACTAAAAATAGTGCTAATACTTCTTATAAAAATGCTCAAAAACAATCAGGATTGACAATTGGAATGAGTGTATTAGGTATGATATCCTCAATTGCATTAATGGTTGGAAGTGTATTTACAGGTGGATTAACTTTAACTGCTGGGATAACTGGGATGATGGGTGCGATTGGCGGATTAGCAGGAGCGGTTGGTGGTGGTGTAAGTTTAAGTAACCAAACTGACCAAATTAAATCAAATTACACTGATAAACAAAACAGCTCAGGATTAACTAATAACTCGGTAACTAAAACATTAAACTCAAATTATAGTGATATTTATCAAGCATGGTGAACCCAAAATCTAAATTATATTAATATTGAAAATCAAAAAGTATATTTACCATTAATTGGATATAACTATTCTAATTTAGATAGATATAATGATGATTATGAAATATTAATTAACGATAGTCAATATTTGTCTGCATACTTCAATGACGAACAATTAAACTATCCATTAGTGTCTAAGAAATGAAATTTTAAATTATTAAAAAATAGTACCAATTTGATACTATTAAATAAGATAATTAGAAATAATAATTCATATTATAATGAAAAAGATATTAGTGAGATATTAGATAAATTAAGTGATAATTTAATTAAAATAAGAGACTTTAATTTCTAAAATGTTATAATAAATATATAGAAAGTCTATGGTGGAAACATTGTGGACTTCGTGGGTTGTAGCTATAGGCTACAACTTTTTTTATCTCCTAATTCTAAAAGTTTGAATATAGCTTTCTAATTGAGTTGGAGAAACTTTTTTTCCTAACGTATCAAAAATAACATTTGCTAAAAACTCATATTCATTATCAAAAAAGTTAGCACCATAGGATCTATAATAATATTCCAAAACATTATTAGATCCATAAATCATTAAATTAATTTCATTTTGACTAAAAATAAATTTAGGTGGTTTTCTATTGTATTTAAAATAGCCTTGTTGTTTTCAATGATTGATATATCAATTATCTCAACTTTGACTTTCAACTGCATTTTGGATTCTATTTAATTGGGTTCTATTGTCTCGACTTTGTTTTAATATGTTCATATTCTATAAATTACCTCTTTTGATAACTTTCAATTTTGGTGTTAATACAATACCATTAGCGTCTCTTATGATCTCTTTGCTTGCATTAGCAATTTCTAGTAAATCATTTTCTCATAATTCCAAATTAGGATTATTAATAAAGTCCACATTATTTACCCCTGCAAATCTCACTTTCATTATTTCACCCTCTTTTTCTATTGCATATTTTTTAGCACCAAAAATAGACACATTAGAAACTTGAGAATAATCTTTATATTCAATATCTCATTCACCAATTTCTTTAGAAATTGTTTTTTCTAATTTTTTAATATCTTGTTGTGTTAAATTAGCAAACAAAACACTATCAGTATCTGTTAGTACAAACTTATTATTAGCATTTGGAATTGATAATATTTTATTAATTAATTTCACTCTTTGCATTGCTGTTATATAAGCAGCTGCTCCGATATTAATAACTTTATTATATTCAGGGTCAATTTTCATTAAACTATAACAGTGTAGATCACCAATATTATATGTAGGGTTAACAGCATGAACAATATATTTATCATCTATAATATCACCCTTAATATATTCTTCTTTGGTGTAAATAAAATTAGGGTATTCTAATCTTTTTGCTAAACATCCATAACCACTATTTAGTAATATTTTAATACCTAATAATTTAGGATCCTTATTTGCTTTATATTCTTTTTTCAAATCAAACATGTTTAAGACATGATTTTTTAAATAAGGTGCTAATAGTTGATATTTTTTATCAATAATAATATATTCAATATCATATATTTTTAATAATGCTTTAAATTCTTCTTTTAAATAATATGCAATAAATTCTTTTTTGCTACTTTTAATATATCTTTGTTTATTTACCACTTTGATTTTTTTGTTTTTGTGAATTCCACTATTTGGTGTAATCTCTTTTATGATCACATCGTTAATTCAATTTTTAAACAAAACTATATTGTTATATTCTTTTTTAATTTTGATACTTTTAATTTGAATTGTTCACCATTCACAATAATTATAATGATCAGGTTTTTTTTCTTGTAAATTTCCATAAGGCAATTCACCACTCATTATTGCGGGATAGGCACTGTTAACATCTATGAACATTGTTTTATTCAACGGCTCTTGTGATTTTTGGTATTTTGGTGAAAATTGAGTTAACCCTCCACTAAAAAAGTTTTTTAAATGTTTATAATCATCATATTTAATTTGTAAATACTTAGATAGCTTGTAATTGTTAATATATAATGTTCATTTAATTAATTTAAAACTTAACGATGCAATTGTTAGAAAATTGAATATCTTAAAATCTTTTTGAGTATATAACGTATATTTTTTAACAACTTCCAATGACTTTATAGCTTGTTCAAAATCTCTTAAGGCATATCTTACAATATCAACGTCGTTTTTAATATATTCTATAAATCTAGGGTTATAGTCTTCAATATTTTTTTGTGGTTCAACATTATAAAATGTTTCTTTATCTTCGTCTTCATGTAATTTTTTAATGTTATAGTTTTTTCCTAAACTTGCAACGCTAGAAGATAATAAATTCAATGAACACATAAAGACAATTTTAATATCTTTAATTTTGTCATTTATCTTTTTTCTTAAATAGATCACTATCTTATATATTTTTGAACCATTTCTAAATATTGTAAATTGTTTAGTACTTCTATCTAATTTATCTCCTAATACTTCATTTACTAATCTATATCCATTATTGATCAAATACTTAATAATAAAATCTCCGTCAAAACTCAAATTATGAAAATATATGATCATTGATTGGTTAAGACTTTTGAGTGTTTTTATAAAACTTTTTATATCAACTCCTAAATAGTGTTGTGATTGATCATTATATAATTCTCTCAAACACCACAATATAACTTTTGTTAAACCATATTGTTTATAATATTGTGTATCAGTAGTTAATGTTTCAAAATCAGCAACATAAACAGGATAATTAATATATTCCTCTTCATATTCATTTAATTTAGTTTCTAACTCTCTTCATTTTAAATACATATCCTCTAAATATTCCTTAATCTCAATATCATTTATATTATCTAGTCTATTTTTTCAATAACTGTTCAAATAACTAATTATCTTGTTCATTTATTACCTCCAATTTTAAAATAAAAAATAGCTAATAGCTATTTATATTATTTTTTTATAACAATTATTCTTATCATTTTCTTTTTTTCATTCAATTTTGATTGGAACATAAATTTTATTTAATATTGAATTGATTGAATCTACTTTTCCTAAATGTTGTTCATTAGCATATTTTAATAATTTTTTGTTTAATCAGATATTATGTTTTTCATTTACTCAAATTGAAATCATTTTACTATTTTCATCATCTTGTACTGTGAATTCCATTTTAATATAATGATCTTCAACATAACAATTAATTAATTTTCCTAAATAAATTCCGTCACTTAATATATCACTTTTTATTTTTGTGTTTTCATTGTTTAATAAACTTTTTTTCATAATTATTTTTCTCCCTTTACTTGTTTCTTCTACTTCTGGTTTAGTTAATATAAATTCCATATTTATTTTACTCCTTAAATTTTGGTAATTCTATTTCTTGATTTCTTTTAATTAATTTAATTCTTAGTGTATCAATATTTTCTTCATATGTATAAACTAAAAACATTATTTGATATTCATTTAAGTTCTCTTTATAACCAAGACATGAATAATCCATTATTAAATTTGATTTACTCTGAGTTGCTATATTATTCTTAAATCATGTATAATCATATTCACTTTGAAAGATAAATCCATTTTTTATAAAATTATAAAGTTGATCATAAGCTGCTTTTCTTTTTGCTTTAAAATCTAAATTAATATTAATAAGTGTATTTTTCATAACAGACTATCTATTCCTCATATTCAAATTTTAGATCTTCTAATATTGCTGCACATAATATTGAGTATCTATACATATTTTCCATTGAATTAATTAATGTTTTAGCATCTCTATAATTTAGGTTATATATAAAATCTCAATTAGTAGTTATAAACTTATCAGCTCTTTTAAAATCATTATAGCCTTCATCGTCTGACTTAATAATAATTGTTAGTATTCCGTTTTTCATTTCTCAATATTTAAAATGTTTATGAGTTCTATGATCTTCTAAAAAATATTTATTATCTAAGTCGTCTTGTGTTGTATACGCTATGAACATTATTTATTATCCTCCATTAATACTAATTTAACTGCTTCGTTAATATATTCTTCATCGTAATCATACATTAATTCTACTAATGCTGAACAATAATTTTCAAACTCACCAATACTTAATTTTTCACCATTTTTAATTCTTTGTTTATATTCAGCATAAACACCAAACTCTAATCTACTTAATAATTTAATAGCTTTTTCAATTCCTACCATATTTATTTTTCTCCTTTTTTGAAATTAGGTAATTGTAAGTTTCTATTTTGTCTGACTAAAACAATATCAGTCATTTCTACATAATCATCTTCAGCATAAACAACATGGAATACTTGTTTATCAATACAATCAATTATGAAATTATCAAACGAATACTTTAATATTGTTATATTTTTATTTTCTTGAACAACATTTTTTTCAAATCATTTATATACATATTCACTTCAGAATGAATATTCGTATTCATATAATTGTTGAATTAGATCATATAAATTATTTCTAATTCTTTCAGCATTTATTTTAATATTTAATTCTTTTTCCATAATATTTCTCCTATCATATTAATTTGTAGTTAATAACTTTCTTTTATTCCCTACAT
>CALVJB010000041.1 GCA_944332025.1 uncultured Bacilli bacterium
GTGGTGTGGGTTTACCTTACTAGGCAGGATTTCCACCTGCTAAATTATACGACCTACCCAGTCGCACCAAATAATATGTTTAAACTAGCATTTATATCTCTATCATTATGAGTTCCACATTCTGGACAATCATATTCTCTTATACTTAAATCTTTTATTTCATTATTCTTATAACCACAGTGACTACATATTTGACTACTCGGATAATAAGTATTTATCTTATAATAATACTTTCCTTTTATCTTACTTTTCCATTCTATTAGAGAACATAATTTACTTAAACTTGCATCTGATAGACTTTTGTTAAATGCTTTTACTTTTTCTTTAAACATATCTTTAACTAATAGACTCTCTGTTACTATAATATCGTGTTCATTCACTATCTCATTCGCTATTTCATTTAAATAATGTTTTCTATAATTCTTTATCTTAGAATGTATTCTTGCTATTTTTTCCTTTGTCTTTAAATAATTTTTACTACCTTTAACTTGTCTTGATAATTTCCTTTGTAATCTCTTTAAGCTCTTTTCATATTTCATTAATATTTTTTCATTACCATATTTAATTCCATCACTTGTTATTACTAAATCTTTTATTCCTAAATCTATTCCTACTATAGTTGTAGGGGTTACTTTATCTATTAAGATATCTTCTTCTACTAATACACTAACATAATACTTATTTGTTGTTTCTCTTGAAATTGTTGCATTTACTATTTTTCCTTTTATTCTTTCTTTATCTCTATAACCTCTTATTTTAACTTTACCTAGTTTAGGTAATTTTATATTTCTAGTTAGTAAATCCACTTCTATATTACTATACTCTTTATCTTTATAAGTACTTCTTATAAGGCTAGTTCTATAAGACTGCCTTGCAAACTTACTCTTAAAATTTGGATATCCACTTCTTTTAGCAAAGAAGTTATTGTAAGCATCTTCCAAATCAAATATAGAGCATCTTAAGGCACAGGAATCTACTTCTTTAAGATATTCGCGACCCTTTTCTAATTCTTTTAAATCCTTACATAAATCAAATGATTTCTGTATTCCATTTTCTTTTTGATAATTTAAATAATAATTATAGACAAAACGACTACATCCAAAAGTCTTATGTATTAATAACTTTTGTTCTTCATTTGGATATAGTCTAAATTTATATGCTCTATATATTTTCATATGGCGAACCTCCCTTTAGTAACTTAAGTGTACTGTATAGAAGATATGTTTGTCAATACATTTTTTCGATTTTCAAGTATAACTTTCCTATTATATAAAAAATTATCATTTACTTCAAACCCTTTTTCTTGATAATAAATCTTTAAGGTTTTAAATTCTAAATTTTGTTTAGGTGATTTAATATTTTTTAAAGAATTTCTTGTACGTTTAGAAAATAAATTTAATATATCTTCTTGATTCATACTCTCTACTGAAGAACCAATTCTAATAAAACAACTATCTGGTGTCATACCCATCCCTCTTAAATAATAAGGTCTTTCATTTCCTTTAGCAACGATTATTTGAATATATTTTTTACCATTTTTTTCGTTTAATATAACATCAAATAATCCTAAAGCTGATGGCATAATATTGTCTTTTATTCTATCTTTTATCGTTCTTTGTAATAAATCTAAATTTCCTGTTAAACCTTTTATATTTCCTTTATCATCTACACCTATAAATATATTTCCACCATCTGTATTTAAAAAAGCAATTACTTTTTTTTCAATATTGTCTGTAAGTTTTATTTTAAATTCTGTTCTTTTATCCTCTGTCAATCCTATCATTTAAGTAACACCTCCAATTACAATTATACTAGATGTCACTATAAATGTCACTATAGATGTCACTATAAATGTCACTATAAATTTTACATAGAGAAAAAGAAGAACCTATAATTGTTCTTCTAATAATTTAAGCTTAGCTTCTTCTTTTAATTTCTTAATATTTATAATTAATTATTTTTGTTATCTGTTAATAACATTACCCTTATTATTTATTTTATAATGTTTTAAAAATAAAATATTCATTGAAAAGTATTGATACAAAGAAGAGCATAATTGAGCTATCACTGTAGCATAAGGTGTAACTAATAAAGATAATAAAACTCTAATAACTTTATTAATTAAATTATTTATGTTTGTTTTAATAATAGAATATTCCAATTGTAAATAACAAGTTTTAGTCCTATAAACTGGATAAATAATAAAATCTATAATATGAAATATTAGATAACTAAAAGTTATTAATAAATCAGGTTTATATATAGGATAAGCAATAATGAACATTACAAAAATACTTAATATTAAAATTGCAATTAATTTATAAGAGTTTTTTAAGTGTTCTTTATAATTAAACTTTTTCTTACTTATATTTATTTTTGCAACAGTAGAAATAGAATAACTTATATCCCATTGTATATCTGTAATTAATGAAGAAAATGCTAATGCAGCACTATATTGTTCACCATATATCATAGCGCTACTCAAACTAAATAAATAACCAACTAACAGCAAAGAATCATCAACCAAAGAAACTAAATCATATTTTATCCATTCAAGAATATTAAATTTGAAAATAAATTTTTTATAGACTTTAAATAATAAAATTATTAAATATACACTCATTAATATAGTAGTAGTCAAAATAATTAATATATTATTATCAAAAATAAGGGCAGCTAAAATAATAACAATAAGATTTATAAGATTAAAACTAAGAGAAACTTTATTAGCTAGTTCATTATCTGATTTATAATAAAATATAGTTAATATATAACCTAATATTGTTTGAAAAAATATTTCAATAATGAAGAAAGAAACAAGCTCCTTTTTATCAATATAATTACCATTCATAAAATTAATATAGTTATCTATATTTAACAGTAATATAAAGAAAATCAATACTGTTATAATTATTCCAACAGTTAAAGCTGAGAAAACATCATCATCCCTACCATGTTTTTCTTTCAAAATATTAGGACCAGTAGCAAATACAGTTTTTAAAATACTAGGCAACAACTGAATTGGATATGTCAATGTAAAAATAGACAAAATATTATCATCAACTAAAACAGTTAAAACTATACAAAATAAAATGAAGAATACACTATTTACAAGTGTATCAAAGCTTATTCTAATTAATTGTTTCATTTTACAATTGTTCTTCTAATAACTTAAGCTTAGCTTCTTCTTCTTTTAATTTCTCTCTATCAAGGTCAACTATATTTTTAGGAGCTTTATTAACATAATTCTCATTACTAAGTAACTTCTTACGTCTTTCGATAGAGTCTTTTAATTTCTTAATATTTTCTTCTAACTCTTCTTTATTAACTTCATTCTTAAAGAAATAAGTAATATCAATTAAACTAGATTTATAATTAATAGATTGATAATCTTCTAAAGGCTCTTTAACTATTAATTCATCAGTAATCTTTAACTGTGATTTATAGATGTATTCTAAATCACTATTAGTACTAAACATTACTAAATCACTCTTCTTAATATTATTAGTAGCTTTTAAATTTCTTATCTCTCTTAAATCAACTATAACTCTAGATATCTCTTCCATTTCCTCATTAAATACAGTCTCACTATCATACTTAGGATAAGTACTAATTACAATAGACTCACTATCTTTAAATGGTAATATAGAATAAATTTCTTCTGTTACATAAGGCATAAATGGATGAAGTAATTTAAGTATTGTTGTTAAAACATCAAGTAAAACACTCTTAGTAGTATCATTCATAGCAGCTTTACTTAACTCAATATAGTTATCACAAAAGTCTTCCCAAATAAACTTATATAACATATTACCAACATTATGGAAGTCATAACTATCCATATTTTTAGTAACATCTTTTATTAAATTATTTTTTAAAGTTAAAATCCATTTATCAGCTTTACTTAAATTTTGATAATCATATCCTGATGTCTTCATACCTTCAAGATTCATCAAAACATAACGAGATGCATTCCATAATTTATTAATAAAGTTCCAAGTAGATTTTATCTTTTCTTCATCATATCTTAAATCTGTTCCAGGAGCACTATTAGTAGTTAAGAAAAATCTTAAACTATCTGCACCATACTCATCTATAACATCCATAGGATCTACTCCATTACCTAAAGACTTACTCATCTTACGTCCGTCTTTATCACGAATTAGTCCATGAATAAGGCAGTCCTTAAATGGTCTTTTACCAGTAAACTCTAAACCTTGGAAAGTCATACGATTAACCCAGAATGGAATAATATCATAACCAGTTACTAAGACATTATTAGGATAATATCTTTTAAATAAATCAGTCTCTTCTGGCCATCCTAGTGTTGAAAAAGGCCATAATGCAGATGAAAACCAAGTATCTAGTACATCTTCATCTTGAACCCATCCATCACCCTCTGGTGCATCCATTCCAACATATACTTCATCACCTCTATACCAAGCAGGTATTCTATGACCCCACCATAATTGCCTAGAAATACACCAGTCATATGTAATTTCCATCCAGTGATTCATAGTTTTCTCATAACGGACTGGCACAAAATTTACCTTAGTATCTTTATTCTTTTGATTATCAAGTACTCTATCTGCAAGAGGTCTCATCTTAACAAACCATTGTTTAGATAAAGTAGGCTCAACTACCGCATCACTTCTCTCACTATGTCCTACATTATGAGTCATCTCTTCAATACTAATTAATAAGTCTTGTTTCTTTAAATCTTCTACTAATTTAAGACGACACTCTTCACGACTCATCCCCTCATAACCAGGAGCATTCTCATTCATAGTAGCATCCAAATTCATAACAACAACACGAGGTAGGTTATGTCTCATCCCTACTTCATAGTCGTTGGGGTCGTGTGCTGGAGTAATTTTTACAATACCTGAGCCAAACTCTGGATCAGCATGATAATCTCCTACAATAGGTATTTCTTTATTAACAATAGGAAGAATTACAGTCTTACCAATTAAATGTTTATATCTATCATCACTTGGATTAACAGCAACTGCAGTATCACCAAATAAAGTCTCTGGACGAGTAGTTGCAACATCTAAATATTCATCAGTATCAGTTATATAATATTTAATATGATAAAATGCTCCCTTATCTTCTTTATAGATAACCTCTTCATTAGATAAAGCAGTCATTTGTACTGGATCCCAGTTAATAATTCTCTCTCCTCGATAAATCAAGCCTTTCTCATAAAGTTTAACAAAAACATATCTAACCGCTTTACTAAGTCCTTCATCTAAAGTAAATCTTTCTTTAGTATAATCAAGACTAAGACCAAGTTTTGCCCATTGTTCGTGAATAGTAGTAGCATATTCATCTTTCCACTCCCATGCATGTTCTAACCATTCATCACGAGTTATCCCTCTTGGATTAATTCCCATTTCTCTTAATCTTTTATCAACTTTAGCCTGTGTTGCAATACCAGCATGATCCATTCCTGGAAGCCATAAAGCATCATACCCGCACATTCTCTTATATCTAATAATAATATCTTGAAGCGTTGTATCCCAAGCATGACCTAAATGTAGTTTACCAGTAACATTAGGTGGTGGAATAACTATACAAAAAGGCTCTTTACTCTTATCTTTATCACCTTTAAAGTATCCTTTATTTACCCAATTATTATACTTATCTTTCTCTACTTCTTTATGATTATATTTCTTATCTAACATGACCTTTCTCCTCACTTTTCCTATTTCTTTTAATCATTTGATTTTCTATCACATCAAGACCATATATCTCATCAGTATAAATAGTATCATCTACTCTTCTAAAAATATATGCGCCTACTGTCCCATAACTAGCATAATCATCTTTATGATTTTCAAAATATTCTAACTGTCTATCTGTAACTTTACTTGGAAGATAAAAAGCTATGACACCTATATCATCTTCAGTCTTATAATTAAAATGTCCTAACTCTGCAATACTAAGACCTGCTCTATGTGATTCATCATCTCTAAAATTCAGACCTAAATTATTATCGTCAGAAAATTTCTGATAACCTTTAACATGATATTCATCATCTAAAATATCCTGTTCAAACTTATCTTCTAATATTTGTTCTTCATCCGGAATAATGACGACTTTTCCTCTTTTCATAGACTCCTCCTTAAAATAAAAAATAACTATAACTTAAGGGCATAGATAACCTACACTGTACCACCTTAATTTATAGTTATTAAACTATTCTCTATCTGATAACGGACTCATACCGTGGTAACTTACTATTAGTTCAGAAACCCTGCTCTATTCACTACCTTCCATATATCATATTGTTAATTTCCACCAACCATTAACTCTCTGTTAATACTTTATATGTACTCCTTGAATATCAATCGCATTTAAGTGTATTATAAGCTATTTTTTTATATTTTACAACTACTTAATTTTAAAGTTATATTGTAAATAATTAGTAGAAGCTCTCTTCATATAACCATAATAACTAGCTTTAACTCTCACTAACTTATCTTTATCATAAATACTTAAGTATTTTATCTTTCTTTTAATCCTTGCCTTTACTTTATTATTTATTCTAATAATAAGCTTATCATTTCTTAAAATAAATCTATATCCTATAAAAGTAAAACCACTACTTAACTTATATATATTAGTCTTCTTATTAAGCTCTAACTTCTCTTTAACAAGCTCCTTTTCAATAACATTTTTAACATATATTTTAATCTCTCTTTATCATAATCAAAGATAACTCCACCATCCATATATCTTATATAATATTTACATCCAAGTTTCTCTTTTATTAAATGATCTATTCTATTTAAATAAAATATTGCCAAAATCTGACTAGTAACATTACCAATAGCAAGTCCTTTATGATAATTATATCTAGGTACTTTTTTAAGTTCATCTTTCTGTTTAACTGATAAATCTTTCATTAACTCTCTATTTATAATAGTATCTATTTCTTTATTAACATAACTCATATTAGAACTATAGATAATATCTTTAAGTAAAGAGATTATTCTCTTATCTTCATATATCTTATCTAACTTATTTAATAGAATATCATGATCTATATTATAAAAGTATTTCTTTATATCAAACTTAAGAACATATACTTCTTTCCCTTTTCTTTTTAAGTTATTAATATACTTCTTACAAAGATTAAAGCCATGCTTACTACCCATACCTACTCTTGTTGCAACATTACTATCAATAAATCTAGGTTCTAAGACAGGTTTTAATATATATTCACTAACCATATGGTTAACTATTTTATCAGTTAAATTCTCACTCATAATAACTCTATATTTAGGATCTTTTATTAAGAAGATATTATATTTACTATGATGATATTTAAAGCCTTTTAAAGAATTATATATACTAATAAGATTACTAGATAAGAATAAATTATATTTAAATAATTTATTCTTATGTTCTGTATTCTTAACTACAACTCTATAACTATCAAGTATTTTATTATAATCAACCAAAGTATCGTAACTAACATAACTCTTTTTCATTTCTTAATACTCCATAAGCAAGTTTTCTAATAGTAACTACTTCACTAACTAAATCTTTATATTTCTTAAAACTTATTATTTTATTTACGTATAAATATTCAAAATAGTAATCTACCATAGAAAGACTAACTATAAAGTCTTTAATATTTTTTTCTCTAATTCTATTACTTTCTCTATTAACAATATATGAGTTTAATAATCTAATAAGATTAAATAACTCTTCTTGTAAATTCTTCTTTAAAACAGCTTCACTCTTAGGAAAGTTTTTTGAAAATTCTACTACATCACTAGCAAGTTCTTTAGTACATTTCATTATTTTAAATGAATCATTTTTCTCCATAACAACCATACTCCTTAACATACTTCTTACCTTTATTTTTAACTCTTAAATAATCACTATTACACCTACAGTAATACTCTCTTATCTTAGGACCGATAACTGCAATATTAAAGTGATATTTCTCTTTTAATACTAATAAGTCATCTAACAAGTATTTAGAAAGGATTAATTCCTCACAATATTTTATTTTAAATAGATAAGAGACTATCTTAGCATCAATACCAAAAGTTATAAGTTTATCTTTACTCTTAATAAGTAATAAATATTTAGAATAATATTTTTTATAATAATTATATTTATATAAAATTGTTCTCTTCATACCTAACTCCAAAAAAGAAGTAATACGAAAAACATACTACTTCTTAATATTAAATTTAATATAGGGATAGTCCAAGAACTTTATTCTAAGTCCATGAACATCTATATTATATATTTGGACAAAGTCCGGGAATTAAACTTGTTTCCATTCAAAACTTCCTCTATTTACAAGCCTTAGCCAGTAAAACTCGGTGACACTAGACAACTCTAGCCTTAGTAGGAATCTGGACGCAAGCCGTTATTAGCATTATTCACATTGTTGTTGTTGAGGTTACTATTTCCGTTCCAAACATTAGCATTACCATTATTGAAGTTGGCCGGCGACAAAAGAAATCTAACTCTCGTCGCAGAAAGGAAAGGGAAATACCAAAGAAAGAACACGTCACTTACAGTTTAATCCCCCAAAAAACGCCGGGGCAAATGAGGAGTCATTTGCCCCGTTCTTTCTATGATAATACATAGACATTTTCAGCAGTTCCATCTCCAGATGTAAATCCGTTTTCAGTGGTCACATTGATAACTGGACGCAAGCCGCCATCAGCAAAAGTCACACCGTCGAGGCTGAGGCTACTACGCCCGCCCCAAAAACGAGCACTACCACCAAAGAAGAAGTCGGCCGGCGACATACTCCAATACCACATATTACTTATCGTTAAATAACTAGAAGCAGTATCATTTCCAAATGCCGTCATTCCACTTAATACAAGCTCATCTGCAGTAATTAAGCCTACTTTTAATCTATAACTTCCTCCATATGTCTCATCTGTATCAGGACATATTAGAGTTGGAGCATTCGCTTTGGCAAAATTTGAATATGTTTGCCCTAATCTATCATAACTTGCAAATACATTATAATTTACATTAGCAAGTCCATAATCTGTTCCTAACTGATATCCACTACTATCACTGCAGAACCTTCCTCCTGTTATTTTTCTATCATAAGTTGTTCCGCTAAAAACATCCCTATACCATGTTTCTATATCTTTCTTTGCATTTGAATCTGTCTCAGTTGTATCCTTATCATAAGTATATCCTGTATATTTTGGATCATTATAATTAAAGTTATAAGCCCCGTTCCCTATCATTAAATCTTGTCCTTCAGCACTTGTACTTGTTCCATTATAGATTATTCTTAAACTACCATCTCCATTTACTCTTACTATTCTCCAGTACATTGGTGTCCCGGCACTATATTTTAAGACTCTATTAGATTCACTACAAGCAGAATAAACATCTTGACAACTTTCTAATGTTACATAGTCTTTATTATTATATCTATAAACATAATAATCTTCTTCATACTCTCCAAACTGAACATAATTATTTACATTAGTTCCTCTAAAGTAATAACTAATACCATCTTCGTCTTCCATACTATATAATCCATTTGTTACATAATTAGGATCTGCATCTCCTAGTGTATTATTAAGACGTTGTCTACCATTTGCAGTATAATTAAACATATTAGTTTTTTCTACTTGTAACTCATTATCTTCTAATATCTCCTGTGTAGTTAAAGGAACATACTTATCTCCTGCTAATCCATAAACATTTATCTGAACACTAAACGTTAGATTACCTCCATCTCCTTGAGGATTATATTCTTCAGTTACATACATTCTAAGTCTATAAGTATTAGATTCACTACTACTCATACTACTTGTATATAAACTCATCTCTCCTGATGGTCTTCCTGTATATGTATTTGCAGTACTTTCTTCATTATAAGTTTCAGGTACCATTAAAGCCTCTTCAGTACCATCAGAGTTTAACTTAGTTAAATATAACTTTATATTAGATCCATCTATCTTTCTATCTGATGTTGTTATATCTTTTGCACTTATTTCATAATTAATATTTACATCCCCTGATATCTCACTACTTACTGTAAAATCAAAATATTCTCCTTGATTTAATCTTACCATACCTGTTTTATCAGTTGTTGGCAAGGCTCCATTTAAACTAATAGTATTACTACTCTCTTCATAAGTCATCGTAATAGATCCCGTTGTTATAGTATTTACTTTAGTTCCTTCCCCTGTAAATCTAAAAGCCGCATAACTTACTCCTATTAATGCTATTACCATTAATAGTATTAATCCTATTATTACTATCTCTTTCTTTGTTTTTTCCATTTTTTACTCCTCCTCTTATTTTTAGTCTTCCCAAATTATATATCTTCTATACTCTTATAAATTATCATATAATGTCAAAAATATCAATATTTTTGACATTATAAAAAGAATAGAATAATCCTACTCTATTCTTCTTACACTATGAAAGAAAGTAACATTATTTACTTTATAAGCGTATAAACTGCCCCCCCCCAGGTAACATATTGTAAACATGATTTTCTCATATTTCTTACCTTCTTTCTTTCTCTTACTATTGTTAACCTAATCTTAACATAATCCAGAAATTATTGCAATAGACTTTTTCCACAATACAGGATAAAATAATGAAAAAAAAGTTAAAAAGCCCTAGAACCTTTATATATTAAAGATTCTAGGGCTTTTTTGTGCGAAAAAACTGATTATACTAGAAAACATTAATTAACTATGATATTCTAAATATGTAGAATAGAGGGTGTAAAAAT
>CALVJB010000042.1 GCA_944332025.1 uncultured Bacilli bacterium
TCTTAATTATTTCTTCTAGTTGTAAATAGATAGGTTTATCATTATCAAAAACATAACTTATAATTATCACCTCTTTTTGTATTACTTGGTTAATACAGTTATACAATAAATATATGTTAATGTCAAGAAAAACATTATTTTAATTGAACTATTTACAAGTCTTAGATATAATAAATGACATAAGGAGAAAAACGTATGACAAAAAATGAACTAACTAAAAGAATAGGTATTAAAGACATATATAGAAATGATGATTATACTTTTGTATATTTAGATAATGAGCAAAAATTATTAGTTAAAGATGAGAAAATATATGATATTTCTGAGTATGACTCTTTTCATAAAGTTATTACTATGAATAATATAGATTATGCTCTTGTATCAAAGGATTATACTATATACTTAATTAATTTAGAAACTAAAGATATAGTCTTTGAAGATGACAAAGCTTTTGATGTAAAAAAAGAAGATGAAAGATGCATATATGTATTTATGAAAATAGGTGGTGGAGATGATAATATCTATAACATTAAGACAAAAGAATATTTAAGTATCCCTACTGATTATGAATTTGAACATTCTTTAGAAAATAATTTATATGTTTATAGTGAAAAAGATAAAAGTTTTAAAAAAGAGTTTTTAGATAGAAAAAGAGTTGTTCTTAATGCTAATGGTAAAGTATTATTAAAAGATATTACAGGTTGGATTAATTATTGTGGTAATTATTTAGTAATTAACAACGATGCTAAAATAAGGATTATTAATTTAAACAATGAAGGTAATATAGAGGAAAAAACAGTAGAATTTAATAAAAACTTACTTATTAAACCATTATTTTATGATGGAAAAATAGTTTTAGTTAAAGAAGGATTAATAGAAATATATGATTTAGAGTTGAATCTAATTAAAAGCATTGAAGCCATCAACTTAAATAATATTGTAGATTATGAACTTACTAATAATACTTTAAAGTTTTGTGTACCTTATCAAAATACTAACAAGCATCTTTTTGTTAATTTAAAAAGTAGTAAGATTATTTCTCATGTTAGAATAGAACCATATCCATGGTGGATACCTACTACTTATATAGGAAGGGAAAAAATAAATGACGAAGAACAAGACTATTACTTTTATGATGAAGAGTTTAATTTCAAAAGAAAAACAAATGGTAAAAAGATTTATAGTGTTGATAGTAGTAAAGAATGTATGTTTTATATAAAAAGTGATAACAGAAAACAATTTCTTAATATGGAAAAAGGACTACTAAAAGATGTTTCTTATGGTTATATGTATTTTCATTTATCCCTTCCCTATGGTTATGGAGTTAATTTTGATACGGAAAAGATGGATTTCTTTGATGAAGAGTTAAATATTATTATAAAAGATTTTGATTATAAAAAATATAATATTGGTATTGATCACACAGAGTTCGTTTATTTTATAATAAAGGATTATCTATGTATTTCAAAACATGTTGTTGATGGTCGTGGCTTATCTCACTTTAGAAAAATAATTGAAAGAAACGGAGGACAAGTTATATTAGATACCTATGACTGTAAAGTTTATCCTTTAGGTAACTATATTCAAATAATTAAAGATGGAGAGACTAAATATTTTAATACTGAAGTTGATAAGTTTACTCCCCTTTCTATCATGGCTCCTGTTAATGAAAAAGGAAAAATAGATATTACTGAACAATCTGCTTTAAAAGAATCTTTATCATTAATTGATAAAGGATTTCAAAAAACCAAGAGACTATAACAAAAAAGATGCTTATGATTTTAAAAGCATCTTTTTAATTCTTTAACTTGAATGTTTTAGGAGCATAGTAATATATTAAAATTAAAGATATTATAGAGTAAAGCATTACAAAGATTATCATAATGATTCCAAAGATAAATGAAGATACCTCTATTTTTGAAATATAGTAACATGCCCAATAAGTTATTATACTTGCAATAGTATAAGTAGTACTTTTCATTTCCATTCCAATATTATAAGGTTGTAGTAAATAATATAAGACTAAGTTATGAATAGAAAAGAATATAGACATTGAAATAATTGATAATATTATAATTATATAATTTATTGGATTAGTAGTCCCACCACTTAAATATAAAAGTATCGCTAGGACTAGAGCAAGAACTATAGTTGGTAGTAAGTTAATAACTATTACTGTCTTTAGTCTTTCTTTAAACAATGATAAAACTATCTTAGGTTCTCTATAAAATCTATAGAATAACATAGAATGATCACAGTTCATAAACATAGCATTAGTAATATTTTTACCTGTATTAATAAAATACATTAAGAATAACATATAAGGTAAAAGTAATAAGGCAAATGTATTAATACCTTGTTTTAAGGCAGGAATAAAGAATATAAGTATTCCTAAAACTATTCCTATTATCAAGATAAACATAGTAGTCTTTTTAGCACTGTCAATTAAGATTTTCCTATGACGTTTTACAAATAAATCGTGAAAATAAGCAAAGCCACTCTTATCACTAGTTATACCTTTATCAAGAGTAATCTGTTCTCTACTCGTTTTAGTGATTAATTCAGTATTATTAGAAGTATTTGCAACAAAGATATTATCTTGTTTTAATAATTCTTTACATAAATACTGATAATTATCATAAGTTAATACTTTTCTAAAAGATGCTATTCCTAGTATTAAAGTAATAATAAAAACTATATAGAAAATATTAACTGGAATAACTAAATTATAGTATGGTAATAAATAACCTATTAATAAAAGTGCTATTATTAAACCAAAGTATAAAGTCCAAGACTTAGGTTTATTCTCATTTATAATAATATTTTTCTTTTTCATACGATAGAAATAGAATGCTATTCCAATTGATTTAACACTTACAGTAAATAATACTAACATTAAGGCTTGATACCAAGTAATAACATTAAAGAATAAAAGAATTAAAGATACTAATTGTCCTATAACAGTACTTCCTAAAAAATAAATAAAGTTAGGAATAATATAGTCTTTCGCCCTCATTTTCATTAAGACTATTAAATAGTATTTATCTCTTGTAGGATTAAATATTTCTGTATTAGAAAAACTTCCAATTAATGCTAGAAATATATAGATATGTATTATGTAACTAGCATCAAAACCTTTATAAAGAGTTAAAGGTAATAACAAGAATATATAAATATATAGTAGTTTATAACCAAATGTTCTAATTATTTCTCTTATAATAAAGATTATAAAACTAATTACTTTAAAACTCTTAAAGCTATAAAACTTAGTAGGTATTATTTTACCTATTAAAGGTAATTTACTAATGCCATAAATAATCTGATTAACAGTATAAGCATTCTTTACTTTTAAGGATATTAAAAAGTTATTAAGCATCTTCTTCACCTTTTAAGATACTAATTATTTTATTCTTTAATTCTTTATCTGTTAATTCATCTCTTTTTATTTCTAAAAGCTCCCCTTTATTTAAAACTACTATCTCATCACATAAATCTAAGGCAAGTTCCATAATATGAGTAGAAAAGATAAGAATTCTATTCTTTTTCATTTTCTTTAATAACTCTTTCATCTCTTCTGCTACTACAACATCAAATGATGTTAAAGGCTCATCTAATAATAAAATATTTGGACTTGCTATTAAATAGATTAACATTTGCATTTTATTCTTCATACCATGAGAATAATCTTTCATAAGCTTATCTCTATCTTCCATATCTATTTTAACTATATCAAAATATTCATCTATAGTTTTTAAATCTTTAATGTTATCTTTATTAATATCTATAAAGTATTTTAAAAACTCTCTTCCTGTTAAAAATTCAGGTACTACAGGCGTTGATAGAACATAACCTATATCACTACTTTCTATTATTTTATTAGACTTTCCATCACTCAAATAAAACTCTCCATTATCACACTTTAAATCTTCATTTAAGCAGTTAAAGAAAGTAGTCTTTCCTGCTCCATTTCTTCCTAATAATCCATAAATCTTACCACTTTCAAAAGTAAAATTAATATTTTTAAGCACTTCTTTTTTATCAAAGCTTTTACTTAGATTTTCTATTACTAACTTCATAATTACTCCTCATTTCTTTTTAAGTCTATCATAGGTAAATCTAAATATCAACATCTTTAATCTCTACATATAACTCATATTAATTCCTTTCTCATTATATATCTTATTTTACCACCATACATTAACTTCTCTTTATATTTTTTGTAACCTGCCTTCTCTAATGTTTTAAGACTTGCTAAATTATCAGGATGAACAGTTGCGTAAGAGTATTTTATACTATTATCTCTTTCTTTCATAATAGACTCTGCTTTTAAAATTAAAATCTCTTGTAAATGATTTCCTCTATATTTTGGTAATACTCCAGCATTATCCATCTCAATAGATGAAGATAATTCATCTTTAGGCATTTCTTCTGCAAGTTCACTATTAGGATTAATATGTCGCTCTGCTATTAGAAAACCTACTAATTCATCTTTATATAAGGCTTTAACAATAATAGCATTATCTTCTAGTTTCTTTAATATCTTATCATATTCCATTAAATCAATAGAATACCATTCTTTATGTTCCAAATTTTCATAAATTGTTTTACAAACTTCAATAATCTTTTCTATATCATTAATATTTCCTTCTTTAATTATAAAATTCATTTATTCCTCCCTAAAATGGATAATTAAAAACTTCATTATCATAATCATCCATAACTTCTAAAAAATAATCCATATTATTTTTTATATCTTTGCATAACTCTTCATATAATTCACTACTAATATGGTTATTCTCACTCATACACTTATAAAACTTCTTAATACTAGAAGCATTTTCTTTGATATATGTTTTACTAGACCACATACATTTTCTAATAAACCAGTCACTTAAAAATGTATATACTTCTAAAGGACCATCTTCCATTTTCGTAGGTTCATAATAATTTAAAAAATCATTTAGAAAAAGCTCCATATTACTTACGTGTTTTTCTATTGTCTTATCAGTTAATCCTTTATCTTCTAAATACTTTTCAAACTCTAAAAGAAATTTTTCATTTCTTTTAACATTTTTATTAACTTCTTTTTCATAATTATCCATATATTATCACTCCTATAAACTTATCATATTTATTTATCAGTTACTAGTTAATTTAGAGTTTTCTTGAATAGTAATAACTCTAGTTCTAATAGTATTCATAGAAATTCTCCTTTAACATAAAACTTAATATAATTATACTAATTAAACTATTACTTTTACAAGTGTTTACATTTCAATTAGGCGGAATTCCACCGATTTAAAATATAGCTATATTAGGAAGTAAACAAACAGGAATCTTCTAATTATAATATTTATACTTTAATAATTTTTCTACTGTTTTTTTCGTGATTTATATAATACTCCAATATTGTAATAATAACAAAAAGACATAAGCAATATTCAAAAACCTCTATACATTTGTATAGAGGCCTGACGACTTAGAGCTTCGAAAGTTTCCTAAGTACCAATCACTTTTAATATATCATTTTTTTTAGAACCCTGTCAACTAGTATTCGCAAGTTTTTCAATTCCACTTTTTATTACTTTAATGTGTTAAATGCTTACATTAAGACTCTCAAAAGTAATTAAGTCTAGTATATTTTTATAGCATTTGGTTGCAGATATCTCCCTATCTAGCGTCACTTGAACGCCACGTACTTCATAGATTAAATTTTCTATATTAATATTATCCTTTAGTATAACTTCATTCAACTTTACCTTACCCCCATACTTTTTAGCTTATAAAAATTTGTATAGTTTAAATTTTCTCATATTTTTTAGAAAACTATAATAGGTTTACTTAAATAAAATACTCATTATTTGTATCCCTAAAATTTATATTATACTTTTCTTTTGCTAACTTAATAGCATCATCAATCATTAAGTTACCTGCCAAGTCAGGATAATTTAAATATTGTTTTACATTTTTGATATTTACCATAAATCGTTTATAAGTTTTTCCATTATCTATATCAGGCTTAACTTCCCCTATATTTTTAATCTTGGCAAGCATTCTAACTTGTGCATATTTTTCTTTAGCATCACCTTCAACTAATAAATAACCTAAATAATAAATATCTTCTATCTCAATATTTAACTCTTCTAAATACTCCCTTTTAAGTGTATCCTCCAAACTTTTATCACTATCGCAAGGCTTTCCTCCTGTTAATTTATATTTATTGTCATCAATTCTTAAAACAATATTACCATCATCAGAAAATACAATTCCATATACTTGTTTAATATTTAAATATTCTGGTACTTTATCCTTAAACCAACTATATTTTACCATTTAAAAACCTCCAATTTATATAATTTTAATAATAACTTTTACATAATCTATTTTCAATTACAGACTCACATCACTACTATATATTATCTTTGTGTTCTAAGCAAATATGAAAAAAGCATTACTTTTTTGTTATATAAAGTATATCTAATATTTTTTATTTGAGGTTCCAAATTGGAACTTCAAAGCATTATACTATTTATCAGTCAATTTAACTTTAAATTCGTTTCTTGTATCTTCAATTACATTTAACATATATTTTGCCTCCTGTTTCGTAATTTCACCATATCATATCGTAAAGAACAATTTAGCAAATGTAGTAAGAAAAATATATTATAGAAATATTCAAAAATGTTTTTTAGAATTATCTTTAAATTATAAATAGCCTTTCACTTATATAATATACACTAAAAACATTTTTACACTTTTAATTTTAATAATGCTATAGATTCTAAATGATAAGTATTAGGAAATTCATCTACTAGTTTAATAGATTTAAGATGATAATTACTATCTAAAAGATTAATATCACGAGCAAGGGTTAGAGGATTACATGAGACATAAATAATATTCTTTACCTTTAAAGATAAGAGAAATTCTATTAAGTCTTTAGAAAGACCACTTCTTGGTGGATCTAAAATAATAGTATCAGGAGTATAATCTAATCTTTTAATGACTTTACTAACATCACCTAAATAAAACTCTGTATTAGTAATATTATTTAACTTAGCATTATTTTTAGCATCCCTCACTGCATCTTCCACTACTTCAATACCAATTACTTTCTTAGCATAGTCACTAACTAGTAGACTAATAGTACCAGTACCGCAATATAAGTCATAGATAATATTACAATCTAGTTCTTTAGCTAAATTAATAACTTCTTTATAAATTAAACTAATACCTTCTTTATTTACTTGAAAGAAAGAGGCTTTTCTTACCATAAACTTTTTAGATAGGACATCTATCATTAAAGATGGAACACCACTGATTAGTTCATTGTTATAGTATAGGGAACTAACATTTGATGAAAAAAACTTATTTATAGATTCTTTATCTTCCTTACCTTCTAATATTAACATAAGTTTACCATCTAAAGATTTAATAATCGCTTTAGTTAATTTCTTATGTACCTTAATAAAAGAATTTAAAGAAGCTGTTAGGGTTATAATATTACTATCTAATAAATTACATTTATCAATAGATATCAAGTTATTAGATTCTTCTTCATAATAACCTAACTTATCTCCTTTAATATGAAAAGTTACTTTATTACGATAGTTATAACATTTGGTAGGAATTATCTCTAAAGAGTCTAAATTATAATTTGTATATTTAGAGAAAATATTCTTAACAGTATTCTTTTTAAATTCTAACTGTTCATCATAATTTAAATGCCCTATCTGGCAACCTCCACAAGTTTGATAATAAGGGCAATATTTTACTTTAAGGGTATCACATCTTTTACCTATAGAATATCTTTTCTTATCTTTTACTAATTTAATAGAAACTTCTTCTCCTAGTTTTACTTTAGGTATAAAGATAACTTTATTATCAACTTTGGCAATTCCTCTACCTTGATGATCATAATCTATTATTTTAACTAACATAAACTTCACCTACTAATAGATTACTACAAAATTTATGAATGGAAAAGCTTTTTAATATCGCTTGACAACCAAGAAAATGTGCTATATCACAATTACACAAAGAGGAGAGAAAAATATGTTTGAAAGAAATAATATTGATGATTTATTTTTAGCAAGTATCAGTGTTTGGAAACCTGAAAATGAAATAGAACTTGATAATATTGCAGATTTTTTCATTGTTTCTATATGTAGTGCTACTGAATATTCAACAATTTTAAAAAAAGAAGGAGAAAAATACATTGATTTAAATGATACTAAAGTAGAAATAACTACTACTAGAAATCCAAATAAAACTAGTTATACAATAGATTATATGGAACCATTAAGTAAATATTATGACGGTGATGGAAAAAGAAAACAAATTTTTAGTAATAGACAGGCGATTAAAATGGCAGAAACATATTGCGATGAATTTGATAAAGACGAAAAAGAAACACAAAAAGTAAGAGTTTATAAATAATTGAGGTTAAATGCCTCTTTTTTTGTTTTAATAATATTATTTATTTTGGTAATACTAGAAATAAAATATAATGTTTAATATAAGCGATTTTAGACATAAAAACGCTTGATTTTCACCGGTTTTTATCATATAATGATAAAAAGAGGTGAAAATATGATAATAACAAGTGATATAGCAAAACAATATTTAGCAAAATATTCTAATAAAAATACTAGATTATCTAGAGATGTTAGAGATGGAAAACTAATCAAGATAAGAAATGGTTTATATGAAACTGAGGCAAATACTCCTTCATATTTACTAGCTGGAAGTATTTATGGTCCATCATACATATCTTTTGAATATGCACTTTCCTATTATGGATTAATTCCAGAAAGAGTGACTACTATAACTTGTGCTACTTTTAATAAGAGAAAGAAAAAAAAATATGATACTCCATTTGGTACATTTACTTATAGAGATGTTCCATTATTAGCATATCCAGAAGAGATAATTTTAAAAGAAGAAAATAATTATTCATATCAAATAGCAACTCCTGAAAAAGCTTTATGCGATAAATTATATACATTAAAATCATTAAAAAATTATTCTAATTTAGAAAAGATGTTATTTGAAGATTTACGCATAGATATAGAAGAGTTTAAAACCCTAAACACTGAAAAAATAGAAAAACTAAGTAATTTATATCATTCAAAAAATATAGTATTACTTGCAAAATATAAAAGGAGGAAAAATGATGAATAATATAATAGAACAAATGCTTTCAAAATATGAAATAAAAAATGTTACTGATGAAATAAATGCTTTAAAAGAAATTATTCAAGAAATAGTATTATTAGGATTATCTAGGAGTGGATTTTTTGATAAGGCAGCCTTTTATGGAGGAACTGCTTTAAGAATTTTTTATAAGTTAGATAGATTTTCAGAAGATTTAGATTTTGCCCTAATCTCCCCTAATAAAGATTTTGATTTAAGTAAATATTTTAGTTATATAGAAAAAGAACTTAAAGCCTATGGATTAAATATGGAAGTTAATACTAAACAAAAAAGTATATCTTCTAATATAACTTCTGCTTTTGTAAAAGGGGATACATTAGAACATATCTTAAAATTTTTTCCTAATGAAGAAAATCATAATTATGACCATATCTTAAAAAAGATTAAAATAAAATTTGAAGTTGATATTAATCCACCAGAAGGAGCCACTTACGAAGATGTATATAAATTACTACCAAGTCCCCATCAAATTAAACTATATGATAAAGAATCTTTATTTGCTAGTAAAATTCATGCTATTCTATGTAGGAACTGGAAAACAAGAACTAAAGGAAGAGATTTATATGACTATATATTTTTTCTAGCCAATAATACAAAAGTTAATTTAGAACTTTTAAAGAATAAATTAATTGCATCGAATTATATAGATGCTAATAGTAAATTTGATATAAATATACTAAAAGAATTATTAATTAAGAAATTTGAAATAATTGATTATGAGGAAACAAAAGAAGATGTAATATCATTTATTAAAAATGTAGAAAGTTTAACTATGTGGAATAGAGATTTTTTTATCAGTATTACTGAAAAACTAAATTAAGTAATATTTCATGGAGAAGAACAGATTAAAAGTTCTTCTTTTATTTTATAAAATTTATTATTTTGGTAATACTAAAAGTGAAATGAGGTGAAGTTATGCTTAGAGATGAGATTAAGAAAGCTTTTGGTAATGCCACTGATTTAATAGTTAGACCTTTTATTATCGATAATAGAGAAATCACTTTAGTCATGAGTGAAGTTTTAGGTAGTTCAAGTTATGTTAATGATTTTATTTTAAGACGTCTTTTAACTATCAAGTTTCAAAG
>CALVJB010000043.1 GCA_944332025.1 uncultured Bacilli bacterium
ACAGAACAACAGATTTTATCATTCTATGATATTGCAAAAGATATAATGAATAATTCTTTACAAAAAGATGATGCTGATCTTATTAATATTGAACAATTATATTTAGATGGTACTGGTCAAATGATTTATGATGAGAGAAGTAGAATGGTTTTATGGGATTATGTACCAAACACTGCAAGTAGAGATGATATTGTAAAAGCAATGAAAGTTAATCTTGAACAAGAAGAACCTGAAATGATTAAAGAATTCTCTTTCTCTATTAATGATGAAGATTATGAGAAAACTGTAACAGGAACAGGTCCTTACAAAAAAGCATTTACCTATGATTTATTACCTGACTTTACTGGAGACAGTATGAGTCAAGCGGAAAGTTATGCAAATGCACATGGAATAAGAGTTACATTTAAAGGAAACAGTGGCTATGTAGTTAGTCAAAGTCTTCCTGCTAATAAGAGAATAGACTTAATAAGTGGTAGTGTTGTATTAACATTATCAGGTGGAACTAGTTCTACTGAACCTGAAGATGATAGTAGCAATAGTAACGATAGTACTACGCCAAAACCAACACCACCAACTAATGAACCTACTGAACCTGAAGAGCCAACAGAACCTGAAGTACCTGTTGATCCTACAGAACCAGTTGTTCCTCCAGAAGACAATGATATAGTAGAAGAACCAGAACAACCCGATGAATAAAGAGATAAGCAAACAAACTTATCTCTTTTCTTATGGTTTTAAAGCTGTTATTGGTACTACATAAATAGAAGTATCAGGATCTTTATAAGCAGCTTCTAAGATTCCAACTATAACACACATAAACTTAGGTTTTTTAATCATTTTATTATAAAACTCTTTTAAATTTTTAATGGCATCATCTACTTCATTATACCCTAGTTTTATTTCAACTGCAGCATATTCTCCATCTTCGAATTCTAGTATTGTATCTACTTTTAAACCACTAACATTATCTCTAAAATGATATATTTTACCATCTAAATAATCCATATAAATTCTTAAGTCTCTTTCTACAAGAGCTTCAAAAAGAAAACCAAATGTGTTTAAATCACCTATTAATTTATCAACATTGAGATTTAAAAGAGAACAAGCAAGAGAGGGATCAACAAAATGTCTTTTAACTGATTTCCCTACTCTTTCTGGAGAATGATAATTAGAACTATATGGCTCTTGATTTTCTATTAAATGCATTCTCGCAAAAAAATCTAGATAATCTAAAAGTGTAGTTCTACTAGATAAAATATTACTTTTAATTTCATGTTCTTTAATATCTCTTATAAGTGTTTTATTAC
Organism: uncultured Bacilli bacterium; assembly: GCA_944332025.1. Taxonomy (GTDB): domain Bacteria; phylum Bacillota_I; class Bacilli_A; order RF39; family UBA660; genus Onthousia. The sequence goes on from CALVJB010000043.1 coordinate 1,308, forward strand.
TTATTATTCTAGATTCATTTCTTGCTAAAGATTTTAATAACATATTCATTTTATTCTTATCTCTTACTTTTTCTTCTTCATCTAGTTTTACATTTAATATTGAGTCGATATAACTCTTTGGTATTAAAGGATAACTTTCTTTCCAGCCTCCTCTTATCAAGAGAGTAGCAAGTTCTCTAATTTTTACTTCTCCAGTATTCTTATTAATATTCTTATTATCTAACATATCAGTTATAGAAACAACACCAGTAGAATCACCTGATTCATAAAGACTCATTGTTTCCATATAATCTTTGTCTCTTAAGCTCATAGTTTACTTCTCCTATTATTAACTTACTATATTTTTAAATTTATTAAATCAAATGAACACTTTTTAAGACTTTTGATGGACACTTTTTAAGAAAATTATTCCGTGAGATTTCGTAATTTTATTCCGTGACTTTTTTAAGACTCTAAACTTTCTAAATAAGACACCGCTTCATCAAATGTTCCTATCGCCTTAATTTCGATATCATAATCATTCTTCTCTTTTTCTTTTAATGCTTCTTTATAATTATCCCCTTTAGGCACCAAAAACAAGTCTGCATCAGCTTTTACCGCTCCATTTAACTTATATTTAACACCACCAATTTCACCAACACTACCATCACTACTTATAGTACCAGTTCCAACTATCTTAAGACCATTAGTTAAATCTCCATCAGTTAATTTATCATAAATAGCAAGTGTTAACATTAAACCTCCACTAGGACCACCTTCACTATCTTTAAATTTAAGCTCTACTTTAGGATTTGTCTTATATTCATAAATAGTACTAACAGAAACACCTGTTACTTTATAATCTGCTCCTTCTTTAACAGTTGCTATTACTTCTTTTTCTTTATCATTCCTAATAACAGTTACCTTAATCTCATCTCCTACTTCAAAGTTTTGAATTTCATCAGTATAATCTTCAACATTTTCAATATCTTTACCATTAACTTTTACTAACTCATCCCCTACTCTTAACCCATCTTCTTCCTTATCTTCTACATAAATAACATAGAAATGTTTATCTCTTATACTTACCTCTTTACCTGCTTTACTATATGCTAGCATAATAGCAGTCTGATTAGCATTTTCTAAGTATATTCTATTCCTAAACATAATATCTTCACTAGTCTCATCTTCATTTAACTCTACATCCTCTTGTTTTTCTATATCATATCCGGGAATAATATTACCTAATATGAATGATGCTACATTACCTTCAAGTTCTCTAACATAGGCAAAATTTAAAGAACCAGAACCATCAGTACTTCCATCAACAACAACTCTATCATTAATATTAATAGTACCTCCTCCAGCATATATATAATATGGTAAAGGAAAAGTAAAGACAAAGTAACAAATTATTAAAAATATAATAGTCTTATAATAATCTTTCATAAATTTTTTTATTCTTAAATAAACTTTATTAAGCATATCATCACACCTTACTAATACATTATACCAAAAGAAGGTAATAATATGAAAAAAAAATATCAAGAATTATTTGCAGTACTCATAATTTTATTTCTTTACCTAGGTATTTTTATTAATCCCTCTTTAATTATAGAAAGTGGCATCTCTAGTATTAATATCTTTAAAACTAAACTATTCCCCTCAATATTCCCTTTCTTTGTCCTAGCATCCCTTCTTTTAGAATTAGGTATAGCCACTAAAATAAGTAATAAATTAAACCCTATTTTTAAAAGATTATTCCATGTCGAAGGTAATAGTTCTTTTATCATCTTAGTTAGTATCATATCGGGCTTTCCTAGTGGCTCTAAATATATAGTAGAAAGTTATAAAAATAAAACTATTGATAAAGCCACTGCTAACTATCTTTTAACCTTTACCCACTTCGCTAATCCTCTTTTTATCTTAGGAACATGTGGTCTTATTTTAAATAGTCTATCCCTTGCCTATAAAATATTAATAATACAGATTATCTCTAACTTAATCCTTGGTATCATCTTAAGGCCTAAAGAGATTATCACTTCTAAAAAGATAAATAATTATCAAACTAAATCATTTTTAGAAGCTCTTCCTAAAGCGATAAACGATGCTATTAAATTACTTTTATTTATGTTAGGAAGTATTACCTTCTTTATGTTTTTTAGTAAACTACTTACATCTTTCCTATCATTAAATCCCTTCTTTGAAACTATCATTACAGGAATACTTGACATGACTAGTGGTATTAGTTTAGTACCTAGTATTAATACTACTAACTATATAAGAGGATTAATTGTCTTAACCTTTATAACCTTTGGTAGTTTTTCAGTTCACTTACAAGTTCTAAATAATATAAAAGAAGAAGAATTAGAATATAAATACTTCTTCTTTGGAAGAATCATAGAAACAGCTTTAGCATCACTTATATACATTTCATTTTAATAAGCATAATTAACAGGACAATTTATCATAAAAGAATATGTTTCATCTTCAAAATTTGGATGAGTTAAAATAATAGTAATTTTTACATACCCATTAGTAGCAGGTAAATACTCAATTTTAGAATCAGGACTTAACATTAAATCTGCAATACCTGGTATTTCATAATCGATTGTATCTCCATTTTTACTATAACTAATAACACCCCGATTAGGTTTAATAGTAAGAGTAGTTTCATAATTACTAGGATTATCAAATGTAAAAGTTGCACTATATCCATCAGCACTTATATTAGTAACATTAGTTAAATGTCCCATAACAAAATCACTTTGAACAGTTTCTTGTAAAGTATTAGCATAACTTATTACCTCATTATTTATCTCTTCTATCTGCTCTCTATTACGGTAATTTAATATTAAATTATACATACTAACAACTATTGTAGAAATAATAATAAAACACACTAATAATTCTACAGAAGTTATACCTTTTTTATTTAACAGCATTATCTCACTTCCCTTTCTATTCCAAGCTAATCGTAAATGGATTATTTATAGTGCCATCACCACCTGTTATAACTACATTCGATTTTAAATTTAAAGAAGGTTTTATACCATATGTAAATGTTGTAGTATTATCTCCCCTAACTGTTGTACTATCATTATTAACAACATTTACTCCTCTAGAACTATATGGCGATAAAGTCCAATAAGCTATATTGTTTTCATTTCGATCAAATTGACCAGCCATTAACTCACCTAATCTTAGTAATCCTACTTTAGCATTAGTAGTAGTGGTTGTGGTACTAGTCATATCTACATCTGTATATTTAGAAAATTTATAGTTTTCTCCAAACCCCACATTTCCTAAATACCAAGTAGTATTATTCTCTATCAAGTTTCTATCCTCTGCTGTTAAATAATTGTTTAAATACTCCCCATTTAAAAATACTCCTATATCGTTTGCACTTGAAAAACTTACATTATCATCACTATTAAATGCTATATTTAAAAATTGTCCAGAATTTGTTAAAGGCTCAGCACTTGTTATTTTTGTCCCTGTTCCATTTTCATGACTTACTATTCTATATAAATTGTTTTCTCCTGTTCCAAATCTTATATATTCCCCACTGTATCTACTTGAAAGAAGTGTTCCAGAAAGATTAGTATCATTATCTCCTTCTAAACGATATGGATTATTTATAGTACCATCACCAGCCACAGCTTTTATATTAGCTTTTAAAACAACTGAAGGACGAACACCATATACAACTTGAGGATTATAATTATATCTACTACCATCATTAGCGATTACTCGCATAGTAACATCACTAATAGGAGTTAAAGTCCAAAAAGCGAGCTTATTATTTAAATAACCATTTTGATATGTCGTTCCTCTATAACTTGTTACATATTCATAATAATTTAATAAACCTACAGTATCTATAACTGTCGTCGTTCCATCTGGTCTTTGTATATTTTCAATATTAGTATTATCAACAGTCGCATCCCACACTGCATCTATTACTAAAAAGTTCTCATAATCTCTTAAATTACCTAAAAAGCCATCTACACTTGTATCATTTAACCAAGACTCAATATGACTTCCTTCAAAAGACACATTATTATTGTTAAAAGGAATAGCACTTACACTCCACTGTGACACTAACTTAACTGTTTTATTTTGATTATTAACAGACACCGCTCTCCATAACTTTCCACTATACCATACATAATTATTTGGGTCTTCTCCTGTTATAAAGGTATCTGTACCATCATCGTAAATATCACCATCAGGCCCTGGATTTGGCAATATAATATCAGCTAAATTACTATCATCATCATAATTAGTAGCATTTTTATAAACTTCTATACTAGAATAATTATAAGTATCATTTGAAATATATTCAACAATTACTCTATAATATCCAGTCGCTGGTGTCTTACTAGTATTTCTACTATATGTGGGTAAATAAGAAATATATTCTCTAAAACTTCTACTAAAAGAAGAATTATCTTTTATATAATTTTTAAAATTAACAGTAGAATAAGGTGTCAAGTAAATTTTAGAGATATTATTCATAGTCTTAAAAGCCGCACAGTCTGCTTGTCCACTAGATTCAGTATATAAATTACAATCACTTATATCTAAATATCCTTGATTACTAGCAGTAGAATAACTAGAATCTGATAAGCCCTTTAAAGCTATCATACGTGCCCAATGAGCTATATAAGTAGATTCTACTGTATCATAGTCTCTATATCGTTCATACTCGCCTATAAGAGGAAAAAAATTAGTATAAAGCAATGAGAATATTCCCATAATAAAAACACCAACTATTAATGTTTCAACTAAAATAAATCCTTTATTAGTTAACACTTTTTTTTCTTTCATTTTTAAGCTCCCTCTTGTAATTAAGTTATTATTACTATATAATATATTATAGTAAAATTAAAGGATAAAGTAAAGGGGTGATAATCTTGGTTACATATGATATGACAAAAACACCTGTAGTTAATGTAGTAGATGACATTATCGCTAATGCATCACGAAAAGGAGTAAGTGATATCCATTTTGATCCAAGAGAAGACTGTTTAATGGTAAGATTCAGAATTGATGGTGATTTACAAGATTATACAAAAATACAAAAAATATATGAAAGAAATCTAATTACAAGAATTAAACTAATTGCAAATATGAACATAACTGAAAGTAGACTACCTCAAGATGGTTCTATTAAAGGAAATATTCAAGGTATTAGTTTAGAAACCCGTGTTTCTACTCTACCTACTAATGAAGGTGAAAAATGTGTTATTCGTATTCTTGACTATACAAGAAGTTTACAAGGAATAGACGCTCTAGGATTCAATGATGATAACTTTCAAAAATTAAAGAAAATGATCGCTGAACCTAATGGTATTATCTTAATAACAGGTGCGACAGGTTCTGGTAAAAGTACAACAGTTTACTCTATTTTACAAGTTTTAAATAAAACAGAAACTAATATTATAACTGTAGAAGATCCAATAGAAATGAATCTAGAAGGATTAAACCAAGTTCAAGTAAATAGTGAAATAGGTCTTGACTTTGCAACAGTTTTAAGATCTATTCTAAGACAAGACCCTAATGTTATTCTAATCGGAGAAATTCGTGATAGTGAAACTGCTAAAATAGCAGTAAGAGCTTCTATTACAGGTCATTTAGTATTATCTACAATCCATACTAATAACTCTTTAAGTACTATTGAAAGATTACTAGATATGAATGTTGAAAGATATTTATTATCAAGTGCCCTATCTGGAATTATTTCTCAAAAACTCGCTAAAATGTTATGTCCACATTGTCGTATTAAAGAAAAAACTAGTCCTTATCAGAAAAAAGTATTTAAGCTAGCTTTAGGTAAAGATATAGATGAAATATATAATGCTAATCCTAAAGGATGTGACAAATGTAATAAAGGTTATAAAGGACGTATCGCTATCCAAGAAGTATTAATGATTAATGATGAAATAAGAAATGCTTTAAATGAAGAAAATCTTGAAAAAGATGATCTAAATAAATTAGTATATAAATCAGATGTTATTACAATGTTACAGGATGGTCTATTAAAAGTATTAGAGGGTAAAACTTCATTTGATGAAATATATAAAATTATTGATGTTGATGACGATTTAGATATTTATTGTAAGATTAAAGGTATTGAATATAATGAAAATAATGGAGAATCTAAAGATAATGATAAAAATAGAACAGAAAAAGAAATACCACCTGAAGTTATAACAAAAGAAGAAGAACCAAAAGAAAAAGATGATGAGATATTATAAAAAGTGAGAAATTATATTCCCACTTTTTTATTATGTAATTATCTATTATTGTAGAGCTATCTCGAATTATCTGTTTAAACAGATAATTCGTGTTATCCGTTCATTAATGTTATCTGTTCAAATTAAAGAATCTAACATATATCAATGGTTTCTTTTAAAATTCTCCAATAACTTAAAATCTACGATAATTCAAACGGTGAATTTAAAGTACCATCTCCTTCAGTTATTACTACGCTAGATTTTAGATTTATGGATGGCCGGACACCGTACGAATAGGTCGGAGCGTTGCCCGCAATGCCAAAGTTGTTCACGACACGCACGCGAGACGAACTATATGGTGTTAATGTCCAATAATCAGTATTAGGACCATATCTGCCAAATTGGCCTGCCATTAATTCTCCAAACCTTAGTAATCCTACTTTAGCATTTGTAGTAGTAGAAACTGTACTACTCATATTAGTATCTGTATATTTGGCTAGTTTATATGAATCACCACTTCCTACTGTTCCTAGATACCAAGTTGTACTATCTTCTATCATATCACTATAAGCATTTCCTACATAATTAGTTAGATATTCCCCATTTAAAAATGTACCAATTACACTATTAGTTGAATAATTAACTTCACTATTTGAACTTCCAAATGCACTTGTTATAAATGTTCCAGAATTTTTTAGGGGTTCAGCACTAGTTATCTTAGTCAAACCTGAAGTCTCATGACTTACTATTCTATATAGATTATTCTCATCATTTCCAAATCTTACATACTCACCACTATATCTACTTGAAAGTAATGTACCTGATAGACTAGTATCATTATCTCCTTCTAAGCGATAGGGATTTTCTATTGTTCCATTACCATCTACGATACGAACGCTAGATTTTAGATTTATTGATGGCCGGACACCGTACAAATCGGCCGGAGTGTATCTGATCGCACTGCCATCGTCGCTCACGATACGCACGCGCGACGTACTATACGGAGTTAAAGTCCACCAAGTAAGTCCATTATTTAAATAACCATTACCATATGCAGTTCCTGTATAACTTGTCTGATATTCATATATATTTAAAAGCCCCACGGCTTTGCTTACTGTTGTTGTTCCGTTTGGTCTTGTTATGCTTCCTAAGTCTGTTGCATCCATTGTCGCATCCCATACTGCATTAGTAATAATAAAGTCTTCATAATCTCTTAAATTACCTAAGAAGCCATCTACTGTCGTATCATTTAACCACTCTTCCATATAACTTCCTTCAAATGCAGTATTACCACTTGCATTATAAGTAGTTGAACTTATATTCCATTGTGTCACTAATTTAGTAGTATTCGCTTCTTTATTAACAGATACTGCTCTCCATAACTTTCCACTATACCATATATAGTTATTTGGATCTTCTCCTGTTATAAATGTATCTACCTCATCATTGTATTGATTATCTTCAGGTATATTAGACAACAATACTTCATTTACAGGACTAGTTGTAACAGGCATCTTATCTCCATCTTTACCATAAACATTTATTTGTACTGAGAATTGTAATCCTCCTCCATCTCCTTGAGGATTATAATCTTCATCTACCCACATTCTAAGTCTATAATTATTAGACTCGCTAGAATTCATACTACTTGTATATAAACTCATCTCTCCTGATGGTCTTCCTGTAAAGTTATTGGCACTTGTCTCTTCATTATAAACTTCAGGTGTCATTAATTCTTCTTCACCATCATCTGTTAATCTAGTTAGATATAACTTTATATTACTTCCATCTATAGTGCCATCCCCTACTTCCTTGGCACTTATCTCATAATTAATATTAACATCTCCTGTTATATTACTACTTACTGTAAAATCAAAATATTCTCCTTGATTTAATCTAGTCTTACCTGTCGCGTCACGAGTTGGTAACGCTCCATTTAAACTAATAGTATTACTGCTCTCTTCATAAGTCATAGTAATAGAACCTGTTGTAATAGTATTTACTCTTTGTCCTTCTCCTGTAAATCTAAAGGCTGCATATGACACTCCTATTAATGCTATTACCATTAATAATATTAATCCTATTATTACTATCTCTTTCTTTGTTTTTCCCATTTTTTACTCCTCCTCAATTTATTTTTCTCACACTAAAAAGAACAGAATATCTCTATCCTGCTCTTATCTCATAATGAAAGAAAGTAATTATATTACTTAATCTACAAGTAAACTGCCTTAAGGATAAAAACTGCCTTTTATGCCCATAAATATTTTATGCCTATCTTTCGCGAAGTCCTTATGATATAAGGAT
>CALVJB010000044.1 GCA_944332025.1 uncultured Bacilli bacterium
GATGAGAAGAATATTAGAGAAGTTATTAAAGAATACTCTACTTTAGAAGGTTATGAAGTTATGGAAGCAGATTCTGGCGTTAAAGCTTTAGAACTATTAAATAGTGAAAAGTTTGATTTAATGATTTTAGATATTATGATGCCTATTATGGACGGGTTTACTCTACTTAATAGTATTCCTAAAGAAAAAAAAATACCTACTATAATATTATCGGCAAGAGATGATGAAATTGATAAATTAGAAGGTTTTGATAGAGGTATAGATGATTACTTATGTAAACCTTTCTCTCCTCGTGAGTTAATGGCTAGAGTAAAAGCTATATTAAAGAGGACTAGAGGAGATGTTGATAGTTATTCTTATGATAAATTAGTTGTTAATTTCTTAGAACATACTGTTAAAATTGATGATAAAGAGATTAATGTTACTCCTAAAGAGTTTCTTATATTAAAGTACTTTATTCATAATAAAAGAATGGCTATTTCAAGAGAACAGCTTTTAAATAAAATATGGGGTTATGACTTTTATGGAGATGATAGAACTGTTGATACTCATATAAAGATGCTTAGAAATAATTTAGGTAGATATAGAGATTTAATTATTACTGTTAGAGGTATAGGATATAAATTTGATGATGAAAAATAAACTTGCTACTAAAATATTTATGTACTTGGCTATATTTTCTCTATTTATTTTAATATTTCTTTTCTTTTTCCAAGTTATATTTATAGATACTTTCTATGAATGGACTAAAACTAAAACTATTAAAAATCTATCTAAAGATATTTTAGTTACTGAGAGAGATACTTCTTTATATGATAAACTTGATAGAGTATCTTATAAAGAGAATGTTTGTATTGAACTAACTAATAGTAATGGAGATAATCTATATTCTAGTTATGGGAATAATTGTAGACTAAGAAGTAAAACTATTAAAAGAAACTTTATCAATAGTAATAAAGAATCTAAAACATATAATTTAGTTAATAATTTTACTAAAGAAAAAAGCATAATGAGTGCCACTAAATTAAGTAATAATCTATATATATTTATATCTACTTCTCTTATACCACTAGATTCCACTATAAATATTATTGAACAACAGCTAATTGTTGTTAGTATTGTTGTCTTACTTCTTAGTATAGTAGTTGCCTATTTTATCTCTAAAAGATTATCTCTTCCTATAACAAAAATATCTAAAGCTGCTAAATTAATCTCTAAAGGTAAACTTAAAACTAAATTTGAAACGACAAGTGATATTAAAGAACTTGTAGATTTAACTAATGCTTTAAATGATATGAAAGATGAACTTTCTAAGACTGAAGAATTACAAAAAGATTTAATGGCTAATGTCTCTCATGATTTAAAGACACCTCTTACAATGATTAAAGCTTATGCTGAGTTAATTTTAGATATTAATATTAATGATAAAGAAAAGTGTAAAAATAATTTAACTATTATTATTGAAGAAGTTAATCGTCTTAATGATTTAGTTAATGATATCCTTACTTTAACAAAGGTAGAGTCTAATTTAGAAAAGTTAGAAAAAAGTGAATTTGATTTAATTAATTTAATAGAAAAAATTGTAAAACAACATAATATTTATGTTATTAAAGATGGATATAATATAGAGTTTATTCATGATAATATAAAAGAATTAGTAATAGAAGCAGATAAAAAGAAGATAGAACAAGTAATATATAATCTACTTAATAATGCTTTAAACTATACTGGTGAAGATAAGAAAGTTATTATTAAAGTAGAAGAAAATGATAAAGATTATACTATTATGGTAATAGATAGTGGTAAAGGTATTGATAAGAAAGAAATAGACCATATCTTTGATAGATATTATCGTAGTAAGAAAAATCATAAAAGATATGTTTATGGTACTGGTTTAGGTCTATCTATTGTTAAAAACATTTTACTTTTACATAATTTTGATTATGGAGTTACTTCTAAGAAGAATAAAGGAACAACATTTTATTTCAAAATAAAGAAAGATTCTTAGTCTTTCTTTTTTAGTATTCTAATATATTTATCACCATATTTTTTAGTCTTAACTTCTTCATAATAATCACTAAAGTCTAACTTATCTAAATCATCACTTTCTAAGACTACTATTCCTTTTAAGAGATTTAACTCACTTATTTTCTTTAAAGACTTACTTAGATAATCAGTCTTATAAGGAGGATCTAAGAAAATAATATCAAACTTTTTAGGATAAAGATTATCTAAGGCTTTTAAATAGTCCATATTTAGTACTGTTGCATTAATATTAGAATCTAGCATAGTTAAATTACTTTTAATAGTTTTACAAGCCATATATTCCTTATCTACAAATATTACTTCACGAGCTCCCATACTTAAAGCTTCTATTCCAAGATTACCACTTCCTGCGAATAGGTCTAGACAAACACTATTATCAAGTTTTCCATTAATAGTTGCAAATAAAGACTCTTTAACTCTATCCATAGTAGGTCTTGTTCCTTTTAGGGTATATCCTTTTAAGACTCTACCCTTATACTTACCACTAATTATTCTCATTTATATCACTACTTTCTTTAAATATCTTATTTAATTTCATTATTAAGAGATTAGTCTCATTTTCTAACCTTTTATATTTCATAAATTTCTCATTATTATAGATTTCTTTTTTTATAGTTTCATCCCCTGTTTCTTTATATTTATTAATTAAATTAATCAATTCTTTATCATTATATATATCATTTAAAGATTCTTTTATATCAAAACTTAACTTAGAGTTCTTTATATCAGAAAGTAGTTCTTGATAAATAATATTATAATTCATCTTCTTCCCTCTTTTCCTTATTAATATATCACATTTTACTTGGCATTTTCTACAATAAAATATATAATAAAAGTACTTGGGGGGAATAATTATGAAAAGTTTAAGAAATAGAAATGACAATAATACATCAATAAATAAAGTTACATTTACTAGTGCTTTTACTGGAGATGAACTTAATTTATTTTATGACCTAATACAATTTACCCTTAAATATGAAGAAGTGTTTTTTAATGATGATATAGATGATGAGGTTCTTAATTTAATAGATAGAATTATAGATGAAAAGATAAATAGTATTAGCCCTACTTTAGCATTTAAATTTCTTAATAGATTATGGACTATTTATGGTGAAGGAATATCTACTCTTGATGCTAAAATAATAAATGATGTTGACTTTGATTTAGTAGCGAATAGATTATCAATAGATCTTCTTAATAGAGCGACTGATGATGAGAGTTTTTTTAATAATTATAGATTTAGAAGTAAAGGATTAGAAAACTATTTAAATTTTAACTTTTATAAAGGAATTTATAATGTAGGTAGTAAAGCTAATAAGATGTTAATGCTTGATCATGTTGAACTATTTCTAGCTTTATTAAATGAATCTGTTGATATTAATAATGATTTAATAGATAGAATAACTAATAAATATTTATTCTTATATAAAGATATTTATAGAGAAATTTTAAAAAATAATTTAACTAAAGATACGGCTGTTATTTTATCACAGAGATTTAATGGCTACGAAAGATATATAATGCAGCATCATACTGATATAAGAGAAGAAAATATTGCTTTACAATTTACATTTGAAGCGATGGTAATGTTAAGTTATAAAGATGATGAGTTGACACCTAATGATATAGAGTATTTAAAAGTTGGTAAAATATATTTAGATAGTTTACTCATGCTTTTAAAAGAATTTGAAGTTGATAAAGTATTAAGTTATTATCAAGAAGAAGAAAATGATATTGATACTAGAGAATGTACTAAGTCATTATCATATATAAAGAAAAGTATTAATGAAAAAGATTTACAATTAAAAAGAAATAGTTAAAACTATCTCATTACCTCTAGAAAAGATTTTATTAAATTTAAACTATTAGAAATATTTTCTATTTTATCGCTTGGTCTTAAGCGATATTTTTCTTTCATTTCTTCTTCTAGTCTTCTTAGGAATATTGGACTTCTATTAAGATATTTATACCAATATGAATTTTCTCTTAAATATCTATATAGATTAGGATCACTTTTAATCTTTAATCTTGTTTCTACTTGCATTAGTCCTCATAATATTTATTAATAGGTCGCTCTTCATAATCAGGTATATATTCATCGTTATTTTTAGGGACTATTTCACTAATAAGACTAACTGCTTTCTGTAATCCATTTACACTTCTTTGAACAGTATCTAAGTCAATATTTCTAAATAAATTAGTTATCTCTTTAAATGAGGAAGAAGATGTTTCTTTTACCTCATTTTTTGGTGTTAAAACTTCATCAAAGACACTACTATCTTCTCCATACATATCATAGGCTTCATATAATTTTTGAAAAGTGGTCTTATTATTAAAGACGGCTTGGGCAAGCTCTGGTCTTTTTTTAATAAACACTTTAAAACTTTCTTTAGACATAAACATCACCTATTAAATAATATGTAGAAAAAAAGAAAAAAGACGACTTATTTCAAAAAGTCATCTATTGTCATTAATCTTTTATCTATATCTTCAAGTGATACTTGGTCTTTCTTAGGAGTAGTATCTTCTTTTTCAATAGACTTTTCTAATGTCTTATAAAGAAAAGCATTAGTTAGTCCTTTTTTATTAATAGTACTACCTGTAGAATATCTATCGGCAATAGGTAATTCTGTTGGTTTAATTAGGGTAATTTCACCATTTTTAATACCTATATGGTCTTTATTAGTAGGTATTAATGCTTTAATAACATGATATGGATTAGTCTTAACATCTCTTATAGTCATTAGTCCCCTTCTTGCTCTACTACTCTTTTCAAAGTCTTTTAATTTAACTCTTTTACCTGTACCTTTATCTGTAAGGATAGCAAGATAGTCACTAACTTCTTCATTAAAGTTAATTGTACTAACAACAGTATCATCTTTTAAGTTAATCGCTTTAACTCCACTTGCTTTTATACCGACAATTGGTACTTCATCTTTAGAAAACCAAAGTCCATAACCTAAAGATGTAGCGATAAAGATATCAGGATTAGTATCTAACATAACATCAACAACAGTATCGTCATCTTTTAGTTTAATACAACTACTAGGCTTAGAGGTTCTAGTTATCTTAAAGTCAGATAGACTTGTTCTTTTAATCATACCATTTGCTGTAGATACAATTACATTAATATCTTTCTTAAAGTCTTTAACAAGTAAACTAGATACTACTTCTTCTCCTTCTCCTAAAGGTACTAAATTACTGACATGTTTACCAAGTTCTTTCCATTTTAAGTCATAGATAGTATGAACTGGTATAAATAAGAAGTTACCTTGATTAGTGAAGACTAATAAAGTATCTAAAGTAGAAGCTTCATATAGTCCTATTAAGTAATCATTTTCTTTTAGAGTAGTTTCTTCATCATTACTTGCACTATAACTCTTAAGACTAGTTCTTTTAATATAACCATCTTTACTTAATGTAACAATAACATCTTCTTTAGGTATCATTACAGTAGTATCTATTTTTATTTCTGTTATCTCATCTTTTATTTCTGTAAGACGAGGTAGGGCATATTCATTTCTTACTTTACGTAATTCATCTTTCATAACTTTCTTTAACACTTCTTCATTACCTAATATTGCTGTCAAACCTTCTATTATTTTCTTTAAGGTAGCCATTCTACTTTCTAGTTCTACAACATCAGTATTAGTTAAACGATATAGTTGTAATGTTACAATTGCTTCTGCTTGTGCCATACTAAAGTCAAACTCTTTAACTAAATTCTCTTTAGCATCGGCTTTATTTTTAGATGCTCTAATAACACGTATTACTTCATCTAGAATTGATAAACATTTTATAAGTCCTTCAACGATATGTAATTCACTCTTAGCATGATCTAAATCAAACTGACTACGACGAGTAATTACTTCTTTTTGATGGTCGATAAAAGCATCAAGGGCCTGTTTTAAACCTAAAAGACGTGGCCTTTTCTTAACAATGGCAATCATATTAAAGTTATAACTAATTTGAAGGTCTGTATTTTTTAATAAGTAATTTACAATTAATTCTTTATTAGCTGTTTTCTTTAAATCAACGACAATTCTAACATCTTCTGCAGATTCATCTCTAATCTCTACAATACCATCTATTTTTTTATCAAGACGAATATCATCTATTTTCTTAACAAGTAGAGCTTTATTAACTTCAAAAGGTATTTCTGTTATAACTAAAGAGTTCCCTTCAAAAGCATATTTACTTCTAATAATAACTCTACCCTTACCTGTTTCATAGGCATCTCTAATTCCTTTAATACCTTCAACAATACCACCAGTTGGAAAATCTGGTCCTTTAACATATTTCATTAAAGTATCTAAACCACAATTAGGATTATCAATTCTATGTATTGTGGCATCTATTACTTCTCCTAAGTTATGAGGAGGAATATTAGTAGCATATCCTGCAGAAATACCCATAGCACCATATACTAGTAAAGCAGGAAATCTTGCAGGTAGTACAGTAGGTTCAAGTGTTGTATCATCAAAGTTAGGAGCCATTTCTACAGTATCTTTATTAATATCACGTAACATTTCATTAGAAATTTTAGAAAGTCTTGCTTCTGTATAACGGTAAGCGGCAGGACTATCTCCATCGATAGAACCATTATTACCATGCATATCAATATAAGGAAGTCTAGTTTTCCAAGACTGACTCATACGAACCATAGCATCATAAATAGATGTATCACCATGAGGATGGTAATTACCAATAACATCTCCAACAGTCTTAGCACTTTTACGATATCCTTTATCATAAGTATTTTTCTCTTTATACATAGAATATAAAATACGACGTTGAACAGGTTTTAATCCATCTCTAGCATCAGGGATAGCACGCTCTTGAATGATATATTTAGAATAACTTCCAAATCTTTCACCCATTATATCTTCAAGAGTATAATCCCAAATACGTTCTAATACTTCTTTAGTTTCTGTTTTCTTAGCCATCATTTCACCTCCTAAATCTTATAATCATCTTCTAGAGTAAACTCAACATTTTCATCTATCCACTCTTTACGAGGAGCGACTTCATCTCCCATAAGAACAGAGACACGTTTTTCTGCTAGTTGAGCATCTTCTATTTTAACTCTAATTAAAGTTCTTGAACCAGGCTTCATGGTAGTCTCACATAACTGATCTGCATTCATTTCACCAAGACCTTTATATCTTTGGATTTCACATTTCTTACCTTTAGACTTTTCTTTCATCTCTTCTACAGTGTAAGCATATTCTATATTTTTACCACTTTGGATTTTAAATAGTGGTGGAAGTGCTACATAAAGTCTTCCATCTTCTATTAATGGTTTCATATAACGATAGAAGAATGTTAAAAGTAAACACTGAATATGTCCTCCATCTTCATCAGCATCGCTCATGATGATTACTTTATTATATTCGCAGTCATTTATATCGAAGTTAGCACCATATCCTGCTCCTATGGTATAAATCATGGTATTAATTTCTTCATTCTTTAAGATATCTTCTACTTTAGCTTTCTCTGTATTTAAAACTTTACCACGTAAAGGAAGTATCGCTTGATATTTTCTATCTCTTCCTTGTTTAGCAGAACCACCTGCAGAATCCCCCTCGACTAAGAATAGTTCTTTTTTAGTCTTGTCTTTAGATTGAGCTGGTGTTAGTTTACCAGATAAAGCTCGCTCTTTTGGATTTTTACTCTTACCTTTTCTAGCTTCTTCTCTTGCTTTTCTAGCTGCTTCTCTTGCTACTTTACTCTTTAATGATTTAGTAATTATCTCTGTTGCAATCGCTTTGTTCTCTTCTAGATAAAACTGTAATTTCTCAGTAACAATAGAATCTACTATCGTCCTAGCTTGTGGTGTTCCAAGTTTTCCTTTAGTTTGTCCTTCAAACTGTAACATGTCTTCTGGTATTTTTAAAGAGATAACAGCAGTTAGACCTTCTCTAACATCACTACCTTCAAGAGCTTTTTCTTTACCTTTAATAAATCCATTATTTTTAGCATAATCATTAAAGACACGAGTTAAAGCTGTTTTAAAACCAACCTCATGAGTACCACCATCACTAGTCTTAACATTATTAACGAATGATACAATATTTTCCTGATATGTATCAGTATATTGCATAGCGATTTCTACATCTATTTTATTTTTAACACCTTCAAAGTCTAAAACATTATGTAAAGTAGTTTTATCTTCATTAAGATATTCTACAAAAGCAACTAATCCTGTTTCATAACAAAACTTAGCATGTCTATCATCTTCTTCATCATGTACTTCAATAGTTAATCCTTTTAAAAGAAAAGCAGACTCCTGCATTCTTTCACATATAGTTGTATATGAAAAATTTGTTGTTGAAAATATTTCTGGATCTGGTAAGAATCTAACAGTTGTCCCTGTTTTATTAGTAGTACCTATTTTTTTTAGTGGTTTATCTACTTTTCCTCCATCTTTAAAGCGAATAAAGTACTCTCCTTTATCTCTTTTAATAGTTACTTCCATCCATTTAGATAAAGCATTTACAACACTACCACCAACACCATGAAGACCACCTGATACTTTATAACCAGACTCTTCAAATTTACCTCCGGCATGAAGTACTGTATAGATAACTTCAGGAGTAGGTTTACCTGATGCATGCATACCAACAGGAACACCACGTCCTTCATCACTTACACTGACACTTTTATCAGAATGTATTGTTATAACGATATGTTTTCCATAACCATTTATCGCTTCATCTATAGCATTATCAACAATTTCCCATACTAAATGGTGAAGACCTCTTTTATCAGTAGAACCAATATACATACCAGGTCTTTTACGAACTGCTTCTAATCCTTCTAATATTTTTATTGAACTATCATCATATTTTACTGCCATTATTTCACATCCTTCAAGATTTCAAAAAAAAGATACAAAAGCTTTATCTTTTGCCCTTATCTATTCTTTTCAAGGTATATTTTATCAAAAAAAAGAAGTAAATTCAAGAAAACTTCTTTCTATTTACATATTTTTAAACGTTACATTAATAATTTTATATCTTTTTTATTCATTCCAGTCGCTCTCATTATATCTTTTATAGGTATGCCTATATTAAGAAGATTCTTTGCAATAGATTTTTCTTTCTCTTTAGCACCTTCTTCTCTAGCAATATTACTATGATACTCTATCTTTAAAGCTTCCTCTTCCTTTCTTCTTTTCTCAGGATCATATAGACCTATATTATCAATGTTATCTGTTAGTTCATATAATCTTTTTGAAACTTCCATTAATTCATCGTC
>CALVJB010000045.1 GCA_944332025.1 uncultured Bacilli bacterium
TTCTCCTTCTATCTTAAACATGATACCAAAATTTTTCAATAATAAAAAGTAGGAATACATCCTACTTCCTATTATTGATTAATCCGCAAACTTTCGGAAGAACCGCTCTTTTTATATATAATATGAAATTAATTTTGCATCTATTAAATTCGCCGGATTATCAGGATCTTTAATTTTAATATCATCTATTTGTAAAAATGGATTATCTTCAACAAGTTTTCTATCTAAATCACTAAAAGAATTATATTTATCTTTCTTTAAAATAAGAAACACATTCATTTCATTACTTTCATTATAATATTTATCTATAATATAATTAAACACTTTTCTTGGATTTTCCATATGCCACATTCCTCTTATTCTTAAGTCAGTGATTCCAAGAGGATCAACTTTCTTTAGTTTTCCTATTTCATTAGTATGAACAAATTCAATTCCCTTAATTTCTTCAACACCATTTTTAATCTTATTTTTTATTCTAGAATATATCTCATCAGTAGCAGAATAACAATCTCCATATACAATAATTAAACACTTTAATTTATTCTTATCAACATTTCCAACAAAGTATATCAAATCCTTTTCTTTAAACCCACCAATATCATCTTCACAATGTTTACAAGCATTTGTAATCATTGTAGAATCATTATACAATTTTTGTTTTGGACAAGAACTATTCAAAGCAAGTGCCCCAAAACCCTCAATCTTTTTAATTTCAATAGCATCTCCACCTCTAATAATAACATCTGGAGGATTACTTGCATTGCCTAAATAGGAAAATATTTCATTATATTTTTGTAAAGCTTCTTCATCTGTAAAACTAAAAGAATTACAAAAGATATCTTTAACAAATACTTCTAAGGCATCTCCCATATTATTAGCTCTATTATTTCCTATATAAAATTTTAATAATTCGTTAGAACCATAAGCTGTTATATTATTCATAGCTTTTAATATATTACTCTCCATTACCTAAACCCTCCAAACTATTTTTTATTTGTCCTGCAACTGCTTTTGCTAAATTAACAGGAACTGCATTACCAATCATTTTATATGCCGTTGCAAGATCATTATAGTAAAAGATAAAATCATCAGGAAATGTTTGAATTCTAGCACACTCTCTTACTGATAATCTTCTGTATAATTTTTCTTTACCTGGTTCAAATATTCTTTTATTTTTTTCTACTTGAATCATCTTTGGTGCTTGTGGATGAATTGGTGCATGTCTACCCCCTGCTTGGATTGTAAATGATGGTTCATCCCAAGCTCTAACTCTATTTCTAGACATATAAATTGTTGAAAAAGAGCCAGTCATATATTCATGATTTGGAATCTTACAAGAACTACCATTTGTTTTATTCTTTTCCCTAGCAGGTATTGCCGAATCTTTTAAATCATATATTGCATCTTTTAAAGTTGGTTTATAACTAAAAGGTTCTGGAAAATCAAATTTAATATTTAAATCTTTTCTAAATCCAACATAAAATACCCTTAACCTATCTTGAGGAACATTATAATCATTAGCATTTAAAAGTTTAATATGCATTTCATATCCAGCATCTTCAAATAATTTAATAAAGTTATCAACCGCTTCTTGATGTCTTTTAGACATCATTCCAGAAACATTTTCAGCTACAAAGAATTTTGGTTGTTTTTCTTTTAATATTCTAATGAAATCAAAGAATAATTGTCCTCTTGAATCATTAATTCCTTTTAATGAACCTGCTGCACTCCAACTTTGACAAGGTGGACCCCCAATTATTCCATCACAATCAGGTAATTCACTAGAATCTATTTTTCTAATATCTCTATGATCTAGAGGAATTTTATGATTTTTTTCATATGTTTCCCAAATAGATTTATCATATTCATTAGCATATACAATTTCAAAGCCTGCCTTTTCAAATCCTAAATCTAATCCCCCTGCTCCTGCAAATAAACTCAATATTTTAAACTTTTTCTTTCTCATTTCAAGCCTCCTCTATATGTCTATAAGTATTATATCATTTTAGAAGAGATTATTGAACAAATATTAAATCACAATAAAAAGTAGGAACATATCCTACTTTTTATTATTAAAAACAATTTTTATCTGCTTCTAATTAAAGCAATATAGTTATTTACTTGACTAGCCCAAGTAGTACTAGCAGCATACTTAGGTCCAATAGCTTCAGGCGTAGTTAAACCATAAGAATAGTAATTACGATATAAGTTATCTAAATAACCCATAATACCCTCATCTAAAGTAGCATATGCTTTATATGCTCCTCCTCCACAACCAGGACTACCTTTTTGACCACCAACATTATTACATTCACGAACTAAACTACTACAAGTACCATTACATCCTGTCTCATGAAGAATAATAGCAGTTGCCATATAAGGATCAATTCCAAGTTGTAGTGAATAACTAGCAATTAAATAACCTTTACCTGAAATAGTAGAATTTAATGAACGATTAAGCTTATCAGCTAACTCTCCCATAGTTAAACCATCATAAACAATAGGATCAACTGGAACAGTATTAACCTCTTCATAAGTCTTAACATCTTGAAGTTCATCTTCAATAACTACTTCTTCTACTTCTGTATCAGTAGTATCTTCTTCTACTTCAGTATTATTATTAGATTCATCTGCAGTATCAGTATTCTCTTCATTCTTATTATTATTAACTTCTTCTACTTTACCTGCATTTAAATCATTCATAGTCACAGTTTCATACGCTACAGCACTCTCTTCTATTTGAAAAGCTCTATACTGTAACACCCCGGCTAAGCCTATCATAAAAACACCAATAGATGCTAAGGTAAGACTCAGCTTACTAACTTTTTTCATAGTTCCTCCTTCAAATAAGAACAATAAAATTATAACAAATTCTCATTTTTTTGTCAAATTTGACACCCGAACCTATTATATTATATGAATTATCTTGACTTTATTAAAGATTTATTCCTATAGGAAATATACATTAAAGTACCACCAATTATAACAAGTAAGCCTCCAATCAGATATATATATGTAGCATTACTAGAAGTATTAGGAACTTCAATAGGTTTTGAATTAAACATAACTACACTTTGAATTTCTCCATTAGGTAATACATCAAACTCTACAGTAGCAGGATTTAATACATATCCAGATGGTGCTAAAGTCTCAGTAAGACTGTAATGTCCTACAGGAAGTTTCTCTATATAATGAGGAGTATCACTAGATGTCCACTCTGCCACAACTTCCTCATTATCATTTCTAATTACTAAATGAGCTCCTTCTATTTCTTCACTATTAGTAATATCTTTTTTACTAACCATTACTTTAGTATAATCATTAACAAAATTAACAACACTAACAGTATTAGAATTAGTTATACTGAAGTAATAAGTCTCATTATTAACAATAACACCAGAAGGAGCATCTGTTTGAACTAATCTATAATCGCCAATTCCTAACTCACCACTAGTATAAACATCTTCTGTAGTAGTAACTTCTTCTATAGTATTACCTTCACTATCTTTAAGTTCAAACTTATAACCACTAACTCCATTACTATCTATCACAACTCTATTACCATTAATAGTAACTGTAATAATATCACTACTAATATTCATAGTCTGAACTTCACCTGTTTCAAGTACTTCAAACACTACTTTAGATCCACTACTAATATATCCCTCTGGAGGTTCAACCTCGCTAAGAGAATATATACCAGCAGGTATTCTTGAAACAACATAAGCTTCATCTGTACTAACAAACTCTACAGGATCCATAGTACCATCTTCTCTTGTTAATCTCATTAAAGCACCACTAATATAATCACCAGTATTAGCATCTATTTTACCTAATCTTAAAACTATAGGTTGATTTTCAATAACAACATTAACATCTGGATTATCATCACTAATAGTAAATTCATGTAAAGAATTATCTAATACATATCCCCTAGCAGCTCTTGTTTCTCTAACATAATATGTACCTGCTCCTAAATTATCTAAAGAAGTAGGACTATCTGTAGTAGTAATAGTTTTAATAGTATCTTTATTACTATCTAAAATCTCTAAAGTTACTCCACTTATTATATCACCAGTCTCACTATCAACTTTAGAAATATTAACACCTGTCTTCTTATTAGCAATAGTATAAGTAACAACATCATCAGTATTTTTAATTGTAACAGTAACTCTTTCAGTATTACGAATATAACCATCAGGTGCTTCTAACTCCTCTAAATAATATGTACCACTAGCAAGACCTCTAATTACATGAGGTTCACTTCCACTAGGAAATGTTTCTACTTCATCTCCATCACTATCAACAAGTCTAAGTCTAGCCCCTGCTACATAACCCTTAGTATCTGCATCAACCTTAGCAAGTCTAACTTCATTTTTCTTATTTTTAAACTCTACTTGTAGATTATTAGTACTATCATTAATCTCAAAACTAACAGTACTATCATCTAAAACATAACCATCAGGTGCCTTTGTCTCTTTAACATAATAAGTACCTGGATCTAACTTAGATAAAACATGAGGACTATCTGTAGTAGTAAATGTATCTATTACATGATCAGAACTATCTGTAATTTGTAATGTCGCTCCACTTACAATTTCATTAGTTTCACTATCTTTTTTAACAACACTAACTTGATTATTAGAATTATAGAATGTAACAGTCAAAGGTTCAGTCTGCGTATTAGTAACTGTAAAATTAACCTCACTAGAACTTATTGTATAGCCATCTGGTGCAGAAGTTTCAATTACTTTATAATCACCAGGTTCTAAGCCTCTAATAGTATGTCCACTATTATTAGAAGTCCATTCATCAATAGTTCTATTATCAGAAACTCTTACTAATCTTAAGCCCGCTCCACTTACAAAGGAATTATCACTAGCATCTCTTTTTTCAATAATAATCTCGTTAGGTTCATCTTCAAAATCAACAGTAACACTAGAATTACTACTACTTACTGTAAATTCTTTTCCTTCTGTATTTAAAACATAACCAGCTGGTGCAGACACTTCTTCTACCCTATAAGTACCTTGACTCAAATTAGGAATACTAACATAATCATTAGTCGAAGTAAATCTATAAACTTCTTCATTAGTACTATCCAATACCCTTAAAACTGCCCCTGCGACAGGTTCTTTTGTCGTACTATCTATTTTTCTAATTCTAACATCATTTGAAGTATTACGAATAGTTAAACTAGGATTTAAATTTGTTGTATCAAGAACAACATTACTACTAGCATTAGTTATATTATAACCTGCTGGTGCTGAAAGCTCATTAACTATATATACACCAGGTAATAAATTAGAAATAGTATAATCACTAGTTGTTGTTTCAAAATTAGCAACTACGCTATCATTAATAGCACGTCTAACTTCTATAGTAGCACCTGCTAAAGGATTATCACTTCCATCTACTTTTCTTATAGTTATACTACCTGTAGGCATAGAAACATTAGTAGAAACAGTACTTTGTTTTGGAACAGGAACAAGTCCTGCTGCAAAAGATTCTTGCATATTATCCATACCACTAGGAGGAGAATAACTATATGCTTCATACTCTGAATAATTAATAGTTACACTGACATTTACAGTAATAGGTTGATCTAAATCAGCAAGATTTACTCTTAATTTAAAGCCATTACCACTATTAATTGCTCCCGTAACAGGACTATTATTACTATCAAGTACTTGAACAGCAGGATTATTAACACTAACTTGATAATTAGTAAAAGATACATTAGAACTAACATTAATTACATCTGTAATTAAATAAGTATTATCACTACTTAAACTAAAATTACTACTATTAACACTAAATGTAGGTGTAACAACCGTAGGATTATTTTTAGCATTAACTGCACCTTCTATCAAAGGTTCAATATACTGATAGTATGAACTAGACTTAATAACACTCTTTTGATTAGCAGTTAAAACTCCATCCTCTGTATCACTTACTCCACTACTCCTATCTTGATACCACCATACAGCAATTCTTGTTAAATATTCATCATTTTCACTATTACCAGTTAAACTCTTAGCAGGATAACCATTTTGAATAATATAAACATAACCAGCATCTAAAGGATTATCACTTCTAGTAAGAGTTTTCCCTGTAGCCCACTGTTTTTCTTTTTCAAGACAATAAACTACATATTGAACACCACTACTATCAGTAGCATAAAACGAATTTAGAGCGATTATCTCATTTCCATCTAAAGTAGGAAATAAATTAACTCTATCAGTAGGTTCACTTTGACCTGATGTTAAAGTATCAGGTAAAGTATCAGGAATAGCATAAGAAACCGCTACAGTCTTAGAAAAGAATATAACCATTACCGCTGCTATTACAGTAGAAACTGTTACCTTTAACCAATCATTATTTGTTTTCTTAAAAAAATTACTAACATTTTTAACACTTCTTTTTATCATCACCATCACCTATCTTAATAAAGATTATATCACAAAAAAAATAGTAATTAAATACTATTTTTTAACAAACTAAGACTAACTTTCTTTTTATCTAAGTCAATATCTTCTACATAACAATCAACTATATCACCAACACTAAATAAATCACTAGGATTCTTAATATATTCATGAGTTAATTTAGATATATGAGCAAGACCATCATTTTTTAAACCTATATCAATAAATAGACCAAAATCGACTACATTACGTACAGTTCCTTGCAATTTATCACCTATTTTTAAATCTTCTAAATGTAAAATATCACTTCTAAGAATTGGTTGTGGATAATTATCTCTTAAATCTCTCATAGGTTTTTCTAAAGACTCTATAATATCTTCTAAAGTATATTTATCAATATCTATCTCTTTACTAAGACTCTCTATATCTAAAGTATTTAATTTATTTATAAGCTCTTTACTACCTATTTCTTTCTCAGTAAATCCTAAATATCCTAAAAGTTTTCTCGTCTTATCATAACTCTCTGGATGAATAGATGTTTTATCTAAAGGATTATCACCATCAAGTATTCTTAAAAAACCAACTGATTGTTCATATACTTTATCAGTAACTCCAGATATTTCATGAATCTCATCTCTATTTTTAAATTTACCATATTTATCTCTAAAAGAAATAATATTATCAATTACTTTTTTATTAAGGCCAGATACGTATTTTAGGATAGAGGGACTAGCAGTATTAAGATTAACTCCAACTCCATTAACTGCTTTACTAACAACAAAGTTTAATGATTCATCTAACTTCTTAACAGGAACATCATGTTGATAAAGACCAACTCCAATACTTTTAGGATCTATTTTAACTAGTTCAGATAAAGCATCTTGCACACGTCTTCCGATACTAACTGCACTTCTTTTTTCTACTGTTAAATCAGGAAACTCTTCTATTGCAAGTTTACTTGCAGAGTATACTGATGCTCCAGCTTCACTTACTATTATATAGGATACATCTCTATTACAAGATTTAATAGTATCTGCAACAAAAGCTTCACTTTCACGTGATGCTGTACCATTTCCTATTGCAATTACATCTATATTATATTTATCTATTAAATCAAGTAATTTTTTACGAGACCCTTCTATATCATTATGTGGCTCTGTTGGGTAAATTACATCTATATCTAATACTTTACCAGTCTTATCTAAAACAGCAAGTTTACATCCTGTTCTAAAAGCAGGGTCATATCCTAGCACAATTTTATCTTTTAATGGAGGAGTAAGTAAAAGTTTCTCTACATTAGTAGAAAAATTATCAATAGCACGTACCTCACCTTTTTCTTTAAGTTCAGCCCTAATCTCTCTATCTACACTAGGAAGTATTAAACGTTTAAGACTATCATTAATTGCCTCAAGTATTATTTCATAACAAAATGACTCTTTATTCTTAATAACTTTAGTCTCTAAATATTTAACTATCTTTTCTACATCATAATCTAATTTAACGGACAAGACTCCTTCTTTCTCACCTCTATTTATCGCCAATATTCGATGAGGTTTAATGTATTTTACTGTTTCACTAAACTCATAATAGTTACTATAAGTCTTCTCTTCATCAACAGCATTTTTCTTTAATTTACTAACAATAACTCCCTCTTTAAAGATATAACTTCTAATCCATTTACGATAATATGCATTGTCACTAATCCATTCAGCGATAATATACTTAGCCCCAGTTACAGCTTCTTCTATACTCTTAACTTTATCATTAAGATAACGACTTGCTATTTGTTCAATATCTCCCTTAACTGGACAAGACATAATAATTTTAGCAAGAGGTTCTAATCCATTATTAATAGCATCCGTTGCTTTAGTCTTTTTCTTCTCTTTATAAGGACGATATAAATCATCTACTTCAACAAGTTTAGTACATTTCATAATAGAAGATTTTAAATCATCAGTAAGAAGACCTTTCTCATCAATTAATCTTATAACATCTTCTTTTCTTTTCATTAAATTAACTTGATACTGATAAACATCATCTATAGATTTAATAACTTCTTCATTTAAAGCCCCAGTCGCTTCTTTACGATATCTTGCAATAAAAGGAATAGTATTCCCTTCTTCTAATAATTTTAAAACAGTCATTACCTGCTTTTTACTAATATCTAAATCTTTACTAATTTCTTCAATAATTACTTCATTCATAAATTTCCTCTTTTCTAACACTATCTATTTTAATATAAATAACAAAATGATTAAAGAAAAAAAGAATTATTTGACGTAAAAAGAAAAGAATTTCTAATATAATAGAAATCCCCTATACATAAGTAAAGTCAGTTACACCACTGTCTCTGATTGCAGAGTTAGGTATT
>CALVJB010000046.1 GCA_944332025.1 uncultured Bacilli bacterium
TTGTGGTATCAACTAAAAACAAACACCCCATTTTTAACTATTTTTGATTGCTTTTTATTATTTTTTACTGTTTTTTTGAAAAAACGTGTAAGATCTATATGCTCGCAAACCCTTTATTTATAAGGATTTCTTGGAGGGGTTAAATAAATTGGTATCAAGCACCCGATACACTGTGATGCCAAACTTTTTTCTTTATTATCCATTTTTATCACTTCCTTACTCTATTGTTTCCGCTACTAATTTTCTCTTTTTCTTATCTGCTAGCTGTTTCTTTTCCCTTTCAAGTTCTTTCAAACTCTTTTTTGGTGTTGGCATTTCTTCAGGCATCATACCACCAATATCGGCAATTGCTTTTCTTACCTTTTTACCTACTTCATAATGTACGTTTTTGGCATTATTTTCGCCTTGAATATTATCTCTTAAAAGTTTTTGTTTTGTTTGATTGATTCTAAACAAATTTGCTACTAATTCATCCTCATTCATATTATCTAAAATATCTTCTCTATAACGTAATTTTTTCCTCTTGAAAATATCATCAGCAGTTTCACCATTATATAATCCTCTATATCCTGCATATGAAACTCGGCCATATTTTTAACTCCTGCAGATGAGGCTACTTTTTGTAATGTATAATTTCCTCGTCTAGTTAACTTTCTTTGATAAAATCTCTTCTCATCATCTGATAAAGAATCATATTCTTGTTCAGTAATTTCTTGTTTTCTTGTTTGAACAGCAAAATAAGTTTGACCTAAAGCAACCACTTCCTTACTTGGGTCGGCATTTTGAACTATCAAATAACATATATATCTCGATAATTTATAATCTTGTATATTAACAATAGCATTATTGTTTCTTTTTGACAACTTGTTGACCTCAACAAGTTGTTCATCCACGTTAAATCTAGAATTGCAACAAGCTTCCTTTGCTTTATCTAAAACTTTTAAAAAATTTCTCCAATCCTTATATTCTAAAACTTTTTGCAAATCACGAGCAAACCAGTACTCATTTCCATATTCATCAATATGTTTTATATCTTCAAAAATATTGTTAGTATAATTATTATCAATTTTCTTCATCACTACCTCCAATCTACTATCACAATTTTAATTATTCGCTAACATATTTATGTCATGCTATACTTTTTTCATCAATAATAATTACTCATTTTGACTACTCAAATACAATAAAATTCTTACTAATTATATCATGATTATATTTTTTATGAAAATCAATAAAATTTAGCATATTTTGCGAAAATGTGTAAGAACCCATTTTTCTAATTCCCTTATTTTATAAAGGTTTAGAGGTGGCTTGGCATAAATGTGGCTCGCCCATTGCACTATTTGCTTATTTTCATTCATTTAAACCACTTTCCTTTTCTATCATTTTGTTGAAACCAACAAAATGACCAAGCACATTAAATTTACTATTTTTACTTTTAATTACAGGTTAGCTTGTTAACCTCAACAATCCAATTATTTCTTCATATTGTATTTATTTTATCAAATTAATTTAATTTAGTCAGCCTCGACGACCGAATTTTATTAAACTTCATTACTATTAGGTAAAGACTCCATCATTAAACCTATTTAAATATTAAATGTATTTTTCTAATTCATATATCCTTAATTTCCAGATTTTTTATCATTTAATTTATTATTTTCTTCTAAATATTTCTTATAGAATTCATCCATAGAAGAAATATATTCTTGATCTTGGATAACTCTATATTTTTCATACTCTCTTTCTGCTTTGTCTACTGCTTCTTTATGAGAAATACTTCCTGCATTACTTAATACTTTTTTTCTTCTAAACTTTAATAAATCATCTGTTGCATCAATCCAATTTTTCATAGTCATAACATGTCTTTCTTTCGCTTCATCTTCGGCAAATACTAAAAATAAATTAGTTAAATCATTTAATTTAGATAGTTCTTCTTCAGTTAAATAATTTTTAACAATACTTACATCATATTTATATATTAAACCATCTGGAGAATTCTTCCAATTAGTAAGTCCCATATGTTCTTTAGAAGCATCTGCTCTACTATATATAAGTTCCGCCGCAGTATGTCCAAAAATTGCATAATGAAGTTTATTTTGAACTATTTTAAAGAAAGTGTATGCTTCTTCACTCTTAGGATTATAATCTGTTGAAGTCGCAATAAATAAATCAGTTATTTTTTGATAAGCCATTCTTTCACTAACTCTAATAGTTTTTATTCTTTCAAGTAATTCATCAAAATATTTTGCATCATGTTTATTACCCTTAATAAATCTCTCATCATTTAAAGCGAATCCCTTAATCATATAATCTTTTAATACTTTAGTAGCCCAAATTCTAAAATTGGTCGCTTTTTTTGAATTAATTCTATACCCAACAGCGATAATAGCATCTAAGTTATATATTTTAGTTTTGTAGTTTTTACCATCAGAAGCAGTTACCAAGGATTCCTCGGTAACTGAATCTTCTTTTAATTCTTTCGTTTTAAAAACATTTTTTAAATGATATGATATATTGTCTGTAGTGCAATCAAATACTTTTGACATTCCTTTTTGAGTTAGCCATAATGTTTCCTCTTTATATATCGCATCTACTATAATATTATCATTTTCATCTTTGTAAATTAATAAGTCATTTTGTTCTTTTAATTCACTCATATTAACACTTCCTTTCTTTAATAATACATTTCTCTAGTTTTAATATAATTATCTAAAGCTAAAAGAATTTTCCTACTTTGTTCTTCTCTTAATCTTAATTCTTCTTTATATTCGTCCACTGTATATTTCTTTAATCTTTTCAAAACGAAATTTCTGTTTTCTTCTAAAACTTCAATAATATTCTTTATCATTACTAGTTCTTGATAATTTATCTCCTTTTCAGATAAAAACTGTGTATCTAAAATAAATTCATAATGAAAATCTTTATCAGTACAAACTGGTTTTGCAATTATTATAAATTTTGATTCAACATCTACTAAAAAGTCAGGACAACTAAAATTAGTTTTATAATGATATCCAGGTATAATTAACTTATCAATTATCTTTTTTATTTCTTTAACACTATTTATTTTAGTCATTATCATCACACCCTTCACTCTTCATTAATAATATCTAAATAAAACTTTTCGTAATCACTGGCAGCTTTTAAATCAATATCCTTATAAAATTCAAGTAAACTATAATATAATTCTTTTATGTTATCACCATACCAATATACTAAGTCTAATAGATTATCTAAAGTAAATTCTATCTCTTTTTTATCAGATATTTTATTACTAATTATATAATCTACTTTATCTTTAAGAATATATAATTTTTTATCTAATAATATTTCTAATTTTTTTATTTCTTTTACTATTTTCTTCATTAATACCTCTAACAATCTAATAAATAATTAATTAAAATTATCTTATCATTTGAATAATTGTTCGTCAACACTTTTTGAAATATTTTTGATACGAATTTTCGTAAATAAAAACTAGTACTTATTATATAAATACTAGATTATTAACTTAATCTTCATATAAACCGTGAATCTTTTCTAAGTCACTATCACTTATCTTTTCTAATACCCATTTCTTATTATCTTTAACTAAACTAAAATTAATAGTATAACTTGCTTTATCTGTTACCTCTTTCATAGCATTGATCTTATAATGATCAATTTTTTCTTTTCTTGTTTCATCTTCATCATCAACAAACTCACTTTCATGCTCATCTATATAATCTTCCGCTTCAGATAAGGCATTATTATAATCAAATACTTCTAGTTCTACAATTACAGTAGCAGTATCTCCATCAGTCTGTTCATTTTTTATTTTATAAGATAAGTTTTGATATTGTTTAATCATTAACTCTTTGTATTCTTCCTTATAATCATTACT
Source organism: uncultured Bacilli bacterium (assembly GCA_944332025.1). Taxonomy (GTDB): domain Bacteria; phylum Bacillota_I; class Bacilli_A; order RF39; family UBA660; genus Onthousia. Next base: position 3,887 of record CALVJB010000046.1, read on the forward strand.
ATAATCACTATTATCTACAACATTATCTAGTTCAGTTAAAACTGTACTATCTAGTATTTGATATTTACCTAGATACTCTTCTACTCTTCTTGTTGGAGTATTCATCATATCATTACATCCTGTTATTAAAAATACTGCTATTAACAATAAAAATATTTTTTTCATAATCTATCACCTAAAATTATTATTTGCAGTATTTTTATAAATTATACAGAATTGACAATAAAAATTATTTATCTTATAATTTATATCAGTCAAAACTGTGGGGATATAAAATGAATGAAGAAAATAAAAAAGATGAAATAAATTTAGAAGAATTAGAGAACTTGATAATAAATTATACTCAAGAAATAATGGATCATAATCAATATATAGAGATATTAAAAGATAAAGATGAAAAAGGAAAAGAAGAAGAGATTACTAAAGTATATAAAATTAAATAATCACTTCTTTTTTGTTGTAGATAATTTTAAAAGATTATATAACCTATGATGAAATGAACTATAATCCTTTGATATCTCTTTTTCTATTAATTTTAATTTATCATTAAAATTATTTAATTCTGTAGAAAAAAACTCTTTATATAAATAATTTAGTTTAGATTCTTCTTTATTTGTTTTTATTTTTTTTATTTCCTTAGTTAAGAATTTCTTTTCTTCCTCTTCTTTCCTAGTAAGATATGATATTTTATTATTTTTACTAACTACTTTATAATCTATATCCATTATCATTAACTCTTCTCCTATTTCTAATACTTCCTCTTCTTCATCTAATAAGAGATTACTTTTATAAATAACATTACCTTCATTATCTAGTTCTAAAGCTAGAGATTTTTTTAAAGTAGTCACAATAACTGCATAATCTATTACATCTATGTCATTATGAAAATAACTTTCTGTTTTATATTTTATTTTAGAAAGAAATTCTTTACTCATCTTTATTTTAGATGTTAATAAGTCTTTCAACATACTTTCTCTTATCCTAATGATAGGCATTTTTTTAATATGCTCTAAATCATCTTCTAAGTTCCATTCAAAAAACTCTTTTAGTCTATCATCTTTAGTCCAATTTAATAAAATATCATATGTATATATCATAGTTTTTTCCCCTTTCTAAAAGCAACTAATAGAAGGATAATACCTAATAGTAATGTATAATTCTTCATATTAGATGCCATAAATATTAAATATTCCTTGAAAGAATAGCCAAATGTAAATAGATTAGAATAAACTATAAAGTAAAAGAAACCTATAGTTGTTAAAATAAATCCTATTATTCCTATAATTATATGTTTAATAATATCACCTAATATAATTTATTCTAATTTATTTTTAGTATACAGAAATAATTATTTTTTATACAAAAAAAGCTTAAAGAAGCTCTTTATTTGTTTCTATTTCTTTAGCATCTTTAAACTCTACTTTATTAATACTTTCAAATTTTTTACTAATTTTATCTGTTGTAATAGAGACATTCTCTACATCTTTATTAACTGCTTGAATACTACGAGATAGTTTATCCCAACGTTCTTTATATCTTGCAAATTCTAAGCTTAGTTTATTTAGTTCTTCATGAATAATAGATGTATATTTATCTTTTTCCATATTTTTAATAATCATTTGTATTACTGTCAATGTTGACATTAATGTAGTTGGACTAGTTAACCAAATACGTTTTTTATAAGCATATTCTATTAAATCTGGATGATAAGCATTAATTTCTGCAAAGATTGCTTCTGCAGGTAAAAACATAATTGCTTGATCACTAGTAACACCATCTATGATATATTTACTACTAATAGCATCTATATGTTTTTTTACATCTAATTTAAAGGCTTTAGTAGCAGCTTCTCTTTCAGCTTTAGATAAATCTTTATTAACCATTATTTGGTAATGCTCTAATGGAAATTTAGAATCTATTGCAATGGTTCCAAGAGGTTCTGGAGCGAAAAGAACAGAATCTGCTATTGTACCATTAGGTAATGTATATTGTAATCTATAAATAGCATCATTTCCCTCTCCAAAGATATTTACTAAGATATGTTTTAAGTTAACTTCTCCATAGATTCCTCTTGTCTTTTTATCTGTTAAAATACTTTGTAATGAGATAATATCAGTAGATAGTGTATCTATCTTTTTCTGAGCTTCATCTATTTTACTAAGACGTTCTATTACTGATGTGAATGTTTTATTAGTCTTCTCAAAATTTTGATTAATTCTTTCATTAACTGTCTCATTTATAGCAAGTAGTCTTCTTTCTAATCCTTCATTTAATTTAGTAAAATCATCTGTTAAGTTTCTTGTTAATCCCTCTTTAAATTCATTTAATTCTTTAATAGTAGTAATCTCTAAATTATTAAGTCTATCAGTTATTTTAGACTCATTAATATTTTTCATAAGTGATATAACTATTAATATTATTATTAATACAAGTAATCCTATAATTAAGTAATCCATATATTCATCCTCCTATATATAATATACATGTAGAACAAATTTTCATCAAGAGGTTTTTTCATAACCAAATTTTATACTATAAGTATGATAACCTTTATTATTAAGAATAGTAGAAAGTCTCTTACTATTAAAACCAGTTTCACAGATTAAATAGTATGCCTTATCAAAAGAAAGATACTTATCAGGCATAGTTCTTAAAACTCTTAAAGGAATATTAATAGAGCCTTTAAGATGTCCTCTTTCATATAAGTAATGTTCTCTAATATCAATTATATTAGGATTTTCTAAATATTTAATCTCTTCATAATCTATTTCCATACATAACACCATTATATTATATGGGAAAAAGAAAAAGAGGTAATTAAATTAATTTACATTAGCTTAGCATTGATATTTGTTTCTTGGAAAGACCTGTATATTCACATACTTTGGAAATGGGTAATCCATCTTTAAGAAGATTCTTAGCAATAGATTTTTTCTAATTACTAGCACCTTCTTTCCTGCCTTCTTTTCTACCTTCTTTTCTACCATCACTTCTTGCAGAATTTACTTCTTTTCTATGCACTATTTCAGCATCATAGTACATTCCAAACTCATCATCCATACCTAATTCTTTTAATTTTTTCATAATTATTTTCCCCTCTTTACATTAACATTGTTATTTGTTTTTTAGATAGTCCAGTTAGTTCGCTTATTAAAGGTATATCCATCTTTTTAGCAAGCATTGATTTAGCAATAGATTTTTTCTCATTACTAGCACCTTCTTTCCTGCCTTCTTTCCTGCCTTCTTTTCTACCTTCTTTCCTGCCTTCTTTTCTACCTTCTTTTCTACCATCACTTCTTGCAGAATTTACTTCTTTTCTATGTACTATTTCTGCATCATAGTACATTCCAAACTCATCATCCATACCTAATTCTTTTAATTTTTTCATAATTATTTTTCCCTCCTCTAAATCTCCTACTATTCTTTCCATCTCTTCGTAAGATTCGGCTGTTAACATAGATAGATATGTTTCGTATTTATTAGTACCATCATATACTATTCCTTTATACTTTCTTAAATCTATAGTAATTATTCTTACATCTTTTAAATAAGCTTTTGAATTATAATCTTCTAACTTATAATCTTTTTCGTTCCACTCTTTTACTTTAGAATCCTTTATAATATTATTTAGATTTATTTGTATCACAAATCTATGATAGTACTGCTCTCCAGATAAATAACCGTTACCTGCCATTCTAAAAGCATATTTAATGTTCTTTATCATTGTATGAGTATGAACAAATTGATTAAATTCTAAATTAACGAGTCTATTCTTGTTAAGAAATATAGTATCTGCTCTATAATCTTTAACCTTATTACCAGTATTAAGTTCATTATCTATTGCTATATAATCCTTTAAATCAATACCTGTTGCAAATTTAATAAAGTCTTCATAAAACCATCTATAATGATCATCTTTAATTAGAGCTTTTGCAGTAGTATCTGACATTAATGAAATAAATCTAGGTGTTTTATTCATAGCATTTCTCCTTTCTGCAAGTGTTATATCATAGTCATAAAACTAATGCAAAAAGGTAATTTTGAAAATTCAGTCCTAAAATGAAGGCGAATTTTGTATTTTCCCCGGACGAATTTTGAAAATTTACCCTAAAAAGTACCCTCAATTTACAAAATTCAATCTTTTTTCAAAAATTTTCAAAATCCTCCTTCCCCCATCTTTTATACAAGTCTCCCATCTATATACAATGTATCATAATAGATAAATGATGTCAAGATGGAAAAAGAGCAACTAAAGAGTTGCTCACTTCTATTTACTAACTACCTAGAGTCAAAACGAACGGATCAGATTTTACACCTGTTCCTGAGGTTATTTGCACGCTAGATTTTAGATTTATGGATGGCCGGACACCGTTCGAACTGGTCGGAGCGCTGTAGTCCGCATAGCCATTGTTGCTCACGCGACGCACGTTTGACGTACTATATGGTGTCAAAGTCCAATAAGCTATATTATTACCATATCTGTCAAATTGCCCTGCCATTAATTCTCCAAACCTTAGTAATCCTACTTTAGCATTTGTAGTAGTAGAAACTGTACTACTCATATTAGT
>CALVJB010000047.1 GCA_944332025.1 uncultured Bacilli bacterium
ATCGCTTGTGTCATACTATTTCTTCCTTTAATAGCAGAACCACCTGCAGAGTCCCCCTCGACTAAGAATATTTCACACTCTCCCGCATCTTTACTCTTACAATCATTAAGTTTACCCCAAACATTAGTCATATCAAGGTCACCCTTACGACGAGTTAACTCTCTTGCTTTCTTCGCTGCCACACGTGCTCTAGAAGCAGTTATACACTTTTCAATAATAATCTTCGCTTCATCAGGATGTTCTAATAAAAATCTTTCAAAAGGTTCTGAAAAAATCTTATCAGCAACACTTCTAACTTCACTATTACCAAGTTTTGTCTTAGTTTGACCTTCAAACTGTGGATTAGGATGTTTAATTGATATTATCATTGTAATACCTTCTTTTACATCATCACCAGTTAAAGAATCATCTTTATCTTTTAATAAATTATTATTTTGTGCATACTTATTTAAAATTCTTGTTAATGCACGTCTTACACCATCTTCATGTGTTCCACCTTCTGGTGTTGTAATATTATTAACAAAAGAATATATCGCTGCATTATATGATTCATTATATTGTAAAGCAACTTCAAGTGATATATCTTGCATTACTCCAGTTATATCAATAATTGTAGGATGTATAGGATTTTTATTCTTATTAAGCATCTCTACATATTCACGAATACCACCTTCATAATGAAAACTATCTTTCTTAGGATCTTCTCTATCATCGTATAAAGTTATACGAAGTCCTCTATTTAAGAATGCTAACTCACGAAGTCTTGTCTTTAAAATATCGTAATCATATACTGTTGTTTCAGTAAATATTTGATCATCTGGCTTAAAAGTAACTGTAGTACCAGTTCTATTAATATCACATTCTTCTATCACTTTTAAAGCTTCTACAGGCTTACCACCTGTTTGATATCTTTGGTAATATACTTTACCACCCCGATAAACTTTAACTTCTAACCAATCAGATAAAGCATTAACTACACTAGCACCAACACCGTGAAGTCCTCCTGATACTTTATATCCTCCACCTCCGAACTTACCTCCGGCATGAAGCACTGTATAAACAGTTTCTACTGTACTCTTACCAGTTTTAGGATGAATATCAACAGGAATACCTCTACCATCATCTTTTACTGTAATACTATTATCTTTATTAATAGTAACTTCAATATGTGTACAATATCCTGCTAAAGCTTCATCAATAGCATTATCAACAATCTCCCATACTAAATGATGAAGTCCCCTAGAACTAGTAGAACCAATATACATACCAGGTCTTTTTCTAACAGCTTCTAATCCTTCAAGTACCTGTATTGCTGAAGAATCATAATTATTCTCTACCTTTTCTTCCATACTTTAACTCCTCTCCACTTTTCCATCATTAACTTTAAAAATAATTGCATCATTTAAAGTCCTCTTGGAAATATTTTTTAAATCAGTTGTTGTTATAATACTTTGAATATCTTCACTAACATATTTTAAAAGCTTATTTCTCTTATTTAAATCAAGTTCACTAAAAATATCATCTAAAAGAAGTACTGGATTACTACCATTATTTTCTTTAAATATTGGAATAGAAGCAAGTTTATAAGCTAATACAGCACATTTCTGTTGCCCCTGAGACGAATAAATCTTCATATCAGTATTATTATCCATAATAAAGCAAAAATCATCTCTATGAGGCCCAAATAGCGTCATACCAGAGCTTAATTCTCTTCTATAATTCTTTTTATAAGTATCAGTTAAAGATTTTCTTATACCTTCTATTTCATAATTATTAATAACTATATTAGGTTTATATTCTATCTTTATAACTCTATTATCTTCTGTAATATTATTATAAATATCACTAATATAACTATTAATTAAAGATAGATACTTGAATCTTTCTTGATAAATTAAAACAGCTTTCTCTACTAACTTATCTGTTAAAACATCTAAATAAGTCTTATCAGCTATCCCATTAGTAAATAGTATTTTAAGATATTCATTACGTGTCTTTAAAATTTTATTATATTCATTATAAGTAACTAAATAAGAATAAGAAATTTGTGATAAAGTCATATTAAGTAAATTTCTTCTAATACTAGGTGATCCCTTTATAATATCTAAATCATTAGGTGTAAAAACAACAATATTTAAATTAGAAAGGTAATCTGCATATTTTTTAACTTTCTTAGAATTAACATAGATATTTTTATCTTTCTCTAAAAACTCTATCTTTAAATCCTTTATCTGCTTATTATTTAAGACTCTACCTTCTATAACTGCTTTCTTCCTACAAAACTTAATAACATCACAGTCTAATCCATTTCTAAAGGATTTAGTAAGTCCTAAAATAGCGATAGCTTCTAAAATATTTGTCTTACCACTAGCATTATTTCCAATAAAAATATTCATTTTACTACCTAAAGTTATATTAAATCTGTCATAATTACGAAAATTCGTAACTTTTAATGACCTAATTATCATAATTGCCTAAAAAAACGACCATATAATCACCTACACCCTATTTTAGTACTCCTATACACGCAAGAATATTATATCATATTTACCCCTAAATAAACAGAAAAAAAGCAATTATTTTGCTTTTTCTTTTCTACTTCTTATTATAGATTCTAATCTACTCGCTCTCATTACCTGATTATTAAATGAATTATAGGAAATATCTACTGTAAGTACCTTACCATTCTTAAATTCTACTTCTGTTTTAGTACTAGTAAGTTTATTATAACTCTTAATATTTTTTAAAGAAATCCAACTACAATCATCATCTATTGGACTAGTAGTAGGAAAAAATATTAAATTCTTAGTATCTTCAACCATAACTGGCAATTTATAACCACTATTTAATATCTCCCCTGCTCCTATCTTTCTTCCTTCATAAGAACTTCCAAAGTATCTACAACTATAATCTACTATTTCCAAAGGCTTCATTTTAACCTCATAATTACAGTCATCTTCAACAACAACTGAATCCCATAAATCTCCCCCAGGCATAATCGCAAGCGTTTCATCATTAATTTCATAATCTTTCATAAAATTTCCCCCTTCAAAAAGCAATTCCTTGCTTTGCTATCAGTCTACTATATTATATTGTCGAAAAAAGTATTTTTTTGTCACAAAATTAAAAAAAAAGTAAAATTTTCTTACTTTTTTCCTCAAATTTTCAATTTTTAATAAGTTCTAATAGGTAAAACTAACTGTGTTAAGCTCTCATCCTCAGAACTTTTTAATAAAATTGGTTTAATTTCACCTACAAAATGTAATTCAACTGTCTCTGTATTAAAAGATTTTAAAGCATCCATCATATATTTAGAACTAAATGAAACTTTTACATCAATATCTTGATCTTTAGTAATAGTCATCTTCTCTTCTACTCTACCTATCTCAGCACTAGAAGATTTCATAATTAAATTATTCCCATCTGTTTCAAGTGTTACTGTATTTTTATCTTTATCACTAGTTAAAATACTAACTCTATCAACTACATCATAAAATTGATTAATATTAAAATGTAATTTAACTAAATAATCTTTAGGTAAAAGGTTAGATGTATTAGGATATGTTCCATTAATTAATCTAGATTGGAATAAAAGGTTTTGATATTTAAATAAAATCTTATTATTAAAGATATGAATCTCTATCATCTCATCACTATCATCAATAATTCTTGTAAATTCTACTAAATTACGACTAGGAATTACAATATTTTGGTTTTCTTTACTTACCTTATCTAATTTAATAACTTTTCTAGCTAATCTATAAGAATCTGTTGCATTACATTCTAACATATCTCCAGTTATATTAAAGTTAATACCATTTAATATCGCTTTATTCTCATCAATAGAAGTTGCAAAAGCAGTTTGATTAACAATTTCTTTTAAAACACTAGGAGAAAGTTCTATATGACTTTTACTCTCTCCTAAATCTATATTAGGATATTCACTTTCACTAATACCATTTAAATTAAATTCACTATTCTCTGTATAAATAAGTATTTTAAGTTCATCTACTACTTCTATATTAATATATTTATCAGGTAATTTCCTAACTATATCAGAAATATACTTACCTTGAATAATAATACTACCCTCTTCTTTTACTTTAATAATATCTTCATCATCACAGTTTATAAAAGTTTGAATAGTAATATCATTATCACTAGCTGTTAAAACTAACTTTTTACTAGTAAGTTCAAATTTAATACCAGCTAAAACTGGAATAACATTTCTACTCGATATGGCCTTACTTACTTTATTAATCGCTTCCATTAACACTTCTTTTTTTATTGTAAATTTCATTATTTATTCCTTCTTTCTTAATATATATTTTTATTTATAGAGTGGAAAATGTGGAAAACTACAATTTTCCTTTATATTATAGCATAAATTTTATCAACAATACTTGTGGATAAAAAGTTTAAAACTAAAACTTATCAACATCTCATGGTTTTAAATCATCCTCTAGCTTTTTAATAATTCCTGCTAAATCACTATTATTTTTAATTTCTTGTTCAATTTTTTCAACGGAGTGCATAACTGTAGAGTGATCCTTTCCTCCAAACTCTGTTCCTATCTTAGGAAAAGATTCACTAGTAAGTTTTCTACACAAATACATTGCAATTTGTCTTGGGAAAGCAATATTACTACTTCTTTTCTTACTTCTAATATCTTCAACAGATATCTGAAAGTACTCTGCAACTATCTTTTGAATCCTAGTAATATCATTCTTTTCACTAAGTCCTTTACTAATAAAGTCTTTCAAAGCCTCAATAGCAAGATTTATATCAATACTCGCCCCTCCCATAATAGTTGAATATGCAACAAGTCTAGTGATAGAGCCTTCCAGTTGTCTTACATCACTTCCCATATTAGAAGCAATGTATTCAATAACATCTTCTGGAATCTCTGTTTCAAAGTTACCTGCTATTATTTTCTTACGAAGAATTTCTTTTCTAAGTTCAAAATCAGGTGGATAAATATTAACAGTAAGTCCCCAACAAAACCTTGTTCTAAGACGTTCCTCTAATAGTTTCAAGTCATTAGGAGACCTATCCGAAGAAATGATTATCTGTTTAGAATCATTATAAAGATTAGTAAAGGTGTGGAAAAACTCTTGTTGTGTTTGAGTCGCCCCACCTAAGAACTGAATATCATCAATTATCAAGACATCAATATTTCTATATTTATTTTTAAAGAAGTCTATATAACTGAAATTAGTACCCTTCTCGTCTTTCTTATTAATACCAACAAAATCATCTCTAAATTGATCACTCGTAACATAAAGAACTCTTCTATTAGAATTTTCCACAATATAATTACCAATCGCATGCATTAAATGGGTCTTCCCTAACCCACTATTTCCATAGATAAACAAAGGATTATACATTTTACCAGGATTTTCAGCAACAGATAAGGCAGCCGCTTGAGCAAACTTATTACTATTACCGACTATAAAGTTTTCAAAATTATATTTGGGATTTAAATTAGATTGGTTTTTAAAAGACTTTGGAACACCCTCTTCTCTTACCTTTTCTTCTTCCTTCTCTTTTTCTACCTTTTTATTATCTATCTCATCAGGAAGTAAGAACTCTAAATCAAAGTTAGTCCCTGTTACTTTATTTAAAGCCATTTTAATAAGTTCGAAGTAATTATCCGATAAATGTTTTTTATGAATAGACATAGGTACTTCAATAGTCGCTACCCCATTATCTAATTCTACAAGTTTAACATCACTAAACCAAGTGTCGAAAGCTAGGGATGAAAGTTCATCTTTTATCTCTTTCAGAACATTTTGCCATAGAATTTCGACATTCACCCTATCACCTCCCACCTGAATTTCCTAAATTACCATTATAATACTCTAAATTTGTGGAAAAAGGAATAGGAATTTTCAATTTTTTAGTTTTCCACAATTTTTCGACAAATTTCTCCACAGTTTAAACCGACAAATATCAACAAAAAATAGAGTTTTCCACATTTTCCACAAATTTTAAATTCACAAGTTAATATTTCTTTTCCACACCATGTGGAAATAGTGGATAAAGATATTTTTAAAACTTATAGAAATATAAAATTCAATATGATAGAATAAAGGAGAGGGGAAAATAGTAATTAAAATAATTTCTTGACAAAGCTATAACTAAACTATTATAATAATGTAGATTTCAAGTCTGGAGGTGTTATAATGAAAAGAACATATCAACCAAACCAAAGAAGAAGAGCAAAGAAGCATGGATTCTTCGCACGTAAAGCAAGTGCTGGTAATATTTTAAATAGTCGTCGTAAGAAGGGACGCAAAGAATTAGTAAAATAAAATTCACTGTTTTTGCAGTGTTTTTTTAACTTTAGGACGTGATTAAATGAACAAGAAGTACATAGTAAAAGAAAGTAGAGTCTTTGATGAAGTAATAGAAACAGGTAAAAAGATTAAAAACTATAACTTCGTTATCTTTTATAAAGAAAAGAAAGATTCTCCTACTAAATATGGAATAACAGTTCCAAAAAAAGTAGGGAAGGCTCATATTAGAAATATGTTAAAAAGAAAAGTAAGAGCAATTATAAGAAACTATAACAAAACCTATGAAAAAAACTATAATTGTATTATAATAATAAGAAATAGCTGTCTAAATCTCTCTTATCAAGAACTTGAGACAAGCTTACAATATTTATTAGATAAAATTAAGTAAGGAGCATTATATGAAGAAAAGAAAAATAAAATCAAAAATTATCATTGTAGTAATGTTGTTATTCCTAGCAACAGGATGTACAACAACTTTAGTAGATAAAGATAATAAAGCAGTACAAAATCCTGAAACAGGTCAATCATTAACAGAAAATATTCTATGTCAACCAGAAAATAAACAAACTAGAAAGTTATATGAAGAAAATGGTGTTAAATTAAAAGACTTACCAAAATGTTCAGAATTCACACCAGGTTCAACTGAATATGATGGTCTATGGACAGGAATATTTGTTAAACCACTAGCATTTATAATCTTAACATTAGGTAAGTATATAGGAAGTTTTGCACTTAGTATAATAATCATTACTATCATAATAAGATTAATACTATTCCCATTTACAAGAAAAATGGCTGTTCAAAGTGAAATGATGAAAAAAGCTTCCCCAGAACTAGCTAGAATCCAAAAGAAATATGAAGGTAAGACAGACCAAGATTCTATGTTAAGACAAAATCAAGAGATGATGATGGTCTATAAAAAATATAATTTTAATCCCCTAACAAGTTGTTTAATTTCCTTTATTCAACTACCTCTTTTATTAGCATTCTTAGAAGCAATAAATAGGGTACCAGCAATATTTGAAGAAAACTTTTTAGGAATACAGTTAGGAACAACCCCACTAGTAGGATTTGGAACAGAAACATTCTATATGTATATAATCCTTCTAATTATAATTGGTGGTTCAACAATCTTTATGTTTAAAACAACAAGTAACCAAGCAAGTGATCCATCTATGAAGATGATGCCTATTATGATGAGTGCAATCATTATCATAACAGCATTCTTTATGCCATCCGCTTTAGGAATATATTGGTCAGTAGGTAATAT
>CALVJB010000048.1 GCA_944332025.1 uncultured Bacilli bacterium
CTTAAAAAAAGAACTAGCATTAGATACTACCTCTAAATCATTAAAACCTATTATAGTTAATTCATCTTTATAATAATCTCTTAATTTAGCAAGTTTGTCACTATCCATAAATAGATTCTCCTCCATTTACCGCATATTATAGTATATAGTCATTAAAAAGTAAAGATACTTATAGTTTACTTTTCTTAACAATATTATAGATTAAAAGTATAAAAAGTCAATAACTAACAAAACTAATAAAGGTGAAGATTATGCAAATAAATTTAGGTTATGTAGGTAATCCTCCTACTCTTTTAGATATATATTCTCATAATTTAACTTTTAAAGAATTCTCTAAATATGAAAATAATAAAGGAATAGATTTATTAACTGAAAGAATAAAGCTAAATTTTAAAAACTTTAAAAAAGTCTTAAAGTATAATCATGATAATAAGATTAAATTCTATCGTATGACTCATACTATGTTTCCCCTACTTACTCATCCTAATGTAAGTATTGATTATAAAGGAGTATTTAAGGATGATTTTAAAAGGCTAAAGGAAACTATAAGTAAGTATAATATTAGAATAGATACACATCCTGATGAATTTTGTCTACTAACTAGTGAAAAGAATGATGTTACCAATAATAGTATAGAAATATTAAAGTTTCACTTAGAAATATTTAAACTATTAGGTATAAATGGTAAGTGTGTATTACATTTAGGTAGTTCTAAACCAACTAAGGAAGAGGCATTGAATAGGTTTAGAGATAATTTTAATAAACTTTCTAAAGAGTTAAAGAATTTAATAGTCCTAGAAAATGATGATAAGACTTATACCGTAACTAACACTTTATTAATATGTGAAGAGTTAAATATACCTATGGTGTTAGATTATCATCATTTTATCTGTAATCACGAGAAAAACGAAAGAATAAATAAACTATTACCTAAAATTATAAAGACCTGGGAAAATACTAATCTTAATCCTAAAATGCACTTTTCTTCTTCCTTAAACTCTAAACAAAAAAGAAATCATAGTACTTATTTAAACTATAATTCCTTTATAAAGTTTCTTAAACTACTAAAACCTCTTAATACTGATATAGATATTATGTTAGAAGCGAAAGGTAAGGATGAAGCTTTATTTAGACTAGTAAGACAACTTAAATTTTATAAAGATTTTAAAGTAAAAGGAACTACTATTATTTTATAACTCAACTCTTCCAAGAAGAAAGTCCATGGCACTTATCTGTTTTATTCCATTATAATTATTAGTATCATAATCAAGAGTAATTAAATATTTTTTATAATGGTCTTGAATAGTTTCTAAAGGTCTTAATTCTCTTTCTAAAGTTTTTTCATCTCTAACTGAAAGAGAAACTTGAATATAAATATAGTCATCCCCTGTTTCCACTACAAAGTCAACTTCTTTTTCTTCATTTTTACCTACATAAACTCTATAACCTTTTCTTTTTAATTCTAAAAATATAATATTCTCAAGAATATGTCCTAAATCTTTATTATGATTTCTCCCTAAAAGATATGTTCTTAATCCTAAATCTGACAAATAATATTTCTCCCTGGTCTTAAGTAACCCTTTACCTTTAACATCAAATCTATTAACTTTATATAATATATAACTATTAAGTAATGCCCCTACATATTCTTCTATTGTATGAGTAGAAGAACTTCTTCCTAAAGATGTTAAAGTATTACTTATTTTATTTATAGATACTAAAGAACCAATGTTATCAAAAAGAAATTTGCAAACACTTTCTAAGACTAACACATCTTTAATTTTTTTTCTATTTATTATATCTTTTACAATAACAGTATTATAGATACTATCTAGATATTTAATTTTCTCTTCATCATTATCTAAATTTATTAAATAAGGAAAACCTCCATACATAATATAATCATTATATTTTTTTAACTCATCACTTTCTCCATAATAACTCAAATACTCTTTAAATGATAAAGGTAGCACATGTATTTCTATATATCTTCCTGTAAGGTAGGTAGCAAGTTCTCCAGATAGCATATAAGAGTTAGAACCAGTAATATAAATATCTAAATATTTTCTCAAATATAAACTATCTATACATTTTTGAAAAAAAGGAACATTTTGAATTTCATCCAAAAATATATATTTTTTTACATTAGAATCTGTATTATCTAAAATATAAGTATGTAATTTATCTGAATCAAACAACTCTTTATAATTATTATCTTCAAAATTTATATAAATTATATTCTTTTCATTAACTCCTTCTTTTTTTAATAAATCACTATACTGCTCTAATATTGTAGATTTTCCACTTCTTCTAATACCTGTTAATACTTTAATTAAATCCTTATCTTTATACTTGTTAAGTTCTTCTGTCAATGTTTTTGCAGTTCATTGCAAAAACTACAAGTTATTTGGTGGTTTTTGCAGTAATAAAAATTGCTATTTTACAAAGTAATTTCCTTTAGGAAAAGCAATAATAACTTTAGTATATTTTAAATACTCTGATTCTATTTTAATATCAATACCAAGTTTATCACATAACTTCTTTGTAAGATAAAGGCCTATACCACTAGCATTCTTTTTATTTCTATTACTACCAGTAAAACCTTTATCAAATATTTTAGATATATCAGATTCTTTTATCCCTACTCCATTGTCATATATTTCTAACTTTATATTATTTTTGTTATTAATTCCTTTAATTCTAACTAGTCTATTCTTTTTATTTTGATATTTTAAGGAATTACTAAGTATTTGACTAATTATAAAGTTTAACCATTTAATATCAGTATAAACTTTTAAATTATCTAAATCCTTTACTTCTACTTTAATATGATAATTTAGTAAATAATTCTTATAATCTAATAATACTGGATGAACAAGATCTGCAAGAGTTACTTCTTTAATAAAGTAATCTTTTTCTACAACATCACTTCTTGTATAAAATAACATTTTATCTACTAGTCTACTAATCTTTAAAACTTCTTCTTTCATTAGAGTTGTTCGGAAATTAAATTAAGCAATATAAAAGTTATACAATGCACAAATCAAAACAGCAAATGGTGCAAAAAAATTCAAATTATTTCTAAATTTTATTACAGTTTTGTTAGGTATTAACTATTATTAAACTATTCTACTGATTTTAAAGAATCTATCATATCTATCCTCTTTAAAATAAAGTAAGTTATTACCTGTACTATTATACTAAAGATTATTATGATAATGAAAGCAATAACATAACTCAAAGGTTTAATTATCTTTATAAATAATATCTCATCTGTTTCTGCTATCATTAAAACAAAGGTATTTAAAGAAAAACCTAAGAATATTCCTACAATTATTCCTACTATTGTTAAGATAATTGTTTCTCTATAGACATAACTAGATACTTCCCTATCTCTAAAACCTAACACTTTTAGAGTAGCTATTTCTCTTTTTCTTTCATTGATATTAATGATTGTTAGATTATATAAAACAGTTATAGCAAGAAAACTTGAGAAAGCTATTATAAGATAGACTATATTATTCATACCTGCTATTATATCATTAAACATATCCATATTATCTTCTGTATATTGAATCGCTCCAAAATAGTCTGTATCTAATAAATTATTAGATAGTTTTTCAGTATCAGTAGAATCATCTAAATTAACAAGAAAACTGTTATAATTATTATCTTCAAATATCTCTTCATAATAAGTACTATTCATATAAAGATAATTACTTATATAGTTTTCACAAATACCTGAGACTTTAACAACAAATAGTTCATTGTCACTATTTCTAATACTAATATTCTTACCTACTTCAGCATCTAATAAAGAAGCCATCTTCTCAGTAATAATAACCCCATCATCACTTAAGTTTAAATCACTGCCGTCAAGAGACTTTAAAGTGACATAATCATCTACACTATCATCGTTCATAAAAGCAATTAAAGTAAAATCTAAGTTTTTATTATCTGCTTTAAAAGTAAAACTAGAAATATTAGTATTTATATAATTAGTTAAATTATTATCAGTCAAAGACTTATTAACATCATCTAAGTTAACATCGTCATTTAAGACTAAAGTTGCATCATAATGAGTTATATCATTAAACTGAATATCAAGTAAATCACTTAGACTATCTTTAATACCAAACCCTGTTAGAAGTAATGCAGTACATCCTGAGATTCCTAAAACAGTCATAAAGATCCTTTTCTTGTATCTAAATAAATTACGTAAGGTAATCTTCCATGAGAAAGATAATTTCTTCCAGAAAGGTTTGATATGCTCTAATAATATTTTCTTACCTACTTTAGGAGCTTCAGGTCTTAATATAGTAGCAGGAGCTAGTTTAAAATCTTTAATAAGAGTTATAAATACAACAAGACTCATTAAGATAAAGGTTGTTAAGATTATTATTAGACAAGCATATGGATTAACATAAGTAGAAAGTTCTGGAATAGTGAATGATGCTGCATATACAGTATAAAGTATTCTTGGTATTAATGTATAACCAATACTTAGACCTATAACAAGACCTAAAATACATGCTAACAAAATATATAAAAGATAACTAAAACAAATAGTTTTTTTACTAATACCTAAAGAAATAAATGCTCCTATTTCCCCTCGTTCTTCTTCGATCATTCTATTCATTGTATTAAAAGCCATAAGAAATGCTATTAGGATAAAGAAAATAGGAAATACTGCTGCAATAGAATCTACTTTAGTAGCACTTTCATAAAATGAAGTATAACCTGTTAAATCTTCTCTAGTTAATAAATACCATACAGGTTTTTCTATATTATTTATCTCTTCTCTAGCTTCATTTATTTCAGTTTCATAATCTGCTATTTCTGAAAGATATAAATTATAGTTAGTATTATACTCTTCATATCCTTTATTTAATTCTTCATAACCACTATCTATCTCTTCTTTAGCATTATTTAATTCGTTTATTGCATTATTATATTCTCTATTCCAAGTAGCAAGAGAATTATTTAAGGTGTTTTCCTGTTCTATCAAAGTATTATTAGTACTAATTAATGTTTCGATATTAGTTTTATTAGCTTTTAATTCATTTAATCTTGCATTTAATGTTTCATAAAGACTATCACTAGGATCAAGATATCCTAGTTGTGTTTCTATCTCTTTAATATTAGCATTAATAGTATCAAGTGTTGGCTGTAAAGTATCAATAGTAAGTCCTGAATTTAATAAAGCTTTATTAAATTCATTTTTAGCAGTATCTAAAGCATTAAACCCATTATTAATTTCTGTTTCTGTAGATTCTTTAGTTTTATTTAGACTATATAGTCCACTATTATATTCTTCTAATGCTTCATCAAGAGTAATCTTATTAGAATTTAACTCAGTTAAAGCATTATTAAACTTAACTTCACTTTCACTTTTAACATTATTAAGTTCATTCTCTGCATCAACAATTTTATCCATCGCTTCTTCAAGAATCTCTTCATATCTTGCTGTTTCTCTTAAAGGCTTTAACTCTTGTAACTCTTTATTTACTTTATCTATAATATCATCAAACTCTTCACTATAAGATAACTCTTCCTTAGTATTATCTGCTATTAAATAAATTTCGGTATAATAGTCTAGTTTAAAGTTATCTTTAACTACATAAATTAAACTATCAAGTTTACCATCACCTACAGTAGATATTCCTTTATTTTCATAAATATAACTACTACTTTGAACTGTTCCTACTATTTTACAAGTATTATTATTAAGATAAGTATCATCATCTATAGTAATAGTATCTCCTATATTATAGTATCCTTCTTCGCCAAGACATTCGTTATTGTTCTTTGGCATTTTACCATCAACTAAAGTAACATTACTAATATCTGATAAGGCACTTACTTTAATAGCATTTCCATCTATTAAGGTATCAAAAGAATAACTACCTTCTACTTCTTTTATACCTTTTATAGCTTCTAAAGACTTAATATCATCATCAGTTAAGCCCATAGTACTGACTATTTTAAAGTCATAAAGATTAGTCTCATCATAGTAATTATCTAGAGTTTTAATCATATCACTAGCCGTTTCTCTAACACCTGCAAAGAAAGATGTTCCAAGGATAACGATAAGGATTAAAGATAAGAACCTTCCTTTAGACTTCCATATTTTTCTAAAACTATTCTTAAAGATTAACATCACCAATCAATCTCCTTAACCAGTTTAGGTTTTTTATTAATAGTAACACTTTCTATTTTACCGTTTTTAACTTTAATAACTTTATCTGCAATATCGGCAATAACGGCATTATGAGTAATAATAATGGTTGTAGTTTTCATCTTATGACAAGTATCTTGTAATAGTTCAATTATCTTTTTACCAGTTTTAGAATCAAGAGCCCCTGTTGGTTCATCGCAAAGTAATATTTTAGGATTTTTGGCGATAGCACGAGCGATAGAGACACGTTGTTGTTCTCCACCAGAAAGCTGAGCTGGGAAGTGATCTCTTCTATCCAATAGCCCTACTCTTTTTAAAGCTTCACCACTATCCATTGGATGTTTACATATTTGACTAGCAAGAGAAACATTTTCTATAGCAGTTAAGTTTCCAATAAGGTTATAGAACTGAAAGACAAAACCAATATCATAACGTCTATAATCAGTTAGTTTTTTATTGTTATATTTAGCGATATCATTATTATCAATAACAACACTACCACTAGTTGCAGAATCCATTCCTCCA
This sequence comes from uncultured Bacilli bacterium, assembly GCA_944332025.1. Taxonomy (GTDB): domain Bacteria; phylum Bacillota_I; class Bacilli_A; order RF39; family UBA660; genus Onthousia. The sequence continues at coordinate 6,704 of CALVJB010000048.1, forward strand.
AGTATATTTAATATTGTTGTTTTACCTGCTCCAGATGGACCTAAAACAACAGTAAGTTCACCTTCATCAATATCAAAAGAAACATTATCAATTGCTTTAATAGTAACTTCTCCCATTTTATAAACTTTAGTTAGATTCTTAACACTAATATAAGACACAAGCATCACCTTCTATAATTACATTATACTATTTAAAAGTTAAAAAATATAGAGATTTTTTTCATACACTAAATAATTAAATAGAAAAATATTATAGTATTTAGTTTTAATACTTACTTCCTACATCAATGTAGTTATTTGTTTCTTAGAAAGTCCTGTCGCTTTCATTATATCTTTAACAGATAAATTCATTTTAAGAAGATTCTTTGCGATAGATTTTTTCTCATTACTAGCTCCTTCTTTTCTACCTTCTTTTCTGCCATCACTTCTTGCAGAATTAATCTCCATCTTATGAACTATCTCTTCATCATA
>CALVJB010000049.1 GCA_944332025.1 uncultured Bacilli bacterium
AAGTGGTGGTATTAATTATTATTTAGTAAGTGATGTTATGAATCAAGATGAACTCTTGGAAGTAGCTAACTCTATAAATGTATTACCTACTATGAAATAAGCACGAAAGTGTTTATTTTTTTCTGATTGCGACATACTAGTAATGATTATATGTTTTATAAATTGATGAACTGAAATGTCATAAATTACCGAATAAAATATTTATATTTTACCGAAAAAAGTTGATAATAAAATATTATAATGATAAAATTTAAGTGGAGGTGATTACATGGACTCTTATAAGAAAAGAATTGTTGATGACATATTATTAAGAAAATTAAAAGGAAAAGGTGCTGTTTTAATTGAAGGACCTAAATGGTGTGGTAAAACTACAACTGCAGAACAAATATCTAAAAGTGTATTATATATGGCAAATCCTGAAAATAAAGAACAAAATTTAATGCTTGTTGATATTAATCCTAGTTTGCTTCTTAAAGGTGATACTCCAAGACTGATAGATGAATGGCAAATTGCTCCTAAACTTTGGGATGCAGTTAGATTTGAAGTTGACCATAGAAAGAATGAAGGGCAATTTATTTTAACTGGTTCTTATGTTCCTCTTGATAAAAATTTAATTACTCATACAGGAACTGGTAGATTTTCTTTTTTATTAATGAGGCCTATGTCATTATATGAATCTTTAGAATCTACAGGGGAGATTAGTCTTAAAGACTTGTTTGATAATAAAGATATTAGTGGTGTTAATAAATTGTCTTTGGAAGATATAGCTTATTTGTGTTGTCGAGGAGGCTGGCCTAGAAGTATATCTATGGATCAAGATATTGCTTTGGATCAAGCTTTTGATTATTATGATGCTGTAGTTAATTCTGATATTTCAAGAGTTGATGGCATAAATAGAGAATCTACAAGAGTTAAAAATTTAATGAGAAGTTATGCTAGAAATATTGGTAGTCAAGTATCAATTGAAACTTTAAGAGAAGATATGATTAATAATGATTCTTTTTCATTAGATGCAGATACTGTTTATTCATATATTAATGCTTTAAAGAAGATATTTGTTATAGAGGAAGTTCCGGCTTGGAATCCTAATTTAAGAAGTAAAAGTGTTATTAGAACTTCTTTTACTAGATATTTTATCGATCCGTCTATAGCAATAGCAGCTTTGGGATTAGGACCTGATGCTTTGATTAATGATTTAAATACATTTGGATTTATATTTGAAAATCTTTGCGTTAGAGATTTAAGAGTTTATGCAGAGAGTATTAATGGTAATTTATATCATTATAGAGATGCTTCTTCGTTAGAATGTGATGCAGTTATTCATTTAAGAAATGGTTCTTATGGGCTTATTGAAATTAAATTAGGTGGTGATAAATTAATAGAAGAAGGTGCTAATAATTTAATAAAACTTAAAAATAAGTTAGATACTAGTAAAATGAAAAATCCATCTTTTTTAATGGTATTAACAGCGACAGGGGGATATGCTTATAAACGTAATGATGATGTTTATGTTGTTCCTATTGGGTGCTTGAAAAATTAGTTTATTTTTTCTTTTGTTTATGATATCATTAGAGATGTAACGAAAGGTATTGATGTATATGAAAAGAGATTATTTAAATAGTAAAAAGGGATTACCTAGTGAGGTTAAGAAAACTATAATAATAATAGTAGTTGCAATTGTTTTATTAGTAGGAATGTATTTTTTAACTACATTTATACTTAATAGTGATAGTGGTGATGAAGAGAGAATTACAGAGAATACTATTCAGTACGATGAGATATTAGCAGGAGAGTCTTTTAATCAGAGTGATGATGAGTATTATGTAATATATTATGATTCTAGTGATGAGTATTCTACTATTAGTTCGTTAATAAGTTCTTATCAGTTAAATAATAGTGATACTAAACTATATAGTGTTGATTTATCTAATGGTATGAATAAGAAATATGTTACTGATGGAGATATTGTTACTGATGATGCTAGTAGCTTGAGAGTTAAAGCGAATACTTTACTTAAGTTTGAAGATGGAGAAGTTACAGAAACTATTACTGACTTAAGTGAAATTACAAGTTTTTTTAAATAGTTAATAATAAAACTAGTCGTTTGACTAGTTTTATTAGTTACATAACATTGCTATTTGATTTTGAGATAGTCCTGTATATTCACATATTTTAGGAATAGGTAATCCATCTTTAAGAAGATTCTTAGCAATAGATTGTGCTTCTTTTTCTTTTGCAATATTACTATGATACTCTATCTTTAAAGCTTCTTCTTCTTTTCTTCTTTTTTCTGGATCATATAGACCTATATTATCAATGTTATCTGTTAGTTCATATAATCTTTTTGAAACTTCCATTAATTCATCGTCCCCTTCCGCTATTTTTTTAATTTCTAAATAATCATCTAACATTAATATTACTAATTCTTTATCTAATTTAGTTAACTCTTCTCCATTAAGATACTTATTATAACTTTTCATCATATCTATATGTATCTTTTCACTTGTTTTAGTTTCTATTATATTTTCATTATTCTTCATATAAAATTTAGAGATGTTTTCTTTTCCTAGACATTCTTCAAAATTATCAAATATATCAAAGTTAATCTGGATTACTTTTATTTTTTTACTATACTCTTCACCTTTACTTAATAATTCAGCCTTTATTTTACAAAAGTAGGCATCATTTCTCTCTATTAATCCATCCCAGTATCCACGATTACATTCTAGGTTAATAATATAGCCTGGTAATTTAAAGATAAAATCTGATACTTTTTTTCTTTCTAGAGCATTAGATATTTTATATTCAACATTTTGTTCTTTGAAGTTTTTAATAATAAAAGTTTTATCAAGTCCAGTTAATTTAGATATTATGTCTCCTAAATATAAAAGACAACCACCCATAATAGATTTAAATACACTATCAAGTGTTCCTTCATAGACAAAGTTATTAGATATCATATATTCTCTAATCTTTTCATTAGAGACATTTTTAGGAATATTTTTAATACGTTTTTTAATCATAATACCTCCTTGCAAGTGTTATAGCATACTCTATAAATGATTGCAAAAAGGTAATTTTGAAGATTCATCCCAAAAATGGGGGTAGATTTTCAATTTTCGCTAGGTGAATTTTCAAAATTCACCATAAAAATGGCTATCAATTTACAAAATTCAAAGTTTTTTCAAAAATATTATTTTTCCTCCTTCCCTCATCTTTTATACAAGTCTCCCATTTATCTATAAAGTATCATAATAGATAGATGTTGTCAATATGAAATGTAATATACTTGTTATTGTTTTTGTTGTTTCTACATATAGTAGTGTAAAGCTGTTAAAACAAATTTATTTTCTCTTTAGATATTGTTTTATTTGTGATAAAATTAAAACAGTGGGGTGATGCTAATGTTTAAGAAGAAAAAGAATATTAATGATAAAGAGAATCTAGAAGAAGTAAAAGAAGAAATAGATGATAGTAATGTTAGAGAGATTATAGTAGAAAGAAGAAGTGGTTTTAATTTCTCTGAGGTTATTATTATCATGATAATTGCTATTATGTTTGGTTTTCTTTTAGGTAATATTGTTAATTTTGTTGTCTTTAATGATAAATCATCAAATGGTGATGAGTTAGATGAATTAGTTACTACTTATAATAATATTATTGATAATTATTATGAAGATGTTGATAAAGAGGAACTTATTGATGCTGGTATACAAGGAATGATTAATTATTTAGATGATCCTTATGCTACATACTTTAGTGGAGATGCAAGTGATGATTTTAATGAAGAGTTAGCAGGTACTTATGAGGGTATTGGTGTTGAAGTTATGCTTAAAGATGGTATTATTAGTGTAGGGAATGTTTTTGATGGTAGTCCTGCTGATAAAGCTGGTGTAAAGATAGGAGATATTATTACTAAAGTTAATGATACTGATGTTACAGGAAAGACTTTAACAGAAGTGGTTAATATGATTTCAGGTGATGATAGTGGAAAAAGTTCTAAGTTAACTGTAACAAGGAATGGAGAAGAATTAAGTTTTGAACTTAGTAAAGATACTATAGAGACTCCTGTTATAGAGAGTGAAATATATGAAAATAATAATAAGAAGATAGGTTATATTAAAATAGAGATATTTAATAGTAATTCTTATAAACAATTTAATAATGCTTTAAAGAAGTTAGAAAAGAAAAATATAGAGGGATTAGTTATTGATGTTAGAGATAATCCTGGTGGTTATTTATCTGAAGTTAAGAATATTTTATGTTTGTTTTTAAATAAGAAACAAGTTTTATATCAATTACAAACTAAGAATGAAACAGAGAAAGTTTATGGAACTAAGAAATCTATTGATAGAGATTATCCTGTTAGTGTAATTATTAATGATGAGAGTGCAAGTGCATCTGAGATACTTGCTAGTGCCTTTAAAGAGAGTTATGGTTCTCATGTAGTTGGTATTAATTCTTATGGTAAAGGAACAGTACAATCTGCTAGTGATTTAAATAGCGGAGATACTATTAAATATACAGTGCAAAAATGGTTAACTCCTGATGGTAATTGGGTTAATGATAAGGGAGTTGTTCCTACTGATAGAGTTGAGACTGTATTACAAGAAGGAGAGACTCTTAACTATGATAATGATACTATGTTACAAACAGCGATAAATGTAGTTAGTGAATAAGAGATATGTAGTGTTTATTTACATATCTCTTTTAATATGTTTAAAATATTCTTGGGGAAATAGACCTAATGTGATATAATTGGTTATATAGTAGAGTATCTATGTATAGGATAAAGAAATATAGATATCCTAATAAGTAGTAGAGGAGAGTGTTTTAAATGACAAAAACAAAGAAAGAGATAGTAATAATAGGATTAATATTATTAATGGTAATAGCTTTAATAGGAGTATCATACGCAGCTTTTAGATTTACAGGAGAAGGAACTAAATTAAATACAATTACAACTGGATCTATTACTATGACATATGAAGAGACTGATAATACAATAAGTTTAAATGGAGCATTACCGACTCGTGACGCGACAGGTAAGACTAGATTAAATCAAGGAGAATACTTTGATTTTACTGTTAGTAGTAATATATCAGGAGATGTAAATATTAATTATGAGATATCTGCAAAAGATGTAACAACTAGTGATAGAAAGATAGATGGATCTAATATAAAGTTATATCTAACTAGATTAACAGATGATGGAACAGAAGAAGAGTTAATGACACCAGAAGTTTATAATGAAGAGAGTAATGCTAATAATTTTACAGGAAGACCATCAGGAGAGATGAGTTTATATACAAGTAGTATGAGTAGTAGTGAGAGTAATAACTATAGACTAAGAATGTGGGTAGATGAAGATTATAATCCTCAAGGAGATGGAGGAAATCTACAATTTAGTGTCCAAATAAATGTGTATGGATTAGATGGTAATCCAGAAGATTTATTACCAACAGTATCAGAAAAACTATTAGCAAGTAATTTAGGTGATGGAAGCACCTATGATGATGGAGTTGATACGTTTATAACTGGCACTGACCCTAATAACTATATCTGGTATAGTGGTAAGTTATGGAGAGCGGTGTCTGTTAACAAAGAAGCGAATACTACTAAGTTAGTAACTCAGTGGAATATAAGCACTATACCATATAATGCAAGTAGTAATACAGCTTTTGAAGGCAGTTATATGGAAGAGTGGTTAAATGATACGACAGTAGATGGCTTCTTAGGTAATTTAAGAGATTATGAGGACTTTATAGTAACAGATGCAGTATGGGATGCGACATTAGATGCCACTAGTTTAGGAAGTATAACAAGACCTAATGGAACAACAACGGTAACAGCATCTGTAGGATTATTAAATATGTATGAATATCAATCTAGTAATAATGGAGGAAGAAATGGTTATTTAAATAATGGACTTTATTGGTGGACCCTAACACCATATAATGCGTCACGCGTGCGTAACGTCTACAACTTTGGTAGCACGGGCAGCAATGGTCCGTCTGGCGCGTTCGGCGTCCGGCCATCAATAAATCTAAAATCTAGCGTTCGTATTGTAGACGGTGATGGAACAATAGATGATCCATATAGATTAAACGGAGATAATGATACTAATCTTTCAGGAACACTTCTTTCAAGTAGATATAGTGGAGAATACATAAAATTTGGTAATGATGAAAATAATCTATATAGGATAGTAAGTCACGAAAATGGGACAGGAACAAAGATAGTAAGTGCCGAACCACTAAAAAGTTCTGGGGAGTTTATAACAATGAACTTTGGAAGTAATGCAACATTTTCAAGTACAAATACAATAGGTACATTCCTAAACGGAGAATATTTAACAAGTTACGTAGATAGCAGTTATAGTTCAATGATAGAAGATAGTACAACGTGGTATTTAGGTACTGCAGGAAGTAGTGCCTCATATAAATTAGCCAAATATACAGATACTGTTATGAGTAGTTTAACTAGTTCAACTACAGAAGCTAAAGTAGGCTTACTTCGTTTTGGAGAATTAATGTCAGGGCAATTTGATAGATATATTAATAATACATACTATTGGACCTTAACACCATCTAGCGCGTCCTACGTGCGTGGCGTCAGCAACAATGGTGACGCGAACAACAATAGTCCGTCTAGCACGATCGGCGTCCGGCCTTCTGTAAATCTAAAATCTAGCGTCTCAATTTCCGGAGGTACAGGTACTAAATCTAATCCGTTTGTAGTGACTCTTGGTAGTTAGATGTCAGTAAGCTAGAAATTTTATTTTCAAGCTTACTGAATAAATTAAATTAGGCTATAATTAGATTAAATAGATTATAGTGGGGAATTACCAACGGTACGTCAAACGTGCGTAACGTCAACAACAATGGTAACGCGAACAACAATAGTCCGTCTAACACGAACGGCGTCCGGCATTTCCTTTTAAAACTAGCATTATAGGTATAACTTATATAGAATAGATAAAAGGAACAGGTAATTTCCTTGTGTTATTAACACTAAAGACTAGATAGATAATAGAATTGTA
>CALVJB010000050.1 GCA_944332025.1 uncultured Bacilli bacterium
ACTACATATATTTTTGCATTGATTTCATCATTTGATTAATTTGTTTTTGATTAGGTTTTCTACCCATCTGCATCATTAAAGCTTTAATCATTTCTTCATTAATAGGTGGATTCTTCTTCATATATCTTTTAGTAACATATCTTGCAATAAAGAAACCAATAATCGCTCCTATTACTAAACCTATTAAAATCATTAATATATCGTGTAACATAATAACACTCTCCTTACAACAATATATTACCTTAAATTAGAAAATTAAACAAGAATTTTCTTACTATCTAGAAAGAAATAGTCTTGATTTTTAAAATCAACGGCAAAATAAGTGTTATTAATACTATTTAGCTCATCAAAGAAGAAACAGTCATAATAGTTAGTTTTAACTAGCATATAGGCACGTTTTACTACTAAAGTACTTATCTCATCATGAGCAGGATTATTATAGTAATGAGTTTCTTCTTTCTTACTATAAGGGATACTTTGATGATATTTAATAAATAAATATCTATCAGTCTTATTTTTATCTATTTTCTTGGTTAATTGTCTAAAAAGACTATAGCCATAGTTTAATTCTTCTTTTTTTAAAGTATAGATTTGTTCAAAGATATTATATAGAATACTAGGTTTATCTATATATAGATTCTTAAATTCATCTTTAAGTTCAAAAATAAAAAACTCTCTCATTATAATCACCATCTTAACTATAACAAGAAAGTTTTAAAAACTTTGTCGAATTATTTAATTATCTCTTCTATTTTTAGAGCGATTTCTTCACTAGTAAAATTAAACTTAGCATTTATATCACTTGCTTTACCACTTAAACCAAATCTATCTACTGTAAATAAGTAGTTATCATTATAAGCGAAACGGTACCATGAGTAAGCAGATGATTTTTCAATAATAAATTTCTTTTTACCGATAGGTAATAACTCTTCTTTTTCTTCATCACTTAATAAGTTGAATCTTTCAATACTTGGCATTGATACTATTCTAAAGTCATAACCTTTTTCAAATAAAGCATTAACTACATCAAAGGCAAGATCTACTTCTTCTCCTGTTGCAATAATAACACCATCTAGCTTTCTTTCTTCTTGTTTTATAACGTATGCTCCTTTAGAAACATTTGGAACAGAAGATGTTTCTCTTATTTTAGTTTCATTACGTCCTAAGATAATACAAGCTGGTTTATTTTCTTCAAAAATAGTTTTATAAGTACCAATAACTTCATTGCTATCACTCGGTCTAAATACATCCAAATTAGGTGTTGCTCTTAATCCTACTAATTGTTCAACTGCTTGATGAGTTGGTCCATCCTCTCCTACTGTAATTGAGTCATGAGTAAAGATATAAGTAACTGGTAAATTCATAAGACAAGATAGTCTTAAAGCAGGTTTTAAATAATCACTAAAGGTTAAATAAGTAGAGACAAAAGGACGATAACCTGATAGTGCAAGTCCATTAGCGATAGATGCCATAGCAAACTCTCTAACACCAAAGAAGATATTTCTACCGTTATAATCATCACGAGAGAAGTCTCCTTTATCTGTTAGATATGTTAGAGTTGAACTAGATAGATCTGCTGCTCCTCCAAAGATTAATTTACTAGAGTTAGCAAGAGAATTTAATATCTTACTACTAGCTTTTCTTAATGACTCAACTCTTTCTTCTGGATAAGCATAATCTAAGTTAGTTAATTCTATTTTTTTATCATTAGAAATTATTGAATCTAATAATTCTTTAGTCTTATCATCAAGATTATTATACTTTTCATTAAAATCATTTTCTAAATTACTACATCTATCATCTATAAGCTTCTGAAAGTCTTGTAATGCTTCATTAGAGATTGTAAATGGTATATCTCTAAGTCCTAATTCAGTTTTTATACTAGTAATATCTTCATCATCTAGAGGTTTTCCATGAACGATATTTTTACCAGCGTTACGAGAATATTTTCCTATTGTTGTCTTTACTTGAATTAAGCTAGGTAAATCACTATTTTTAGCATCTTTAATCGCTTTATCAATCTCTTTAATATCATCACTAACAGTACTAACATTAAATCCCATAGCTTTAAATCTAGTTTCTATATCGTCAGTAAATGTCTTTTTAGTATCACTATCAAGACATACGTGATTAGAGTCATATAGAAGTATTAAGTTATTAAGTTTAAGATTACCTGCAAGTGATAGGGCTTCATAACTAACACCTTCCATTAAATCTCCATCACCACATAAACAGTATACTTTATAATCAATTATATTATTTTTCTTATCATTAATTAAAGCTTCTGTATGTTTTTCAGCGATAGCCATACCTACAGCCATTGCAACTCCCTGGCCTAAAGGACCTGTTGTTGCATCAACTCCAGGTGTTACTCCATATTCAGGATGACCTGGGGTGATAGAATCTATTTTTCTAAAGTTCTTTAAATCATCAAGTTCAATATTAAATCCTGCCATCGCAAGAGTTGCATAAAGTAAAGCTGATCCATGTCCTGCACTCATAACAAACCTATCTCTATTAAAAAAGTTAGGGTTATCTTTAGAAAATCTTAAATGATGAGCATAAACAGTATAGATGATGGAAGCAGCCCCTAGAACAATACCAGGATGCCCACTATTCGCTTCATGAATCATATCAATACCTAATCCTCTTATCTGATTAACAATCCTTTCTTCATTAATATTATCTTCACTACTTTTAGTAAAAGCTAGCATATTATATCACTCCTTAGTTAATACTATCATACCATATTTAAGAATTAAGTCAAAAAAAGTTTATTGATTATGTAAGGGAACTATGCTAAAATTTAGTTGTAGATGCCGGTATAGTTTAGTGGTAGAACAGATCCTTGGTAAGGATCAGAGGCAAGTTCAATTCTCGCTTCCGGCACCAGTTTTAAAGATAAACTCGAGCTTTTTGTTTCGAGTTTTAATATACCTAAATCTATGATAAAATACCTATAGAAATAAAATTTTATACGAGGAGGTATAGTACATGAAAAATATATGTTATGAAAGTACTAGCAAATGTTTATTAGAATGTCCATATTGTATTTCAAGTGATAATGGAACATTAATTCAAGATAATTATCAAGAAATAATTAATTTTATAGGCAAACTTCGTCCTGAGAGAATTGTAATTGGAGGTGGAGAGCCTCTATTAGACCCATTATTGAAAGAAAAAATACAGCTAATTATTAATAAATATCAAGAAAATAATGAGAAGCCTTACATCTCTTTATCAACTAGTGGTGCTTGCAAAAATTAGTGAAGAAATGTGGCAATTTTTAAAAGAGAGAATACAATGTTTTGATATTAGTATACCCTCTCTTAATTCAAATACATATAAATTAATGAGAGGAAAAGATTTAGTAGAACAAGCATTAATAAATACAAAAAAACTGTGGAACATGGTCTAAACGTTAGAATAAGTATCGTTATGACAAAGCAAAATAAAAGTGAATTACCAGATATTCTAATGTTTGCAGAAAGAATTAAAGTTAATTCTGTTCGAGTTGGGAGATATTTTCCATTTAGAAATGCTAATGCTGTTAGAGACACTTATGAATTAGAAGAAACTGAAGTGTTACAGATTATACAAGATATAAATAATGGAAAATATAATAATATTTATACAAGAAAAATAATTCCACCTATTAAAACATTAGATATGATGAATGGTTATTTAAATGTAGATTTTAATGGAGAATTATTTATACCTACTGAATATGGAAAACAAATAATTGGTAATGTAAATGAAATAAATATAGAAGAATTAGATAATTCATTAAATGAGCCCCAACAAAAAATATTTATTAAAGCTAAAGAAATAATTAAATAAGACTATTATGTATCTTTATTTTAAACATAGCATTTATTATTACTTAGACTTTTTTAACTTTAATAAAATGATACTAATCAAAAGGAATAGTGATTATATGAGAATAATTGATATTTGTGAAAACTTTTCAGCTTTGGGCTGTTTAAAACAGTATTATGAAAACAACAATATAAAAGACTATATGATTTTTGCACTTGAAATGCATCTATCAATAGGAGACATCAAAAATAATCATTTAGAATTTCTAAAAAAGCTTCATCAAAAATATTGTGACTATAATTATACTTATAACTATAATGAGGTCTTAAAAGAAATATTAAATAATATTACAAACGATACAGTAATTAGAATTTGGTCTTCTATGAAAAATGATGATGATTATATGCTATTACTATTTCTATGTAACTTTTTAAAAGATACGATAAACACAATTAATGTTGTTTTCTCCAGTGATTATAATGAATTACAATATAGCATAAACTTTTTAGACTATAAAAAAGTTAATGATGTATTAAAATATGAAAAAACTTTATCTAAATATGAAATAAAAGCTTATGCCAAAGAGTGGAATAACTTGATTGAAATTAATAGTGAATTAAGAGTATTAGAAAATGGTGAAGTTAAAAATAGGAAATATTCCGATTACTATGATATCCTTTTAAATATTTTAAAAGGAATAGCACCTTGCAAGATAGGAAACTTAATTGGTGAATGTATGGGAAAAGAAATCCTCAATGATGCAAGTGATTTAGTGTATTTAACTTTAATAGATCAATTAATTGATTTAAATAGAATAAAAATAATTAAACAAGGAACAAGGCACTTTATAGATACTATTGACTTAGTTAATTAGTGCTTTATTTTTTTCATTTAACACCGTAATTTATTTATTGTTGCTAATACTCTTATTACATCTTATTTTTAGTTCACGAAAACTCGTACTAGATAATATACAAAAGTAATGATATACTGAATATAATATATTTATAATGATTAACCACCAAGTCATTAGGAGAAAAGAGGTAAAGAAAATGAAATATAATATTTATTGTGATGAAAGTTGTCATTTAGAGCATGACCATCAAAAGATAATGGTTTTAGGTGCTATAAGATGTGATAAAACATATAAGTCTCAAATTGTTAAGGAAATAAGAGCTATTAAAGAAAAGCATAATATGAAAAGATTTTGTGAAGTTAAATGGACAAAAGTTTCTCCTTCCAAATTAGAATTATACAAAGAATTAATTTCTTATTTCTTTACTAATCCTCATCTGTCATTTAGAGCAGTTATCGTAGACAAAACTAAATTAAAACATGAGTTATTCAATCAAACTCATGATGAATTTTATTATAAAGTATATTATCAATTGTTATGCAGAATTATTGTCCCTAATAATGAAAATTATATATATTTAGATATTAAAGATACAAAAGGAGCACGTAAAGTTAAAAAATTAGGAGAAGTTTTAGCAAATGGTATTTATGATTTTGATATGAAATGTATAAAGAATGTTCAAAATATTAATTCTAAAGAAAGTGAATTATTACAATTAGCAGATATTTTAATAGGAGCTATTAGCTATTTAAATAGAAATGAAAATAAAAAAGAAAATTATAGCAAAGCAAAAATGGAAATAATAAATGCAATTATTAAGTACAGTGGTTATAATTTAAAAAAGTCAACTATTTTGTCTGAAGAAAAATTCAATTTATTTTTTATGGAATTATATGAGCGAACAAAACAAATTTAAATGCAAATGGTTGACACCAATTATAACCTTAGATGAATATGATAATAATTGGGAAAAATACAATGATAAACTATATGAAATATTTGTAAAAGATTTTATTACTAATGAATTGTTTTTTAATAACAAAAAAGTGTGTGTAAGAATTAATCCAAAACAGAATAATTATGAACATGCATTTATTCATTTAACATGCGTAAGCACCAAAATGTCTAACGATCCTAACGATAGAATTCCAGATTTTAGACGATGTGAGAGACTAGAATGGAATCGAGAAATTATAGAAAACTATATTTGCAAAAATAACTGTACAAATTGTAGAAAAATTTTATATTACGAACATTATTATAAAAACAGAATTAGAATAAACTTAGTTTTTGCAGATGTTAGATTCAAGGTTATATTAGAAAAAAGAAAAAACTATTATTTATTAATAACAGGATATTACATTGAGTTTGATCATACATTAAAAAAAGAGATTAATAAAGCAGAATTATTTAGAAAGCAGAAAACGCCACTAGATTAAGTTCCTAATGACGTTTTCAGAATCTCCTTTTACCATGGGTAAATGAGCTATTTAAATTGTAATACTTTTTACTTTAAATGTCAACATTATGTTGTATTACTGTAATAGTATATGCTGATTTATTAAAATTAATATAACTTCTTTACATAATCATAATATGGTTCAAATGATATATACTCTTTACAATTATCTTTTATAAAATAACCAAATCTACCTCTTACTTTAATAGGTTTATCTAATGCTTTAAAATCTAAATCTTTAGAATCATTAGCACTCGCTCCCTCATATAATGATACTGTTATATGGGGAACTTTTAACTTGTTATCAGTATCATAATTAATATAATATTCTTTTAATTATTTAGGCAGTCTAAAGAAAAAATTAGATTTTCCTCTTCCACTTTATCTAACCAATCGTTTTTATCTTTTATTTCTCTTTTCTTTCTACAAACTGATAATATATGAAGTTCTACATTTTTAAGATGACTCACTTTTTCTAAAGTTTTAATATTTGTGATTAGTGGTCTTTTATTAGCAAAATCTAAAGGCTTGCCAAAATCGTAGGAAGCGATAACACCATCCATATCTACATATATAATAATCTTCTCTTCTTTAGATAACTTATTTATTAAATAGAGTTGTTCGAAAACCTCTAAAAAGGGGTTAACAAAATTATAAAAATGTGATAAATTAATATTGGTTATACATGAGGTAGGAATTAAGAAAGTAGCCTTTATGGAGCAACTAATCATGTTTAACCAATAATGATTCCTATAGTTGT
>CALVJB010000051.1 GCA_944332025.1 uncultured Bacilli bacterium
TGTGGGTTTACCTTACTAGGCAGGATTTCCACCTGCTAAATTATACGACCTACCCAGTCGCACCTAATAATATGTTTTATATTACATATCTCAATAAACAAAGTATCATTTTTATAGTTAATGAGTCTTAATATAAATTTATTAATTTATCTTGATACTTCCTCTCTTTTTCTAATTCTTTTAAAGACTTTTTAGGTGTTGGTAAATATTCTGGCATTGTACCACCATTTTTAGCAATAACTTCTCTAATATTTTTACCAATATTATAATGAGTTTCATTTGCCTTTCCTTCACCTTGAATATTATCTTTTCTTAATCTTGCTTCAGTTTGTGAAATTCTAAAAAGATTAGCAGCTAATTCTTCACTACCCATATTGTCTAATATTTCTTCTCTATATCTTAATCCTTTTCTTTTAGCGATATCATCCGCAGTTTCTCCATTATATAATCCTTTATATCCAGCATTATGAAATTTATCAAAGTTCTTAACTCCTGCTTTTTTAGCCACTTGATTTAAAGAGTAGTTTCCTTTTTTAGTTAAATTCCTTTGATAAAATCTTTTCTCATCTTCCGTTAACATAGAATATTCTATCTCTGTTACCTCTTGACGCCTTGTTTGAACTGCAAAATAAGTTTGACCTAAAGCAACACTTTCTTTTCTAGGATTAGCATTTTGTACTATTAAATAACAAGCATATCTAGATAACTCATAATCAATAATACTTCTTGATGTTTTTGAGCCGATATTAACCATTTTCCCCACTTGGGAAAAATGGTCTGTAATCGTACAATTACTTTTTTCACAAGCTACTTTTGCATTTTCTATTACATTACAAAACTTATCCCATTTTTTATATTCTAATACATTTTGCAATTCTCTTGCTAACCAATATTCATTACCATATTCATCAATATGTTTAATGTCTTCAAATATTGTCTCATTATATTTTTCAATTTCCATCATCAATTACCCCCTCTATTTTTATTTTAATATATTAAATATAACTATTTAATATAATTACAAATATAGTATCATATTAATTTCTATACATCAAGAAAAAATGTATAAAAAAAGTTACGAATTTTCGTAATCTTTTTCTTTATTCAAAAACACTATTCATAAGTTCTTCAACAGTCTTTTTTCTATCTTTAGTTTTATCTTTATTAATAGCTATAGTAACAACATCCCCTTCTTTAACATCAGGAACTAACTCTATTGGTAAATTACACATCTTACCTTTCTCTATTTCAACTAGAGCATAATCCCCTTCAATTCTATCCACAATTACATCCATTAATCATTCACCTCTAAACTATAACTAGCACTATCTTTTCCATCACTAATTTTAACTTCATAAGTACCAGGCTTAACATTACTACTAACTTTAAAAGTCCAACTAACATTACCTTCACTATCACTAATTTTATCTTCTAAACCAGATGCTTTAGAAGGTCCACTAGAATAGATTACATCTATATCATAAGTAGTATTAGGAAGCCCTTTAATACTAACAGTAACATCACTTCCTCTACTAATAGGAGAAGTCAAACCAACAAGATTTATATTACTAGTAGAATTATTAGAATTACTACTATCACTACTAGAATCTTTATCGCCTTTACAAGTAACATCCACACCATCACTATCACAAACGATATTGCCATCTAAATCAGTTCTAAGAACTTTCGCACCCACACTTTCATATCTATCTATAATAGACTGATAAGGATGATTATAAGAGTTACCCTCTCCTACCATAATAATAGCATACTCTGGACTTACCTTCCTAACAAATTCTATTCCTGATGAAGAATCACTTCCATGATGACCTACTTTAATAACGTCTGCATCAACATTACTTGTTATCTCGTTTTCACTTAAAGTCTCAGCATCACCCATAAATAGAAAAGTATTATCTAAATAAGTAAGTTTTAAAACAGCAGAATAATTATTTAATTCACTATAACTATCACTATTAGGAGCGATAAACTCTAATTTTAGATTATCATCATCAAGAACAACTACTCCACTCTTAGCAGTCTTTATTTTAAGTCCTTTATTACTAATAGTAGTAAGTAAATCTTCATAAGTCTTACTAGTAGAACTAGCTCTAGGCATATAAATAGAACCTATATCAAAAGTATTAATAACTTCTTCTAATCCTCCAATATGGTCAGTATGAGGATGAGTTCCAACTGCATAATCTATCTTTGTAATACCTAGATTATTAAGATAATTAATAACATTGTCCACTTCATATGCTTCTCCTGCATCAATTAACATAGTTTCCTTATTAGGAAGTTGTATAAATATAGAATCTCCCTGTCCTACATCAATATAATTAACTCTTAAAGTGTCTCCACTAAAAGTAGAAACACTTGTCATATCATTACTTTCTACAAAAGGATTAGCACATCCTACTACTAATAAACATAAACAGGTTAAAAATACAATTCTTATCTTTCTCATAATCTACCTCTACTAAAAGTATATCATACGTATCTTAAGAAGTAAATTATTTATACAAATTTGGAGTACAACTCCAAAAAATACAAAATTATATCTCTATCTCTTTAAAATAATTTTCTACCCCTTTAGTAATAGAATTAGCAAGTTTTTCTTGATAACTTTCTTTTTGTAATAAATACCTTTCATTAGGATTAGATATAAAGCCACACTCTATTAAAACACCAGGTACTCTTGTATTAGAATAAAGATATAAATTGGTCTTAATAACTTCTCTATCAGTATTTAAATCATTTTTAAATTCATTCATAATAGATTCAGCAAGTACTAAATTATTAGGATTAATTGGATGATATAAAACCTCAGCCCCACTAACACTACTATGATAATGATAATTTATATGAATAGATAAATACAAATCACTCTTATTCTCTTGTATCTTTAATATTCTTCTATATAAATCTCCCCTTTTCTTAGCACTATCCCATTTACTAGATAAATCACTATCATCTTCCCTTATCATATAGACAGTCGCACCTTTTTCCTTCAACACTTTCTTTAACACTTTAGATATCTCTAAATTAAGATCCTTTTCATAAAGTTTACCATAACTAGTACCTGAGTCCCTACCTCCATGACCACTATCTATCGTTATCACTTTTCCATTTAAAGTTTTCTTAGGTTTAACTCTAGCATCAACAAACTGTAATGACATAAGTAAAACTATAAACATAATTAAAAAAAGAACTTTATATTTTCTTATCATTATAAGCACCCATTAAATTATATGTTTTTAATAGCATAAAATATTATCTATATCATTTTTCTTCTAATAATTCTAAATCTTTAATTCCTTTATTATTAACTAAAATATCCATTTGTTTTCTAGCAATACTATTTAGTTTTACAAGTCTTTCGCTTTGAGGAATATTACTAGCGATAAATTCTGCATTAATACTTTCCAAATTACTTAAAATAACTAAATGTAACAAATCAGTATAATCTCGAATATTGCCTTCAAGAGCAAGTAAAGGATTCTCTTCTCTCCACTCTTTAGCAGTCATTCCGAACAATGCTACATTTAAAACATCCGCTTCATTTGCATAAGCAAATCTTTTTTGTTTATCAGTTAAATTAGGTACAATATAGTTCTTAACTGCATTAGTATGAACTAAATAATTAACTTTTGAAAGTATTCTATTAACATGCCATTCCACTTTTTCCTGATAAGCAACATCTTTTTTTAAATGTTGAAATTCCTGAATAACATAAAGTTTAAATTCTGGACTTAACCAACTAGCAAATTCTAAAGCAATATCACTACAAGCATAAGTTCCTCCATTATTACCAGACTTTGAAATGATTCCAACTGCATTAGTTTCTTTAATCCATTTCTGTGGTGACATATAAAAACTATTTTTACCAGCTTCATTCATAAAGGTCTCGAATTCGTGACCTTTGAAATTTTTATTATTTAATTTTTCCCACAAGCCTAAATAAGCTAAAACATCTTTATTTCTCATCCAAGCATAAATAGGAATTTTAGGTTCACTTGAATTAGCATATCTAGCTAGATCTGTTAAAGAAATATAATCAGTATTCCCCACACGCATAACCCTTATTTTATTCTCTTGAACAACTATTTCTGTTTCAATGATATCTTTTTTCATAACGACCTCCTATATATTAAATTAGTGTTCATTATATTATATACAGTTAATAAAATTATACTTTTAGCCCACTACTATTAACACACTTTGCATAACTTACAACTAGAGGTGTTATAATGTTAGATTCATTTAATGATTTATCTAGAGTTTTACAAGCATTTATTGCCTGTCTCTTTACTTGGAGTATAACGGCACTAGGCGCAAGTATAGTTTTCTTTTTTAAGAAAGTAAATAAAACTCTAATGGATGCTCTATTAGGTTTTGCAGCAGGTGTAATGATAGCAGCTAGTTTCTTTAGTTTAATCTCCCCTGCTCTTGAAATGGCTAAAGAATTAAAGATGACTAGTTGGTTAGTTATATCATTAGGCTTCCTATCAGGAGGAGTTTTACTATTTATTGGTGATAAAGTATATGATTATTTGAGTAAATTAAGAAAAGATGAAAACAGTAGTAAAGCTAAAAGATGCTTTATGTTAATATCATCAATTACCCTACATAATATCCCAGAAGGAATGGCAGTAGGAGTAGCCTTTGGTTCTCTTGCCTACTCTCTAACTGGTTCCACTCTAGCAAGTGCCTTAACTCTTGCCCTTGGTATAGGATTACAAAACTTCCCAGAAGGTAGTGCTGTCTCACTTCCTTTAAGAAGGGAAGGTTACACAAGAGGTAAAGCATTCTTTTATGGACAACTATCAGGAGTAGTAGAACCAATTGCAGCCATTATAGGAGCCTTACTAGTCTTAAAAATACAATTAATACTCCCATTCTTATTAGCATTCGCAGCAGGTGCTATGATTTATGTTGTTGTAGAAGAACTAATACCAGAAAGTCAAACTAATAAGAAAAAAGACCTAATGGCCTTATTTACAATTCTAGGATTTATGGTAATGATGATATTAGATGTTGCCCTAGGTTAAGAGTCGCTTGACTCTTTTTTTACTCTAAATAAAGTTTCTGACCTGCTTTTAATTCTATTGCATAAATATCATCACTCTTACAAGTAAATATAAGTTTAGGTTTAACTACTTCAGCACTACTATTATTATCATCAACAGTTGTATCAGTATCAGTCGTATTGTCAGAAGAATTATTATCTTCTACTGGTTCTTCAACTATAGGTTTTTCTGTAACAGGAGTATCAGGAACAACAACTTCAGGTTCTATTCTCTTAAAAGTATAACCATTACTATTTAATATTGTAATACTATCATCTATCCATAAACACTCTGTAGGATTCTTTCCATTATTAATAGACCAGTATCCTGCACTATTTTGATGCCACCCACTACCAGTAAACTTACCTCTACCACATTCCATATGAACATGATTACCACTAGCATTGCCCTTTGTTCCCTCTTCATAAAATCTTTCTCCACGATTTATTACCTTACCAACAAAAAGATTAGAAACATCATTATCATGAGCGAACATCATCGTCATATAATCAACTGTTCCATCAGGATAAATTACTGGTTCACTACTCTCTAACCACACTTCATTGGCATCCCCAGTATAAATCTTTTTAATAACACCCGTAAAAGGAGCGACTATAAAATCAATACCTGTATCACTCCCTGCATCATCAATGGCATAACTATTCAAGTGAGTACCAGTCATAAACCCTTGTGTTATTCGCATATAAGGACTAGGATATATTGGCTTTTCCATTACTTATCACTCTCCGCACTTATAATATTAGACTTCTTTACTGTAATATAATCAGTATTAACTAAAGAAGAATAATCTTTAAGTTTACCCTCTAAAGACTTATAAAGTGTATCAGCACCTATAAAACTAAAGAAAGATACCCATAGACTATTCGGAAAATCTACACTAGTAAAAGTAATACAAAATAAAGTTCCTACTACAAAATTAACTACTAAATTATAAATAACCAAACAGCTAGAACACGGAAAATATTTCTTTGTTTTCTGAATAAAAGCACAAGTTATAACACTAAGAGCGATTGCAACAACTAACATCTGTTGTAATAGTGTTAAATTTAACATTTCCTTCACCTCTAAAATAGTCTATGAGAAATAAAAGAAAAAGAACCATTGTTAGCCTATAAGCATCTTTATTACTCCTAAAACTAATATATGTAATGGATAATATAAATAGAAAAATAACTTAGATTTCTTACCAAGTTTCTTATTATAAAAATAAATTAAGATTAAAGAGAATAACGAAAAGTATTGCATCCCTTCTCCAAGTATTAATGTTGATAAACTAACTGATATAACAACAAGAGGAAAATTATCTTTAAATAGGTAGAAAAAACTAATAACAAGAATACCTAACATTCCATAACTAAAATTTAAAAACTCCCCCATTAATCCCATAATTACAATAATTAATAGATATGTTATAGGTAATATAATAACTAAGTCCACCTTATCTTTAAAATATCTCTTAATTAAACCTTTACTTTTATCTAATAAAAACAAAGTTAAAAGACCTAAAGCAAGAGTAAAGAAAATATTACTTGCACCTCTATAAATAAAACTATCAAAGAAAACATAATCATAAATAACTTCTGAGATAACAGCAAGTACTAAAAGTCTTAAGAAATATTTACTAAAACTCTTAGTATGAACATATCCTTCTGTTAATAAAAAAGCAAAGATAGGAAAAGAAAGTCTCCCCACTGCTCTCAACAAATTATAAAAAGGTGTACCAAAAACAACGCCAATATGATCTATTGTCATGGTAATAATTGCAATAAGTTTTAAATCAAAATTACTCAAACACTTTTT
>CALVJB010000052.1 GCA_944332025.1 uncultured Bacilli bacterium
TATATAGAATAGATAAAAGGAACAGGTAATTTCCTTGTGTTATTAACACTAAAGACTAGATAGATAATAGAATTGTAAATGTTTATGAAACTATTTATACACTATCTGACCCTATAAAACTAAAGGAAAGGTTAGTCCAATAGTTTATGTCAAGTATAATAGTAAATTTATGTAAACTACATAAATTTGCAAATATGCTTGATTTTTTTTTTTTTTTTGTTATGTTAAGGAAAAGATAGGAGAGTGTTAAAAATATGAATAATAGTTTAGTCTATTTCTTGCGTAAAGGAGTAATGTTTTACGTAAGTAGAGATGATAGTTATATAATAAGTTATCTTTTAGAAATACCATATAAAGAAACAATGTATGTTGAAAAGAATTCTATAAATAAAATAATATCTCTATTAAATAAATGTCATATTAATTACTTTTATAATGATGTAGTTACTTTTACTGATAATAAATATTTTATATATCTAAAATATGGTAAGTTATCTAATAGAATAGATAGGTTATCTACTAATTTAAAGAATTGTTTATACCTAGATAATATAGAAGAAATTATTTCTAAAATGGAGAAGTTTTATGAGTAACTTTGTACTTGAAAATAAACTTAAAGAAATAGATATTATTACTGATAAGATAATTCTAAATATTAATAATAAATATAAAATACTTAAGAATAATATAATGGATTCTAATTATAAATTACTTTATTACTTATATTATACTAATACATTAGAAAGGCCTAAAAGAATCTATATTCAAAGAAAAATGTTAGTAGAAGTTAAATTATTAGATTATTACTACTATAAACTTTATTCTTATAAAGAATTATCTAAAGATAAGTATGTATCTATAAGTAAAAAATATATTACAATTACTAAATTAATATATGGATGGATTAAGAGTGAAGGTAGAGTTAAGTGATATAGAAGATGCTTACTTAAAGATAAGAAAGTCTATTAGAAATAAGAAAAAGTTATATCTTTTTGAAAAGAATTATTATAGTAATTGTAATATGTTATTAGATAAAATTAATAGTGGTAATTATAGTTACAGTAATTATCATATCTTTACTATAACAGAGAAAAAGAAAAGACTTATTATGAGTAGTACCCTAGAAGATAAGATAGTTAATCATGTTATTTGTAAGAAAGTTCTATTACCTTTAGATAAATACTTAATAGATAGTAACTGTGCGACAAGAGTAGGTAGAGGTACTAGTTATGCAAGATATTTGTTAGACAAATATCTTGTTAAGATTAAAAATGAGTCTAATAACTTCTATATCCTTAAGTTTGATTTTAAGAAGTACTTTTATAATATTAATCATAAAGTATTACTTAGTAAGCTAAGTAAATATTTAAGTAATGAAGATTTATTATTAATTAAAGATATCTTAAATACTACCAATCATGATTATATTAATAATACTATTAGAAATTTAGGTATCTCTACTTTCTATAAAAAAGATACAGGACTACCTATTGGTAACTATACATCTCAGTTTATTGCAGTGTTCTACCTTAATGACTTAGATCACTTTATTAAAGAAAAATTAGGTTGTAAATACTATATCCGCTATATGGATGATGGTATTATTTTAGTAAGACTAGAAGGAAATTACTAAAGAAAGGAGTAAAGTACTACTTTAAATATGAAAAATAGTTAGCACTCTTACTTGACAAGTGCTAACCTTTGATGTATAATATGCTTGTGTAAGAAAGGAGAGATTAATATGTATCAAAATCCAAATGAAGAAAATGAGAATGTATTAGAAAAATATGGTCGTAATATAAATGAAGCGGTTAAAGCAGGTAAGATTGACCCTGTTATAGGGCGTGATGAAGAGATTCGTAGTATAACAAGGGTACTTTCTCGTCGTACTAAGAATAACCCTATTTTAATTGGTGAGCCTGGTGTTGGTAAGACTGCTATAGTAGAAGGTCTTGCTCTTCGTATAGAACGTGGTGATGTTCCTGCTAGTTTAAAAAATAAAACTATATGGGAACTTGATATGGCTAGTCTTGTTGCAGGTGCTAAATACCGTGGTGAGTTTGAAGAAAGACTTAAGAAAGTCTTAAATGAGATTAAGAAGAGTGAAGGCTCTATTATCATGTTTATTGATGAGATTCATATGATTGTAGGTACTGGTAATACGGAGGGAGCTATGGATACTTCTAATATCTTAAAACCTATGCTTGCTCGTGGCGAGATTCATGTTATTGGTGCGACTACCTTAAATGAGTATCGTAAATATATTGAGAAAGATGGGGCTTTAGAACGTCGTTTTCAAAAGATTATTGTTAAAGAACCTAGTGTAGAAGATACAATAACTATTCTTCGTGGTCTTAAAGAAAAGTTTGAAATACATCATGGAGTTACTATTCATGATAAAGCTTTAGTTGCCGCTGCTACTCTTTCTAATCGTTATATTACTGATAGATATTTACCAGATAAAGCGATAGATTTAGTAGATGAAGCATGTGCTACTATTCGTGTTCAAATGGATTCTGTTCCTAACGCTTTAGATTCCCTAACTCGTAAGATTATGAGACTTGAAATAGAAAGACAAGCGATTAAGAAAGAGAAAGATCAGTTATCTATGAAACGTAAAGATGAAATAGATAAAGAACTAGGTGAATTAAAAGCTAAAGAGAAGGAATATAAAGAGGCTTGGGAAGAAGAGAAAGGTCTTAATGATAAGATTAATGATAAGAAAAGGGAAATTGAGAAGGCTCGTTTTGAGTTAGAACAAGCTGAAAATAAATATGACTTAGAGAAAGCAGCTAAGCTTCAACATGGTACTATTCCTAAGTTAGAGAAAGAACTTGAAGAATTAAAGAGTCGTGATGAAATGAAATTACTTAGTGATAATGTTACTGAAGAAGATATCGCTAGTGTTATTTCTAAAATGACTAATATTCCTTTAAGTAAGTTAGTTAGTAGTGAGAAAGAGAAACTTCTTAATCTTGAGAATAGTATGAAAAATAGAGTAATGGGTCAAGATGAAGCATTACACTTAGTAAGTGAAGCGATAATTAAGTCTCGTAGTGGTATTAAAGATCCTAATAGACCAATTGGTTCATTCATCTTTTTAGGTCCTACTGGTGTTGGTAAAACTGAAGTAGCTAGAACTCTTGCTTATGAACTATTTGATGATGAGAAACATATGGTTCGTATTGATATGAGTGAATATATGGAGAAGTTTAGTGTTAGTCGTTTAATTGGTTCTCCTCCAGGATATGTTGGTTATGAAGAAGGAGGACAGTTAACTGAAGCGGTTAGACGTAATCCTTATAGTATAGTTTTGTTTGATGAGATAGAGAAAGCTCATCCTGAGGTTTTAAACCTTTTATTACAGATACTTGATGATGGTAGAATAACTGATTCTAATGGTAGAACTGTAGACTTTAAAAACACCATTATTATCATGACATCTAATTTAGGTAGTGAATACATATTAGATGGAGATACTAGTAAAGTAATGGATGAAGTTAGAAGTCACTTTAGACCTGAATTTATTAACCGTGTTGATGAGATAATTGTCTTTAAACCTCTTACTAAAGATGTTATTTATCAAATACTTGATAAAATTATTTCTGATATAGAAAGACGTTTAAGTAATAATGATATTCATATTAAATTAACTCGTGAAGCGAAAGATTATTTAGTAGATACTGGTTATGATGTTAATTATGGTGCTAGACCTTTAAAACGTGAAGTTAGTAAGACTATTGAGAGTTTACTTGCTCATGAACTTGTTAAAGGTACTATTAAGTATGGAGAGACTGTTACTTTTGATGTTAAAGATAATGAATTAATAATAGAAAAATAGATGGTTAGGCATCTATTTTTTCTGTTATTATTACTAACTGTTTATTTTTATCTTTTTTACTACAAGTAGTTAGTATTAATCTTTGTTTGTCAGTTTTATTTATTTCTATAGTTCCATCTTTAACTTGTTCTTCTATGTTAGTTACTTTGTATACTAGATTTTTGTTATTATAAGTTAGATTAATAATATCATTTAAGTCTAGTTTATCTAAATCATTAAAGAAAGCGATATACCCTGGTCCAGAATGGGCTGCTAAGACGATTAGATTTTCATCATCTTTTAAAATAGTAACATTCTCATCAACATTGTTATGAGGATTATTAATACTATAAATATCCTTTGTTAAATTTATTTTATTTATAGTTAGAGTACCAATTGTTTCTTCTTGTTTATTTTTACTACTAATATAGTTGCCTGTATTAGTGCTTTTTTCTATATTAGTAGTCTTAATACTTTTAGTATCAGTTTCATTTGTATATATTAATAGACAACTACCTAAATATATTGTTAGTAGTAGTATACTAACTAAACTTTTTCTTAACAATTAGGTATGTAGGTAGTATTAAGCTTATTAAGTTGTAGTTGTCATTGTAGGTAGTTCCTGTATTAGGTACTTCTATTGATATTTCTTCTTCAGGTACTTCTTCTTTCGGCATTTCATAATCATTAATAGTATAAATATAATCTTTGTCTATATCATTTATAAAAATTTCAAATGGTTTTATTTTTGTATATCCTTCAGTAGTGTTAACTTGAACAATTTTATAGTGTCCATAAGGTAGAATTATTTTAGCAGTACCGTTTTGATCTGTAGTAATATTACTTACTAGATTATTATTTTGATCATAGATTTCAAAAGTAATATTAGGTTCTGTTTGCATAAGTTTACCATTACCATATAATTTCTTAATAGTTACTTCTTTTTCGATAACTTTATTTTCAATAGTTAAATTTACTGTAGGATTATCTCCTGTAAAGTCTATTTCATATACTTTTTCATTAGGCTGATATCCTGTACCTGTTTTAGTTTCTTTTAGATAGTAAGTACCATAGTTTAAATCAAAATTATTACTTGATATAGATGCTTCCATATTTTCATCTAAAGATATATCTGTAATTTTTTCCATGTTCTCATTATAGAGAGTAAATATTGTATCTTTTAAAGATGCTTCACCAATACTATCTGTTGTTCCTGTATCTTTATCAATCTTTTTGATATTTAGTTTTAATTCATTAAAACAAAACTTTACATTAGTACTTTTATTAGTAGTACTTCCTGTTACTCCTAGATGTTGACTACTAGGATTATAATAAAATAGAATTGGTGGTCCTTGTTGATAGTTTCTTGATAACTCTACATCATAGCATCCAGGAGTATCTTTAACTATAGTTAGTTTATTACCATCAACTGTTATATCATTTGGTCTTATAACAAAGTTATATAAGACATTGTTAGTATCTTCTATAGTTATAGGTTTATTAACTATTCCATAAAATGTTTCATTATGAAAACTTGGTACTTTATAACTATTAGTTATTAGATCGTTTATACTTGCTATTTCATCATCATAATCATTTATTTTATTACCATTTAGAGTGTCAGTGAAATAAAATTCACAGTCCGGTTCAACTGTTTGCCAAATCATAAGTTGTGTAACAGCATACCATTTCATATCATAACCATGAGCAGCATAACCATAACCTAATCCTATAATATCTCTTACTCTTTCTAGAGTTTCACTACTAATATCAGGGAGACTATCTACTGTTTCATAAGTGTTATTACTTGGATTAAACAATTTAAAAGGTTGTAGACAATAAGCTAGTCTTCCATCGCTTGTTCTTCTATAAGTTCTTGCTTGTTGATAATATTTAGTTCCTGTCTTTTTATCATATCTAACCATATAAATATTATCAATATATTCAGCTTCATAGAAAGAATCTGTACTTGCATTTACAATAGGTGTAGAACTTATTAAATAAATAAAACTTAGAGTTAAGAATAATAATATTTTTTTCATAAATTTCCTCCTTTTTTCTTAACGAGGCTTACTCTAGCATGGACTTAAAAAACTTGCAAATCGTGAATTTTGAAAATTTGGGGTACTTTTTGAGGGCAATTTTGAAAATTCATGGGGCGAATTTTCAAAATTCAGGGAAAAATTTTCTTGAATTTACAAAATTCATATAAATTTTATTTTTTTGTAAAATAGGAAAGTTATACTTAAAAAGCGAAAATTTGTATTGACAAACATATCTTCTGGATAGTACACTTAAGTTACAAATATTAAGCAGAGGTGTTCGGATTATGGAAATATATAAAGCATATAAATTTAGGCTATATCTAACTGATGAGCAAAGAATATTAATTAATAAAACTTTAGGATGTAAACGTTTTGTATATAATTATTATCTTAATTATTTGAAAGATAATAATGGTATAAATAGATTTGATTTATATAAAAATTTACCTAAATTAAAAGAAGAAAATGAATTTTTAAAAGAAGTAGATTCAACTGTATTACGTTCTGCTGTAGATGATTTATGTAAAGCTTTTAATGATTATTATGCTAAAAGAAAAGGTTATCCCAAATTTAAAAATAGATTTAGTAAACAGTCTTATAGAACTAGTTGTGTAAGAAGTATCTGTAAGGAAAAAGAATATAGTAATATAGAAGTAGATTTACTATCTAGATTTATAAAATTACCTAAACTAGGTAAAGTAAAAATAAGAGGATATAGAAATAGAGAAAGAATAGAAGGAAAGATATTAAATGCAACTATATCAAGAGAAAGAACTAATAAGTATTATGTTAGTGTAGTTGTAGTAGGAGATATCTTAATAGAGAAAGCAATACCTACTAGTATAGTAGGAATAGATTTAGGAATAAAAGATTTAGTAATAACAAGTGATGGTGTTAAATATAGTAATGATAAAATATTAATGAAATATGAAAAGAGATTAAAAAGATTACAAAGAGAATTATCAAGAAGAGAAAAAGGTAGTAAGAATTA
>CALVJB010000053.1 GCA_944332025.1 uncultured Bacilli bacterium
ATGGTGGAGATGAGGAGATTCGAACTCCTGTCCAAAAATAAAGCTACATAAACTTCTACAAGTTTAGATGATTAAGAATTTTCAGACTATTTTCTAGTAACCATCAACTAATAAAATAGCCCTAGTCTAAAAGATTCCATCATAGTCTAGACAAACTATAACTATATCCTGCTAAAATAAACCATCTTAACTTAACACAGGAAATTAAGAAAAGACAGTGCATTTACCTATACTAGGCGAAAGCTAACTCAGTATTTTTATTAAATAAGTTAGCAAATGCTGTTTTAATACTGTTTCCAGTTATATTTAATTTAGTTTGTAACGTAAACAACTCGACTTGCCATTTATGCTCTATTATTCCTGTCGAAACCAAAGCATCCCCAAATACAACTAGATTATAACACAGAAGTATCAAAAAAGCAAATACCAATATTTACCAAATTATTTATACTTATTAAGCTTAGCAGCTTCTCTTTTCAAATCTCTTTCTTTAATACTTTCTCTTTTATCATAGTTTTTCTTACCTTTACAAAGTCCAAGTTCAATTTTCGCTTTACCACGTACAAAGTATAATTTTAAAGGTATAAGGGTATAACCTTCTAATTTTAGTTTATTGTCTAATTTTTTTATCTCACTCTTATGAAGTAATAACTTCCTACTTCTTGTCTCTTCATGATTAAAGATATTACCTTCTTTATAATGGTCTATAAACATATTAACAAGATAAACTTCGCCATTTCTTATAATAGCATAACTATCTTTAATAGAAGCTTTACCGCCCCTTATAGACTTAATCTCTGTTCCTTTTAAAACAATACCTGCTTCATAAGTATCTTCTATAAAATAATCAAATCTTGCACGTCTATTAATAATCTCCATAATATCACTCCAAACTAGGCATCTCTATACTACTATCAAGAGATAATACTATATTTTTATAAGTCTCATAATAATCTCTATATAAAGGAAGTATTTCATCATTTAAACTAGTATAAGGATAAACAACAAAACCTCTTTTCTTTCCATATGTAGAATGAGTATATAAAAGTTCTGCTTTAGGATTTCTTAACTCTATAGTACTAACACCGTTTTCCACAGTTTTGTGGATATCTATACTAGCCATTAATCCTGTAAGACGTTCTACTCCTTCTTGATCAGATATAAAGTTCCCTAATGAATATATTACCATAGTCTTACCAATAAAGGCAATTGGCTCCACTACATGAGGATGACTTCCTATAATTATATCAACACCAAGAGAAGAAAGGTAGTTAGCAATTTCTTCCTGTGTTGCACTAACACTAGTAGAGTATTCAGTTCCCCAGTGCATGGCAACTATCACAACATCTACCTTGTCACGAACTTTCAGAATATCTTCTTTTACCTTTTCGGGACTATAAACATTATTTAGATATTCTTTACCACTAGGAGTCTCCAACCCATTAGTCCAAGTAGTATAAGAAAAGAAAGAATAAGTAATACCATTAACTTCTTTAATAATTACTTCATCTCTATCTTCGAAAGATAAATAACTACCCGCTGTATAAACACCATCTTTACTATTCCAATAGTTTAAAGAGTTAATTACTCCTTGTTCACCTTTATCCATAGTATGATTTGTTGCAAGACTAACCAAATTAAATCCTGCATCAATAAAAGCATCTCCAACTTCATAAGGAGAGTTAAACCTAGGATAATTAGAAAGACCTAACTCAGTACCACCTAATATCGTCTCTTGATTATAATATTTTAAGTCATAATCTTTTATCATAGGTTTAATCTCTTTTAACATCGGTTTAAAGTCATAACCACTACCAGTATATGCATCAAGATATACAGTACTATGAATTAAAGCATCTCCTACCATAACTAATGATGCATCCATCTCTTCTTTCTTACTAACCACTTCTTCTTCTTTTTTCTGTTCTTTAACATCATCTTTTTTAACATTATCATTAGTCAAACGATAATAAAAACCTAAACTAGCACCAAATAAAATACCAATAAAAAGAATAATAATAAAACGCCCTAATACTGTTAATTTTCTTTTCTTCTTAACTTTACTCATAACTACAATTTCTTAACTATCTCAAAATCAATAGTTTTCACTTCTTTAGAAGCAGCCACTACTTTAATTAGTACCCTTTCTCCAATAGTATATTTAATATGACTCCTCTCACCTACTAAAGTCATTCTCTCTTCATCAAAGACAAAGAAATCATCCATAAGTCTAACAGGAACTAAACCTTCTACTAAATTATCAAGTTCTACAAACATACCAAAACTCAGTACTGATGATATCATTCCTTCGAATTCTTCCCCAATATGACTTTCCATATATTCAGCCATCTTCATATCTTCTACTTCTCTTTCACAGTCAACGGAAGCTCTCTCCATCGCTGAAGAATGATCTGCTACAAACACCAATTTTTCTTCGTAATGATGAATAGTATGACTACTTAAATCGTTGTTAAATAAGTAAGTTCTTAAAAGTCTATGTACAGTAGTATCAGGATAACGTCTAATAGGAGAAGTAAAATGGGTATAACATGAACTACCTAAACCAAAATGTCCCACATTAGTAGGAGAATATATCGCTTTCTGCATACATCTAAGTAATAATGATGTAAGTATAGGTCCTTCTTTCTTATCATGAACAAACTTAAGTAATTTTTGAACTGCCACACTCTTATTACCTTTTAAGTCACCTGTTACTTGATATCCTAAATTACTAACAAAACTTAAGAAATCTCTAATTTTATCTTCCTTAGGACTTTCATGAATACGATAGATAAATGGTAAGTCCATATTATATATATGAGAAGCCACACACTCATTAGCAGCGATCATAAAGTCTTCAATTAAGTTTTCACCAGTACCTCTTTCTCTCTTAGTTATTTCATAAGGTACACAATCTTCATCTACAAGTATCTTTGCTTCATCAACATCAAAATCTAAATATCCTCTTCTTACTTTCATTTTTCTAAGAATAGTAGCAAACTCACTCATAGTCTTTAAATCATCAACAAACTCTTCATACCCTTCTGGTACAATATTTTTCTCTAAGATACTATTAACATTTTTATAAGTCATTTGTTTTCTGGATTTAATTACACTAGGGAAAATATCATAATCTAGCATTTTACCTTCGCTATCATATTTCATTACACAACTAATAGCAAGTCTATCTACTCCTGGATTTAATGAACAAATTCCATTAGATAACTCATGAGGTAACATTGGAATAACTCTATCAACAAGATAAACTGATGTACCTCTATCCATTGCCTCTTTATCTAAAGGACTACCTTCTTTAACATAATAAGAAACATCAGCAATATGAACACCAAGAGTATAAGTATCACCACTCTTTTCAATAGATATCGCATCATCTATATCTTTAGTATCATCACCATCAATTGTAAATATTTTTTCCTCGCGTAAGTCTCTTCTACCTTTTAAATCATCTTCTCTTACTTCCATAGGTAAAGACTTAACTTCTTCTTCCACATCTTCTGGGAAACTAGTATTAATATCATATTTATATACAATTGATAAAATATCAACACCAGGATCATTCTTATGTCCTATTATTTTAACAACCTTACCTTCTGCTTTCTTATTACTAATTCTCTTAATAATCTCTACAACTACTTTATGTCCATCAACAGCATTAAGACTATTCTCTTTAGCAATTACAACCTCTAAATTAACTTTATCTTCATCTAAAGTAACATAACCAATATTATTCTTAAAGTTAATCTCTCCCACATAAGTATTACTCTCATGTTTTAAGACTTTAACAATTCTACCTTCTACTCGATCAAGACCTTTTTTATTCACAAGCTCAACTACCACTAAATCCCCATGCAAAGCCCCATTAATATTTTCTTTAGGTATATAAATATCTACATCACTATTATCTACATCAACAAAGCCAAATCCTTTCTTATTAGAATGAAGTATTCCTTTAAGTAGATGACTATCTTCAAATAACATATATTTATCTTTATTAGTATGATAAATTAATGTCTCAATTTCAAGTTCTTTAAGTACTTTTAATAATTCCTCTAAATTATCAGTACCAAGCCTCTCTTCTATTTCAAAAACACTAAGACTTTTACCTGCTTCTTCTAATATATTTAATATATCTTCTCTCATTCTATCAACCTCAATTCTTAATACCATTTTACTCTATATTTAACACAATGTAAAAGAAAAAAGACAATATTTCATGTCTTTTACATAAATGAATATACTAAACAAATAATAAAGAAAGCAGCTCCTAATACCATTGTTATTCTAGTAATAACTAACTCACTACCTCTTTCTTTTCTATTCTTAAATAAGTCAGTAGAGTTACCTGAAAGAATTTGTGCAGCACTTTCAGCTTTACCACTTTGTAATAGTACAATTATTATTAATAGTATTGATATAATTAATAAAGCTATTTGCATAGTTTACACCTCCGATAGATTTCTTTTAAACTGTTAATATAATAGCATAAACACTAAAGAAATGCAAGTAAAAGAGCCTATCTACTAAGCTCTTCTTCTATTCTCATTAATTGATTATATTTACAAATTCTATCTGTTCTTGACATAGAACCAGTCTTGATTTGACCTAAATCAAGTCCAACAGCTAAATCTGCTATTGTTGTATCTTCAGTCTCTCCACTTCTATGAGAAATAACTGTTTTATAATTATGTGCTTTAGCAAGTTCAATAGTCTCAAGTGTTTCAGTAATAGTACCAATTTGATTTACTTTTAATAGTATTGCATTACCAGCTTTATTATCAATACCTTTTTGTAAGCATTCTTTATTAGTAACAAATAAATCATCACCAACAAGTTGAATTCTATCTCCAAGTAATTCTGTTACTTTACTAAACCCCTCCCAATCATTCTCATCAACTGGATCTTCAATAGAAATAATTGGATAAGTATTAACTAAATCTTCATAGTATTTAATTAACTCATCAGTACTAAGTACTTTACCTTCTCCTACAAGGTTATATTTGCCATCAGAATAGAACTCTGATGCTGCAACATCAATAGCATAACAAACATCTTTACCTGGCTCATATCCAGCACGTTTAACTGCTTCAGTAATTAACTCAAATCCTTCTTTATTAGTCTTAAGATTAGGAGCAAAACCACCTTCATCTCCAACACTAGTAGCATATCCCTTTTCATTTAAAACATTTTTAAGACTATGGAATACTTCAGCCCCAACTCTAACTCGCTCATGAATAGTATCTCTTTGAGGAATAATCATATACTCTTGAAAATCTAATGAGTTATCAGCATGAGCTCCTCCATTAATGATATTCATCATAGGAACAGGTAAAGTTTTACCATCTCCAACATATTCATATAACTCTTTTCCACAAGCTTTAGCCGCAGCTTTTAAACAAGCCATAGAAACACCAAGTATAGCATTAGCACCTAACTTACTCTTAGTCTTAGTACCATCTAACTCTAACATTTTATAATCTATTTCTTTTTGTTTAGTAACATCCATTCCAATTAGATTATCACGTAAAACAGTATTAACATTACTAACAGCATTTAATACCCCTTTACCATTAAATCTACTCTTATCTCCATCTCTCATTTCTAAAGCTTCTCTTTCACCTGTAGAAGCCCCACTAGGTACAGCAGCCCTACCCATAACACCATTATCAAGTATTACATCTACTTCAACAGTAGGATTACCTCTTGAATCTAATATTTCTCTTCCTATAATATTTTTAATATTCATAAAATCATCCTTTCTAAACAACTATATTATAACACTGTTTCTCTATTTACTGCATTATTTTTTCTTTTAATTAATCTTTTTCCCACTCTTTCTCTACTCTCTAAAGTACTAGAATTATTATCTATAAAATTTTGAAGATTAAACCATCTAGTAGGTTTTATTAATCTACTATCTCTATCATAAGAAACAATTTGAGGAGAAAAGCCTTTACCTTTAATTGAACCATTAATTTCTATTAAATCATAACCTAATATTTGACAAGTTTTAACTAATTTATCACAAACTTTTTGACTTCGCAAATAATCAACTTCTCTATCTTCATCGGTAAAAGACTGAAATAGTTTAACATTTTTAATACCTAACAATGATGCCTCATACAAATCTCTCTGACATTCTGGAATAACAGCATTACTAGAATTAAAAGTATATATAAGCATCAATTCATCATTATTTTCCATTCTTTTCATTTCAATCATCCTTTCAAACTAACATAACATTTATCTTTTAAAAATTGTTTAATCTTATCAGTATCTTTTCCCTCATAATACATAATTAACATTTTCTTATAATCTTCTACCAAATCTCTTGGAATAGAGATAATCCCTAGTCCTCTTGATATTAAATGATGATTAGCAAAAATAACAGCAGTTCTCTTATTACCGTCAATAAATATCTGTCTTTTCATAACATATAACAATAACTCTATAGCAAGACTAACATCATCTAAATCACTATTTAAAAGCACGTTTAACTCTTCTACTACTTGACTTTCCAAAGGAATACTAGGCATCCAAGTAGTCCCACCTATCTTAGCAGGAGTACTTCTCACTTTACCTGCATTATAATAAAAGCCTTCAAGAACTAACTTATTAATTTGTGATAAGAAAGAAAAGTTCTCTTCTGCCATAATAACATTTTCATCTAAAACAAACTCCCAAGCATGTTTTAAATTAACAACTTTCATAATATCAGTAGAAGTCATTCCATTTACTT
>CALVJB010000054.1 GCA_944332025.1 uncultured Bacilli bacterium
CAGAATATTTGTAAAGCTCATATCTTAAATATGCAGAATCAGCTACTTCTTCACCATTAAGTTTAGTAATAATATCTCCTTCTTTAAGGTCAGAGTCAGCCGCTCCGCTTCCACTTTCTATTCCTGCAACTACAACTCCACTATCTATATCATTAGGAATATCAAAATTATATCTATAAGGCCCCTTAGCATCACTAACATTAATCATAGATACACCAAGTAAAGGCCACTCTATAGATTCACCTTTTTCTAAAGTTTCTATCTTACTATTAATATATTCTATAGGAATAGCAAATCCCATACCTTCAACTTCTGTTTGAACAAGTTTCATAGAAATAACCCCAATAACTTCACCATTAGTATTCATTAAAGGTCCACCACTGTTACCAGGATTAATCGCTGCATCAGTTTGTAATACTTTCATAACCCAATCACTACTAGAAGTATTTCCAGTACTAACACTAACTAATCTATCTTTACCTGCTAAATGTCCTGTAGAAACACTACCTCTATATTCATAACCTAAAGGACTACCAATAGTAAATACTAAATCTCCTAGACTAGCATTTTCACTATTTCCAAGTTGTAAAGCAACTAGGCCATCAACTTTCTTAATTCTAACAATTGCAATATCAACATAAGTATCTCCACCTAATACTTCTCCTTTAACCTCTTCATCATTAGAAGTAATTAAAGTTACCCTATCAGCACCTTCTACAACATGTTGATTAGTCATAACATAAGCAGAGTCCCCTTCTATTTTATAAACAAACCCAGTACCTGTAGAAGCTACTTCATTATTTTGATAATTTCTAACCATCAAAACTCCATCATAAACTTTTTGAACCGCTTCACTAATACCAGACTCATCTACAACTACTTTAGTACAGTCAGCAGAACTACAAGTTAGTCCACTATTTGTAGAAGAACTACTATTATTACTAATTAAATCATCTCCCCCTATAATTACAAAAGTCAAAACTCCTCCTATTACAAAAGATACAATTATAAGTACCGCTTCTTTAATTCTCTCTGAACTCATCACTCATCTCTCCTCTCAATATTAGCAAGCTCCATATAATTACTAGGAAATCCCATTTTATCCAATATTTTATCTATTTTAATACTATGCAAATTATAATCAAGATTATCTATTCTATTTTCAAGCTCTAAACACATATCTTTAAATTCATCATAACTTAACATTCTCTTCATTATAATAAGAAGTGCAAATAAATCATTAGTTCCTTTAGTATAGTACCCTTCACTATTTTTTTCTAAACCAAGTAATTCATGAAACTTTGTTCCTTTAATTTTCTTCTGTGTTCTATTTTCATATAAAATATCTTCATGAGCACACAAATTACGATAATTAGAAAGTATTGGTAAATAATTACTAAAATCATCTAATGGTATATTATAAATCTTACAAATATTTACTTGATCATCATATTTCATTATTGAAAATAACTCTCCAACTATTCCAAAAGATAAAACTTTAACTAAAATCCAAAGTGGAACATAACCATAATTAGACATATAATGAGCAGTCGCTGTATGTTGACTTCCATTAATTCTAATTTGTCTTTTCATCTTTTTAATCAAATCATTTACTTGTTTTTGTTTACTCTTATCACTAGTAAAGTTCTTATTACGTAAATAATATTTCTCTTTATATCCATATTTCTTAGATAACTGATATGAAAATATAGATTTCAAGTTATTTTCAATAACAAGTAAATACTTAAAGAACACATTTCTAATCGCTCTATCAAAAAGAAATAAACTATACATCTCTTCAAAAGTAACCCCTTCTAAGAAATGTTTATCAGTCATACTTCTCATAAAAGGATATCTATAACCAGATATAAAGAAGTAATTTTCTTTTAATAATATTCTCTTAGTATATTCTTCATCTGTAATAGTCATACCCTTATATTTAAGTATTTCTATTTGTTCTTCAAGATTCTTAAACTGCTTATCTATCATCTTCTTCCTCACCTAGAATAGATTATATCACAAAAATTATGTAAAAAATATGATAATTTAATGAGAAATTATGTTATACTTTAAAAAGATAGAAAGGACTGATTTAGACTATGCCTGCAACTGTTACTCATGCTTACTTTGCAAATGACCTTTATGACATACTTCCTATTGGTCTAAAAAAGTTATTAATGGATGAAAAAAAGAGATTAAGAATGTTCTCACAAAGTACAGATTCTTTTATTTTTTATAATCTACTTAAGAAGAAAGATAAACATATAAGAGACTTTCAAGGATATTTTCATACAAATAAATCAAGAGATTTTTTTATTAATTTAGTTAATTATATAAAGTATAATAATTATTATCAAAATAGTGAAGTAATGGCTTTCCTCTATGGCTTTATCGCTCACTACTGTCTAGACTCTAAGCTTCATCCATATATAATTTATAAAACAGGTATAGTAGACGAAAGTGATCCTAATACTTACAAATATAGAAATAAACATGAATATATGGAAAACTTTCTAGATAATTACATGATTAAACAAAAAGAATTCATAACACCATATAGTTTTAAATTCTATGATTTTACTTTTGACTTAAAACCATTCTCAAAAGAGTTAATAGAAGTAATAGATTATGCTTTTAAAGAGACTTTTAATTTTAATGACTTTTCTAAATATTATTACAAATCATTAAAAGATATGTACAAAGCCTTAAAGTATTTAAGATATGATAAATATGGAATAAAAATGTTTTGTTATAAGACAGTAGATAAATTTACTAGTGATAAGACTTTTAAATTCCAAGCAATATCTTATCATACTCCACTAAAAGATGAATATAATTATTTAAATTCAAATCATAGTACCTGGATTCATCCATGTCTAAAACGTGAAAAACATAATGAATCTTTCATAGAATTATATTCTATCGCTCTAAAAGATGCAAAAAAAATGATAATTGATGTTAACAGTTATTTAAAAGGCACTAGAAAGATTAATTTAAAGAATGTTTTTAAGAATTATTCTTATTTAACAGGTAAAAACTGTAATAACAAAAATAAATTACAATTTTTTGAATAGAATTAAATCTAACATATCACTATATAAATAGGTGATAATATGTTAGAAAGTTACAAGATTGCAAGAAGTAATAATGAAGAAGTATTATACTTATATTTAAATGTTGATTATGAATTTGGTGAAGATTTAGAGGAAGATGACTTAGAAAAGAAAGCTAGAAATTATTTAGTTACTCATGATATTAAATTTAATGGTAATAAAATTGTTTTTATTGTAAATGGTATTAGCACTAAAATGATTACTATCGAAAATAACAAGACTTACTTAAATGATTATTTAATTACTCTTAATACTAAAGAGAAAATGACTATGAAAGACCTACTATTAAGTTTATTATTCTGTAATATAAATATCTCTTTAAGAGAAGAAACTCTAAAAGCTTTAACAGTTTTATATAGAGGAGAAATAATTTATAATTTAAATAATAATTATTTAGATATAAATAAACTATCTTTATCTTATCATAACTATAATTATTATAAGGTTACTTATCCTGAAACCTACAAATCAAAGTTTGAGATATTTAACAAAGTAATTGATGAAACTAATGGAGAGTATTTAATTAATAATGGAAAACCCATCAGATGTTTTACTCACTTAGTTAGTAACGGTTATACTGAAGAAGATAAAAGTATTCCTTACACTGTAAAAAAAGAAAGTCTCTGGGATTTAGTATACCCTAATTATTTACAAAGAAAAGATTACAGTATCAAAGAGTTTAAAGAAAAATTAAATCTAAAAAGTGATAATTTTAATATAAAGATTACTAGTATCAGCAACTCTAACAGAATAAAAGAGTTAGACTTAGGAGAAAGAAAAATAGATGCTAGAAGTCTAGCAGTCTATTTAAATTTACCTTCAACCGATATTACTATAATTATTAAGAAAGATTATTTAACATTTATAACAAGAGGAATAGGTAGTGGTTTAGGTCTTAGTATTATAGGAGCAGATAATCTATCAGAGTTAGGTTATAACTATAAACAGATATTAAATTATTACTTTAAAGATGTATCGTTAGTGGTGCAAAAATAAATTTGCATAAATGTAATAATTATGATATAGTATATTTGTAAGAAAAAATTCATACAATATTAAAAGGAACACTTAATATTCGCATGTTGAGTGGACCCCTAATTATTTTTTCGAGAGCCACCTAATCCAACAGTTGTAAGTTAGGCGGTTTCTTTCATTTTAAAGCAAGTATGGCAAATAGCAACAAGATATCTTGAAGAAACAACATAACTACTAAAGAAAAAATCAAATAATCTTTCTTGTTCATTAGCTAGACCTCCTTTCTGAGGTCCCACCCAACTATTAAATGTTCCTACATATAGAGTATCATATTAATTTCTATATAGCAAGAAAAAATGTAATAAATTAGTTACGAAAATTCGTAAATATATTAGTATATTATTATAAAATGTATAATACAAAAATGAAAGAATTATGCTAAAATACAGCAAAAAATAAATTTGCATAAATGTAATAATTATGATATAGTATATTTGTAAGAAAAATTCATACAATATGAAAAGGAACACTTAATATTCCCATGTTGAGTGGACCTCCAAATTTTTATATTATGGATTAGCCCCTAATTCAACAGTTGTGAGTTAGGTGGCTTTTATTTATATCGCTAAAAATAATAACTTTATAAGTAAAAGGATAATTATGATTAAAGAGACTATTAATAAATCTTTTCTATTCATAATATCAATCTCCTTTCTAGGAGATATCCACCCAACTATTAAATGTTCCTACATATAGAGTATCATATTAATTTCTATATAGCAAGAAAAAATGTAATAAATTAGTTACGAAAATTCGTAAATATATTAGTATATTATTATAAAATGTATAATACAAAAATGAAAGAATTATGCTAAAATACAGCAAAAAATAAATTTGCATAAATGTAATAATTATGATATAGTATATTTGTAAGAAAAATTCATACAATATGAAAAGGGAAATACTTAACTTACCCGAGTTGAGTACTTGCCCCAATTTATTTTTGGTTCAGTACTTAATCTTGCGATTGAGTACTTTTCTTATGTGGTGTTACTTTACAAAAAGCAAAAGACATTATGATACATAAAAATCCTTATGGAGCTTACCATCAACAAAACTTCAATACATACAGTGCATATGGAGAAATGACACCAATTAATTCTGATATTATAAATAATATGCCAAATTCAAAAATAATATTAAGTGAAGAAGTATATGGATCTTTGTTAGGAATACAAGATGTCACTAATATAGAAAAAAAAGAAGTACCTTTTTTCTTATATGGAAAAGAAATTGAAAAACAATGTAATCGAATTTGATGGTTTTATTACATCAAGCTCAAGAGAAAACAGGCAATCGACAGAAGCCAATTATAACGAAAAAATGGAAAAAGATTTAATAAATAAACTTAATAATAACCGATATAATGGTTTTGTTGTTTGTCACGGTCATTCTCATCCAAGAGGAAATTTTAGCGAAAACTTTTCTCTAGGCGATTTCACTAGCTATATTCAAATGAATCAAGATAATCAAGTTTTTAAAACTAAACAGGCAGAACTTACAGCATGTTTAGTTACCAGTAAAGGCGACATTAATTTTGTATTCTACGATAATACAAGCGATAACTTTTATAGATTTACTGATGTTTTTGTAAAAGATAAAGATAATAAATTAACACCAGTTAATTGTTATGGTCTAAATCAAAGAGAAAGAGCAGATATTACAAATAAAAGTCTATCATAACATTATATTTATTTAAATAATATCATGTAAGTAAAAATAAATTTGCATAAATGTAATAATTATGATATAGTATATACATAAAAGAAATTACATAAAATTAAAAAGAGGAACATTTATTTTTGCGCGTAAATGTCACCTCATAATTGTTTTATGATTGACACTCCTATGCTGAGTGTCTTATTTTATATTTTTATAGCCACTACCAATAAGGTAAGACTTATAACAACCAAAGCGACAGATTTTAAAAGCTTTAAAATAAAAGTTTTTATCTTCACTTATAAGCCCTCCTTTTCTTAAGAATGGAGGTGACACCCACATAAATGTTCCTACATATAGAGTATCATATTAATTTCTAGATATCAAGAAAAAATGTAATAAATTAGTTACGAATTTTCGTAAATATTTTAATAGACATAAAAAGAGGAACAACTAATTAAAGTCCCTATCGAGTAGAAATATAGATTACTCTATATAGCCCTCACAAATCCGTACGTGCGGCTTTTCCGCATACGGCTTTTA
>CALVJB010000055.1 GCA_944332025.1 uncultured Bacilli bacterium
TATCTAAAAACGAAGTATGGAGATTCAATACAGAAAAAGAAAGGAAATACTTAGAGGATGTTTATAAAATAAATTACAAAGATAAAGAATCTTTTAATAAGTTAATAAATCTAAGAAGAATATCTACTAATCTTGATATTACTCCTAAAGCCTATGAATGTGTAATGTACACTCTTTCTGATAAAGGAAAAATAAGAAAACACAATGAAGATAGCGTAACTGCTATTTCTCATCCTAAAGATAATTCTATTAAACTACTAGCAGTGGCAGATGGTATAGTTGGATATGGTAATGGAAAAGAAGCCTCAAGTTATACAATAGCAGAATTAGAAAACTGGTTTAACAAATTAAGCTATGAAGAAATTACTAATTCATTTAGTTTACAATTTGGGTTATATAAAACAATAGAAAAAATAAATAAAAATTTATGGGATAGACAAGAAGAAATAGGAACTACTTTAACTTGTGCAGTAGTAACTCATGATAAAACTATAGTTATTAGCATTGGTAATTCAAGATGCTACATTATGAAGGATACTAATTTAAAACAAATTACTGACGATGATACAAAACTATATAAAAGTTATAAAGAAGGAAGACTTACAAAAGATGATTTAAGAGTTCATCCATTTCGTAATATACTAGAAGAAGGTTTAGGTTTATCACATAAAGTATGGAAAGCTAAGCCAAGAGTCTTTGATAATAATAAATATGATAAATTATTACTATTTACAAATGGAGTTACTGATTGTTTATCAGATGAGAAAATTAAATTAATTGCTAATACATCTAAAAAAGAAAAAATACTTGAAAAAATAATTGATGAAGCAGTTAACGTAGAACAAGAAGAACCAAAAAATATTACTTTACCTGAAGAGTTTAGAGTATATCCAACACCAGGTAAAGACAATGCTACAGGAGCAATATTAATAAAGAGATAAATGAAAATGAATCATCTATCTCTTTTTACTTAACTTCTAACTCTATAGGACAGTGATCACTTCCAAACACATCACTGTCTATTTTCATATCCTTTACATTATCAATAAATCTATTTGACATTAAAAAATAGTCAATTCTCCAACCAATATTCTTCTCTCTAGCTTTCCCCATATAACTCCACCAAGTATAAGCATCTGCTTTATCTTTATATAGATAACGATAAACATCAGTAAAACCACCATCTAATAGTCTTGTAAATGCCTCTCGTTCTTCTATAGTAAAACCAGCATTACCAACATTACCTTTAGGATTAGCAAGATCTATTTCTTTATGAGCAACATTAAAATCTCCACAAACAATAACAGGTTTCTTCTTATCAAGACTCTGTAAATATTTAAGAAAATCTTCTTCCCAAGTCATTCTATAGGAAAGTCTTGACAAGTCTCTCTTGACATTAGGAACATATACACAAACTAAGAAAAAGTCATCATATTCAAGCGTTATAACTCTACCTTCATGGTCATGTATATCAACATCTATACCATATGCTACATCAAGAGGTTTAACTTTAGAATAAACTGCTACTCCAGAATACCCCTTCTTATCGGCAGTATTTAAATAAAAGTTATACCCTTCTGGTCTAAAAGGAATCTCACTCTCTATTGCTTTAACTTCTTGTAGACAATAAATA
This sequence comes from uncultured Bacilli bacterium, assembly GCA_944332025.1. Classification (GTDB taxonomy): domain Bacteria; phylum Bacillota_I; class Bacilli_A; order RF39; family UBA660; genus Onthousia. The sequence continues at coordinate 1,634 of CALVJB010000055.1, forward strand.
TCAGCATTACTTTTTTTAAAGAAGTCTTCAAAACCTTTCTTTAAACAAGCTCTAAAACCTGCTACATTAAAAGATACTATCTTCATACCTCACCTACTTACTATTCATTGCCTGTAAAGCAGTTATTGCAACAACTCCTACTATATCATTAGCATTACATCCACGTGATAAATCATTAACAGGTTTAGCAAGTCCCTGCGTAACAGGGCCATAAGCTTTCGCTTTAGCAAGTCTTTCTGTAATCTTATAACCAATATTTCCTGCATCTAAATCTGGAAAGATTAAAACATTGGCTTTACCTGCTACCTTACTATTAGGTGCTTTACTCTTAGCAACAAGAGGAACAACAGCAGCATCAAATTGTAACTCTCCATCTAAATTAATATCAGGATATGATTTCTTAGCCATCTCTACTGCTCTAACAACTTTATCAACATCACTACATTTAGAAGATCCAAAAGTAGAATGAGAAAGAAAAGCAACATTAGGTTCTTCTTCTACTAATAATCTAAATGTATTAGCGCTCTCTTTTCCAATTTCCACTAACTCTTCACTACTAGGATTTTGAATCATCCCACAATCAGAATAAACAAATACTCCATTAGAACCATATTCACAATTAGGAACAACCATCAAAAAGAAAGCAGAAGCAACTTTTGTATCTTTACTAGTCTTAATTATCTGTAAAGCAGGTCTTAAAGTATCAGCACTACTGTGACATGCACCAGAAACAACACCATCAGCATATCCATCTTTAACTAACATATTAGCAAAATAAACATAATCATTTAAAATAGTATTTTTTGCATCATCTAAACTAATACCTTTATGCTTTCTAAGTTCATAATAATCATTAATTAACTTTTCACTATCACTAAAAGTATCAGGATCAATAATAGTAACCCCATTAATATCAATATTATTATCTTTAGCAAGACTTTCTATCTCACTTTCTTTACCTATTAAAATGATATCAACGAAAGCTTCTTTTTTTATGGTAGAAGCAGCTTCTAACACTCTAACATCATTAGATTCAGGTAAAACTATTTTCTTAAAATCATCTTTAACTCTTTCTTTTATTTTATCAATAAATTCCATCAAATCATCTCCATTAACATTTTATCAAAGCAAAAGATTTAAGTCTATAACAAATATAATTTATTACAAAAGAAAAATAGGGCTCCATCGAAAGACAGTGCCCTTGCAAAAATGATTTAACATTTTTTTCTCGCTGAACATAAAACAAAATAAATTGTTTCTCCTTGTCGTTACCTTCAAGGATTCCTACTTCATAGATAGAGTATTCCCTATTCTCCATAGGCTTAAATTCCGATAGTCGCTACCGTACATTATGTTTTATATAAAGCTATAATTACAAGTTTCATCTAATTTCATAAAATTAGTTAATAACTTGCAACAATAGTGTACTATATAAGATATATATGCGTCAACAAAAAAATTAATTTTCTTTATTTATTTTATGTTCAATACGTTTTACTAGCTGTACACTAACTTCCACATCAGCAACACTACGATTAGTAAATTCTGCTATTTCACTAATATCAACATCAGATGAAAGATTATATCTACTTGCATGAATAACCTTACTAATAGTTATCAAAGCTTCATTCATATCATCCTCTAAGGAAATTGCATCCCTGACACTATCACCAACAATTCCAATTATTTTCCTAGGTTCTTCTGCTAATTTAACATTATCTTTAACTTCACTAATTACCCCTAATGGATACATTTTTTGAACCATCTCTTCAAGTTTTAAAGAAAGTGGCATTTTTTTTCCCATTAAATCAAAAGAATAGTCACAGTCTAAAGTTATACCAAATTCTGCCAATATAGACATCATAGTTTGTACTTTAACCTTTATATCTTTACTACTAAAATCTGGGTTTTCTTTATAAAATAACTTATATACTTCTATTAATTCTTTTTCATTATCATATAAAGTAACAGATTTAACATCCGAAAGTGCCTTAATATGTTCCATAATACTTTTTATCTCTTTAGTAAAATTCTGAACATTTGAATACTCAAGAATATCTTCATCACTATAATATTCTATACCTATACCATCATCAGAATCATATTTTAAAGTGTATTTATCATTTCCAAATTCATTATCACCTTTTTTACTCACTTCTAAATAAAATAATTTAGTATAATCATACTTAACAATCTCTTTACTTTTTTCATCCTTATAGGAAATAACTAACAATTTCTCTTGACAATCACTTAATATCGTTCTTAAAGCAGTCACATTCTCTAACATATTATTACATTTATGACTTTCTAGATAATTTCTTATTATACAGTTAATTTCATCTTCATTAATATCATTTTTTAAAGGAATATACTCACCTCTAAACTCTACTGCACCACTCTCAAAGTTACGAACTTCTCTAAATTCTATTTTCTTCATTAGAACCTCCTCTACACAAGTTCATTATATAATAAAAAATAACTATCAACAACAATATTTCAAAAAAATAGGGCTCCATCTAAAGACAGTACCCTTACAAAACAATTTAACATTTTTCTCTTTTTCTATAATAAACAACAGTTCCTAAAAACAACACTAAACCAACACAAGATATAACTAAACCTTCTTTAAATAAAGGAGAAGTATAAACAATTCTAATATTATGACTACCTTCATTTATCCTAAAACCAATAAAGCTCTTATTAACCACTTCATAATTAGTCTTTTCACCATCTACATATATTTCAAAACCTTTATCATAAGGAATAGATAGTTTAAAGTAACCATCATCTTTTACATTAATATTACCTTCTATAACATCACCTTTAGTCTTATCTCTATCAATAACAAAAGGAGATATTTCATCATTAATAGATACTAAAACATTATAATCATATAAAGCCATATCAAAGTCAGTTAATCTAAACTTACCCTCACTAAAAGTAATTTCTAAAGTATCTCCACTCAAAGAATATTCAAACATATAATTATTATTATGATACTTCCATCTTCTACAACTAAGCTTATTACTCACTCCATTAATAGTAATATAAGAATCATCTTCACTACACTTATTATTATAAAGCATCTTAAATCTTAAAAGTAAAATATCACTATCACTAACATTATTTAACTTAACAACTAACTTATTATCTTTAGAAGCTTTAATAAAATATTTACCATTATCGTCTTCTATACTTAAATTCTTACTTTCTAAAACATTATAATCTGGAACATAATCTTTAACTTTCTTAACATAACTATCACTATAATCCCCATCAACAATAGCATAATTCAAATAAGCATCCAACTTCTCAAAATAATTAAGACTCTTATACTCATCTAAACTCATTATCTTACTAGTACTGTATCCAATAGGTAGAACATCTTCATTTCTATAAATGCCATCAAAAATTCTCTCATAACCTAACATATTATTACTACTATTAAGTAAATACTTATTACCCATATAAAAATTATAGAAAATATTATTATTACCTGTAAGCATTCCATAACTCCTATAAATAAACTCATTATTAATTAAATTATTATAGAAATCTTTATAATAAGAATTAGATAAAGAAGAATAAATACTACCAGTATAGTAATCTACATCATAAATATAATTAGATTTATCTAACTTAACACTTTGATCACTCATTCTATAAAAACTATTATCATTATCTAATACTTGTTTTACTTTATCACTAGTCTCTTCATAATCTAAAGTATCATAAAACTCTTTAGTTACAAAGATATCAGAAAAATTAGTAGGAATAGCAATAATTAATGAAATAATACCAAGATAGATATATAGAATTATCTTCTTTTTAAACCTAAAACTAATAAGAATAACAATAACCAAAAGAACCATATCAACAACAAATAATAAACATAAACTCTCTTCCTTATAAAGGAAAACAAGAAGATTAATAATTGCAACTATGAAAGAGATAATAATACTAATCTTTAACTTACCTTTATTACTAAAAACATTCTTAAGGAAATAACTAATTATGAGGATAGCAAGAGGTAACATTGGTATAAAAGCTTTACCATTTAGATACATTCCCCCATTAAATATATAGTCAAAGACAGGAAAAACTAACAAAATACTAAAGATTATACTAATTACTTTAACTTCTCTTTTTTTAGTAATAATTCCATATATTAAAGCAATTATAAAGATAGCACTTAATCCAAGAGAATAAG
>CALVJB010000056.1 GCA_944332025.1 uncultured Bacilli bacterium
GAAATTATTTCCCGGGAAATAATTTCTGTGGAAATAGTTTGTTAAGGGTAAATAAAAATTCTTGAATTTATCTTCTTTTTTTTGTATACTGTTACCGTGCAATAAATTAGTTTGGAATCAGGTCAGGATGGAGACATAGCAGCCTTAACAAGTCTAATTTATGTGCACTTTTTTTATACAATAATGGAGGTTTTTATGAATGATTATGAATATATGCTATTGGCTTTAGAAGAAGCTAAAAAAGCTTATGATGAAGGTGAAGTTCCAGTTGGTGCTGTAATAGTGAAAGATGATAATGTAATTGCTAAAACACACAATACTAAAGAAAAAAATAAATGTTCGTTAGAACACGCGGAACTCTCTGCTATTAAGTTAGCTTGTGGAAAACTAGATAATTGGAGACTAGTTGGAACTACTATCTATGTTACTCTCGAACCTTGTCCAATGTGTGCCAGTGCTATTAAACAAAGTAGGATAAATAGAGTTGTTTATTTGCTCGACAATAATGATATTAATACTTCAAAAATTGTTAATGAAGTTTTTAGTTTACATGACGCAAATGTACCTGTGGAAAAAGTGAAACTTGATATTTCTAAATTTGATGAAGAAGATATTGATATTATTAGTAAATTTTTTAGAAAAAGAAGATATTAAACGTATGTTTTATATGTTCTTTTTTTCTTTTGTTTGTTATACTATTTGTGTTTAGTGAGGTGAGGTATATGTATCAAGCTTTGTATCGTAAGTATAGACCTACTGTTTTTGATGATGTAGTAGGACAGAATGTTGTAGTTAATACTTTGAAAAATGCTATTAATTATAATCATATTAATCATGCATATTTGTTTTCTGGTCCTAGAGGAACAGGTAAAACTACTATTGCTAAAATCTTTGCAAGATCAGTTAATTGTTTAGAACCTATTGATGGTGTCGCATGTGGAAAATGTAAAAACTGTTTATATTCATTTTCGAAGGAATGTATGGATATTATTGAAATAGATGCTGCTTCTAATAATGGTGTAGATGAAATAAGAGAACTTCGTAGTAAAGTTGGTATTTTACCAAGTGAACTTAAATATAAAGTTTATATTATAGATGAAGTACATATGTTATCTATTGGTGCGTTTAATGCTTTGTTGAAAACTATTGAAGAACCACCAGAACATGTAATCTTTATATTAGCAACAACGGATCCTCAAAAAATACCTGCTACTATTATTTCTAGATGTCAGTGGTATTCTTTTAAGAAGATTAGTAATGATGATATTGTTAAAAGACTTACTGAAATTGTTAATGATGAGAATATTAAAGTTGATGAGAAGGTTCTTGAAAAAATTGCTCAAGCTTCTGATGGTGGACTTCGTGATGCGATAGGACTTCTTGATAAATTAAGAGCTTACTGTACCGATGAGATTACTTTGGATGACTTTTATGAGATAAATGGAGAAGTTAATGAAGAAGAGTTAAAAAAGCTAGAAAAATTAATATTTTCTTTTGATGTAAGTGAAGTACTTTCTCTTATAGAAAAATATTATAGAGACGGGAAAAATTTAGTGCAAGTTGTTAAACAGTTAATGATACTTATTAAAGATGAGTTATTTAATCATTATATAAATAGTGACGAACTTATTTTTGAAGAGTCTGAACTTGTTAATTTCCTAAATCTTTTGAATGAACATTTAGTTGAGTTAAAGAAAGCAGATGATGTTAAGTTATCTATAGAAATATTTCTATTACATTATATGAATGAACATAAAAATCCTGAAACTGTACGAAGTGAAGCTGTTCATTCTCAACCTAAATCAACTGAAGAAGTATATATAAGGCCTAAGAAAGAAGAAAAAACTATTTCCACAGAGGCAGTGGAAAAACAAAAAGAGGTAAAAAATTTATCAACAGAAATTGTGCAAAAAACAAATGAACAAATAAAAAAATATGAAGAGTTAATGTTAATAAGAAGTAAAAATACAATGATAGAAGCAGTGAAAGATGAGTTAAATAAAGAAACAGTTAATCTTGATAAACTTAATGATTATACTTTTGATCCTAATAATGGATATCTTGCTTGTGAACTTTTAGATGGTAAAGTAAGAGCATCTAGTCCTAAAAATATTATTATTAGTTATGATTATGAAGGAATGGTAGATAAGCTTAGTAATCATTTTAATAAGTTAAATGACTTTTATAATGAAAAGACAGGCTCACTTAAAAAAATTGCTTTTATTACTACTACAAAATGGAATGAGTTAAAACAAGAATACATTAATCTTCATAAGCAAGGAAAACAATTTGAATATCAAGAAGAACCTATATTGAATAGTTTGGAAGAAGATGTTAAAATAAATAATGAATCTGATGATTTAATAAATCAAACTATTGAAATGTTTGGAGATTTAGTAGAAGTTGAATAGAAAGAAGGAATAATATGAATATACAAGCAATGATGAAACAAGCTCAAAAATTACAAAGTGATATGATGAAAGTTAAAGATGAAATCGATAAGATGGAATTTTCTAGTACTAATGGATTAGTAACAGTTAAAATTAATGGTAAGAAAGAAGTTTTAGAAGTTAAGATAGAAAATGATTCTGATTTTTCTAGTGATGATTTAGAAATGCTTCAAGATATGATTGTTATTGCAACTAATGATGCAATGAAACAAGTAGATAAAGTAACAGAAGAGAAGATGGGACGTTTTAGTTCTATACCTGGGTTATTTTAATGTATCCTGATAGTTTAAAGAATTTAATAGAGAGTTTTGAAAACTTTCCAGGAATTGGGGAAAAGACAGCAGAGCGTATGGCTTTTTCTGTTCTTTCTTTTGATGAAGATAAGTTTAAATTATTACAAGAAAATTTAGAAGATGTTAAAAATAATATTCATCCTTGTAAGATTTGTAATACTCTTACTGATAAAGATAAATGTTTAATTTGTGAATCTGATTTAAGAGAGAAAGGGACTATTTTAGTAGTAGAAGATTCTAAAATAGTATTTCTATTTGAAAAGTTAGGTACTTATAAAGGATTATATCATGTTATTAATGGACTTATTTCTCCACTTGATGATATTAATCCTGAAGATATTGGACTTGATATGTTATTAGATAGAGTAAAGAATGAAAATATTAAAGAAGTAATACTTGCTTTAAAACCTAGTGTAGAAGGAGAAATAACTTCTTTATATATTAGAAAAATATTAGAAGGAATGAATATTGTTGTTACTAGACTTGCTAGTGGTGTTCCAATAGGTGCTGATATGGAATATATTGATACTCTTACTTTGGAAAGAGCCTTAGAAGATAGAAAAGAACTTTCATAATATTAAATGCTTTTTCATATGCTTTATTAGGTGAAGACTATGAAGCAAGTTATGAAGAAAGTATGGCGTATTTTACAGAAAATAATAATTAGTACATTTATACTATATGGTTATAATTTAATTGCAACTAGATTTAATTTAGTTATTCCTATTAATGTTTTTACAGTAGGATCTGTTAGTATACTTGGTTTTCCAATGCTTTTTGTTTTAGTTTTATTAAAAGTATTAATGTTCTAAGAAAGGATGTAGTAATGGATTTAGAAGTAGAGTCTTTACAACCTATGTTTTATAATCAGATAATGAAAGCTCTTGATAAGGGCTTTTTGTCGCATGCATATTTAATAGAAACTAATAATAATAGTTTAGATATTGTAAAGAAATATATTCTTTTTTTAGTAGAGAAAATATATGAAGACTCTTATAAAAATCATGATGTTACTATTTCTAAAGATAAGTTATTTTATTTAATAGAGAATAATGAATTTCCTGATTATATAGAAGTTAATCCTGTTAATAATCAAATAAAAAAAGAACAGTTACTTTTTATTAGAGATGAGTTTTCTAGTAAATCCTTATATAATACAAGAAAAGTATATGTAGTGTTTGAATGTGATAAGATGAATGTTAGTGCTTCTAATACAATACTTAAGTTTCTTGAAGAACCAAGTGATGATGTAGTGGCTATTTTTGTTACTAGTAATCAGTATAATGTTTTAGATACTATTAGGTCTAGGTGTCAGATTATAAGACTTCAGTATGAAGAAAGTAATGAGAATAGCTTTTCTGAAGAAGTGCTTTCTTTTATAGATGATATAAATAAAAGAAAAAGTGATGATTTATTACTTAAATTTAACTACTATAGTAGTAATTTCTTTAATGATAAGAGTTCATCTACTGATTTTATTAGAGAATTACTTAAATATTATAAGAGCTTATTAAATAAAGAAGATAATGCTATTAATTTAGAGGAAGTAATTAATATTGTTTCTATATTTGATGAAAAGTTGAAGAAGTTGAAGTATAATGTTAATATGAAGTTGTGGATTGATGATTTATTACTTTCTTTGATGGAGGTGTAGGATGAAGTTATTAAAGATTTCTTATATAGATGAGTTATTTAATGATTATGATTATGTAAAATATCCAGAGAATACTTTTTTTAAAGTAGGATGGGAGATTATTGTTAAGAATGATGATTTGTTAAAGATTGCATCTATAGTAAGTATAGAAGATAAAGATGATTTTGATGTTACTACTAGTTTTGTTAGAGTTGCTACTAAAAGAGATAGGGAACAACATAATAAAAATAAGAAAGATAGCATAGAGGCTTTAACTCTTGCTCAAGAAAAATCTTTAGAGCTTGATTTAGATATGCATTTTATTTCTTCTTTCTATACTTTTGATAGAAAACAATTATTTCTTTGTTATACGGCAGATGCTAGAGTTGATTTTAGGGAACTTGCTAAAGTATTAGCACAAAGATATAAGACAAGAATAGAGCTTAGACAGATTGGTGTTAGAGATAGAGCTAAAAAGATTGGAGGACTTGGTCCTTGTGGTTTATTCCTTTGTTGTAGTACTTTCTTAACAGACTTTGCTAGTGTTTCTATTAATATGGCAAAGAATCAGTTTTTAGCTTTAAATCCTACGAAGATAAATGGAAGTTGTGGTAGACTTTTATGTTGTTTAAATTATGAAGATGAAGTTTATACTGAGTTAAAGCAAGGTTTACCTAGTATTGGAAGTTTAGTTGAAACTAATGATGGGTTAGGTAAAGTTACAGAAGTTGATGTTTTTAAGAGAACATATAAAGCAGAATTTAAAGATAAAGGAGTACTTGAGTTTAGTGTTAATGAATAAAAAAATGGAATTTTCCCATAATGGTAAGAACTTGATATTGTATTATGATGATAACTACTTTAAGATTACTACTGATAATCTTGCCCTTGCTAACTTTATAAAAATTAAAAGTAAAGATAAGTTATTGGTAGAGTTTGGTAGTGGACTTTTATCTATTCCTTTACTTTTATCTACTAGGACTGATATAAAAATGGTAGGGATAGAAAAAGATAGTATTGCTTGTAAACTTTCTAGTATGTCTATAAAAGATAATCATTTAGAAGATAAGATTAAAGTTGTTAATGATGATATAAAAAATATAGATAAATACTTTGCAATTAATTCTATTGATATTATAGTTTGTAATCCACCATATTTTCTTTTAGATAATGAATCTATTATTAGCGATAAAGAATATTTGAAGATGGCAAGACATGAAGGTAATATGACTATTAGTGATGTAGCACGTCTATCAAAGATTTATTTAAGAGATGGGGGAAGTTTATTTTTAGTAAGTCGTGTTGATAGATTATTTGAAATTAGAGATACTTTAATAGAAAATAAGTTGGCTATTAAGGAGATACAGTTTATTTATCATGATTTAGATAGTACTTCTAAACTTGTTTTGATAGAAGCTAGGAAGAGTGGTAAAGAACATGGATTAAAGGT
>CALVJB010000057.1 GCA_944332025.1 uncultured Bacilli bacterium
TATGTTACTAATAGTGATTTAGATTCTATTAAGAATGAATTAATTAAAACAGTTAAATTACAAAACTTTAAAACATTTAAAGTTGAAACTAAAAGAAGTGATAAATCTTTTCCTAAAACTAGTATGGAATTATCTAAAATATTTGGTGGTATAGTTTTAAAAAATAAGGATAATATTAAAGTAGATGTTAATAGTCCAGAAGTTATTATTCATGTAGAAATAAGAGAAAAAAATACTTATATTTATTATAATGAATTTAATGGACTTGGTGGATATCCTAGTGGTATTCAAGGTAAAGGATTATTAATGTTAAGTGGAGGAATAGATTCTCCAGTAGCAGGATTTCTTGCTATGAAAAGAGGAATTAAAGTAGATGCAGTATACTTTGAAGCAATTCCTCATACTAGTTTAGAAGCTAGAGAAAAAGTAATAACTTTAGTAAATAAATTAAAAGTCTATACAAATGATATAAATCTATATATAGTACCATTTACTAAAATACAAGAAGAAATTTATAAAAGTGTTTCTCCTAACTATGTTATTACTATTATGAGAAGAATGATGTATAGAATAATAGATGCTTTATGTAAAAAATATAATGCTAAAGTAATAATTAATGGAGAATCTATTGGACAAGTAGCATCTCAAACACTAAATAGTATGTATGTAATAAATAATGTTACTAATATACCAGTAATAAGACCAGTTGCATGTCTAGATAAATTAGAGATAATAGATATTGCTAAAAAAATAGATACATATAATACAAGTATATTACCATATGAAGATTGTTGTACAGTCTTTGTACCAAAGCATCCTATAATTAATCCAACACTAGAAGAGACACTAAAAGAAGAAGAAAAAGTTAAATTCGAAGAGATTTTAAAAGAAACTATAGATAATACTTTTATCTATAAAGAAGAAAAAAATTATGAAAATATTTTATAGGTAAAAATTACCAATAAAAAAAATGTATGAAATTCAAAAAACTTCACATTCTACTAGTGTAGGAGGTGAAACAAATGAACAACAATATGAACACTGGTTCAATGAAGATGAGAGTTCCTGGTGCTAAACAAGCTATTGATAAAATGAAATATGAAATAGCTAATGAATTTGGTGTTAATTTAGGACCAGATGCTACTAGTCGTGCTAACGGTTCAGTTGGTGGTGAAATCACTAGACGTTTAGTACAAAACGGATTAAATCAAGTTAGCGGAAGTTATACTAATAAATAAGTAATATAACTTAGCAGGTAGGCTGATAAAGCCTATCTTTTTAGTTTAAAAATAAATTTTATGCTGTATAATATATGTAGAGGAGGTATGAATATGTTATCTAAACTACCAGTAAATCTATATGAAAAAATAAAAGAAGGAGAAAGTACTACTGTTGAATTTAAAAAAGCTAAGGAAAAACTACCTAGTTCATTATTTGAAAGTATATGTGGTATGCTAAATAGAAATGGAGGACATATCTTTTTAGGAGTTGATGATGATGGAAATGTAATAGGTACATATAAAAGTTATATCGCAAGTATGAAAAAAGACTTTGCAAATCTTTGCAATAATCCTGAAAAGATATTTCCTACAGTTCATTTAGAAATGAAAGAATATAGTGTTGATGATAAATTTGTTCTTTATATCTATGTTTATGAAAGTTCAGATGTACATAAAAGTGCAGGTAAAATCTTTGATAGAAATGAAGATGGAGATTATGATATTACTAATAATACTACTTTAGTTTCAAATCTATATATAAGAAAAAGTAGTACTTATATAGAAAACAAAATTTATCCATATGCTACATTAGATGATTTAAGAAAAGATTTAATAGAAAAGGCAAGACAAATGGCTATTAATAGAACAGCCAATCACCCATGGGCTACAATGAATGATATGGAACTGTTAAGAAGTGCATCTTTATATGAAAAGGATTTACAAACTGGTAAAGTTGGAATTAATTTAGCGGGGATTTTATTATTTGGTAAAGACGAAGTAATAGCATCAGCTCTATCATATTATAGAACAGATGCTATATTAAGAGTAAAAGATATAGATAGATATGATGATAGGGATGATATAAAGACTAATTTATTAGAAAGTTATGAAAGATTAGTAAGTTTTATTGCCAAACATTTAAATGATAAATTTTATCTAGAAAATAATCAAAGAATAAATGTAAGAGATATTATAGCAAGAGAATTATGTGTTAATCTATTAATACATAGAGAATACTCTAATCCTTTACCTGCAAGATTAATTATTACAAAAGATGCTATAATTACAGAAAATGCCAATAAGCCTAAAAACATTGGTTATATAGATTTATATAACTATACACCTTATCCTAAAAATCCGAAATTAGCTAATTTCTTTAAAGAAATAGGTTTAGCAGATGAATTAGGATCAGGTATAAAGAAAATAACTAAATATAATAAAATATATACAGGAGGGATTCCTAGTTTTAAAGATGATGATGTCTTTAAAGTAATAGTACCTTTAGAAACAAATAAAGTATCATTAGAACAAGAACATAATTTACATTTAGATGAAAACAAAGAAAAACTATATAATTTCATTAAAGAAAATGGTATTGTTACTAGAAAAGAAATTAATAATTTTCTAGCACCTGTACTAAAAGTAAATAATTCTAAAGATTTGAATAATAAAATAAGATATATGTTAGCATATTTAAGAAAGAATAATTTAATAGAAAATATAGGAACAGACAAAAAATCTCAATGGGTAATAAAATGAAAACTGCAGTAAAACTGCAGTAAAACTGCAGTAAAACTGCAGTAAAACTGCAGTAAAATTTTGAAAAAACAAGCTATTGATAAAATGAAATATGAAATAGCTAATGAATTTGGTGTTAATTTAGGACCAGATGCTACTAGTCGTGCTAACGGTTCAGTTGGTGGTGAAATCACTAGACGTTTAGTACAAAACGGATTAAATCAAGTTAGCGGAAGTTATACTAATAAATAAGTAATATAACTTAGCAGGTAGGCTGATAAAGCCTATCTTTTTAGTTTAAAAATAAATTTTATGCTGTATAATATATGTAGAGGAGGTATGAATATGTTATCTAAACTACCAACAAATCTATATGAAAAGATAAAAGAGTGAAATAGAAAAAATAGTAGTTGATGAAATATATATCATTAACTACTATTTACCCACAAAAAATTTTTACACCCTTAAAAGTAAAAAGCACTAGCTTATTATTTTATTATCTGTTATACTATATCTAAAGATAGGGTGTTGATTATAATGAAAAAATTTAATAATAGAAGGAAAATTACTAAAGAGAAGATAGAAAGCTATGACTTTAAAGAAGTAGCACTAACTAAAATGGCTAAAAGACAATTATTAGTAACATTATTTTCAATATTAGGAGTAACAATAATATCATTAGGAAGTGCTTATGCTGTTTTTACATCAGTATCAAAGTCTGCAGATTATAATGTTATAAAAGTAGGAACACTAAATATAGACTTTGGAGCAGATAGTAGTAATACAATAAATTTATCTGGACAATATCCTACTTCAGATGAAGAGGGAATGAAGTTAACACCATATACATTTACAATTACAAATACAGGGAGTTTAGCAGCAGATTATGAAGTATTTATACAAGATGATACAGATATGATAGGACAAGATAATTGTGGAAATAATCAGTTAAATAAAGATTATATAAGATATAAGCTAGACACAGGGACACCTGCAAATTTATCATCAATAGCAGGATCAAATTATAGGATAGCAAGAGGTTCTCTTGAAGCAGGAAGTAGTGTAACATATACATTATATGTATGGATAAGAGAAGGAGTAGGAAATGATGTATTAAATAAACATTATCATGGTAAGATAGTTGTTAATGGAGTTAATACACAAGGGGAACCAGTAAGTGATGTGTTGCTTGCAAATATACCAGAAGAAAATCAATATGATGATGGAGTAGATACATTTATAACAGGAGAAGATCCAAATAACTATATATGGTATAGTGGAAAGTTATGGAGAGCAGTATCTGTTAATAAAGAAGCGAATACTACTAAATTAGTAACTCAATGGAATATAAGTGCAATTACTTATTCGAGTGGTAGTACAGCATTTGAAGGAAGTTATATGGAAGATTGGTTAAATGATACTAGCGTCGATGGTTTCTTAGGTAACTTAAGAGATTATGAAAATTTTATCGTAACAGATGCAGTATGGGACGCGACATTGGATGCAACCAGTTTAGGAAGTATAACAAGACCAAATGGGGAGGCAACTGTAACCGATGCAGTAGGATTACTTAATATGTATGAATATCAATCTAGTTATACAGGAACAACATATAGTAATGGTTATTTAAATAATGGACTTAATTGGTGGACTCTAACACCATATACTTCGTCAGACGTTCGGTTTGTCCGCTACTTTGGTAACGCTTACTACGATTCGCCTTCGAGCTCTTCGCTTGGCGTGCGGCCATCAATAAATCTAAAATCTAGCGTTCGTATTGTAGATGGTGATGGAACAGTAGATAATCCTTATCGCTTAAACGGAGATAATGATACTAATCTTTCAGGAGCAGTGTTGTCAAGTAGATACAGTGGAGAATATATAAAATTTGGAAATGATGAAAATAATCTATACAGGATAGTAAGCCATGAAAATGGAACAGGAACAAAGATAGTAAGTGCCGAACCACTAAAAAGTTCTGGGGAGTTTATAACAATGAACTTTGGAAGTAATGCAACATTTTCAAGTACAAATACAATAGGTACATTCCTAAACGGAGAATATTTAACAAGTTACGTAGATAGCAGTTATAGTTCAATGATAGAAGATAATACAACTTGGTATCTAGGAACTGTAGGAAGTGGTAGTTCCTACTCATATAAGAATGCAAAATATACAGATGCAAGCGGAACTGCAATAATCTCAAATATAGCAGAAGCTAAAGTAGGATTATTGAGATTTGGAGAATTAATGTCAGGGCAATTTGATAGATATGGTAACAATACATACTATTGGACTTTAACACCATATTCTTCGTCGGACGTCCGGTATGTCGGCTTCAGTGGTAACGCTGGCTACAATTCGCCTTCGAGCAATTCGTATGGCGTGCGGCCTTCTGTAAATCTAAAATCTAACGTGCAAATTATAAATGGTGATGGAACGTTGAATTCACCTTTTGAAATACAGTTAGGAAGTTAATAGTCACGAAAGAGAATGGTATTTCTCTTTCGTGACTAAATTAAAAAGGCTATAATTAGTTTAAATAAATTATAGTAGGGGATTACCAAAAACTTCGTCAAACGTTCGGTATGTCAACAACAATGGTAACGCTAACAACAATTCGCCTTCGAGCAATTCGAATGGCGTGCGGCATTTCCTTTTAAACCTAGCATTATGGATAAGTCTATATAGAATAGATAAAAGGAACAGGTAATTTCCCTTGTGTTAAACACTAAAGACTAGATAGATAATAGAATTGTAAATATTTATGAAACTATTTATACACTATCTAACCTTATAAAACTAAAGGCAAGGTTAGGCCAATAGTTTATGTCAAGTATAATAGTAAATTTATGTAAAATACATAAATTTACAAATATGCTTGATTTTTTTTTTTTTTTTGATATGTTAAGGGAAAGATAGGAGAGTGTTAAAAATATGAATAATAGTTTAGTCTATTTCATGCGTAAAGGACTAATG
>CALVJB010000058.1 GCA_944332025.1 uncultured Bacilli bacterium
GTTTACCTTACTAGGCAGGATTTCCACCTGCTAAATTATACGACCTACCCAGTCGCACCTAATAATATGTTTAAACTAGCATTTATATCTCTATTATTATGTGAGCCGCATTCTGGACAATCATACTCTCTTATACTTAAATCTTTTAACTTGCTATTCTTATATCCACAATGACTACATATCTGACTACTTGGATAATAGGTATTTATTTTATAATAAATCTTTCCTTTTATCTTACATTTCCACTCCATTAAAGAAAGAAATGTACTAACACACGCATCTGATAGACTTTTATTAAATGCTTTTCTCTTATCTTTAAACATATCTTTTACTAGTAGATTCTCTGTTACTATAATATCATGTTCATCAACTATTTCATTTGCAATATTGTTTAAATAATGTTTTCTATAATTTTTTATTTTAGCATGGATTCTTGCTATCTTCTCTTTTGTCTTTAAATAGTTTTTACTACCTTTAACTTGTCTAGATAATTTCCTTTGTAATCTTTTTAATCTCTTTTCAAACTTCATTAATACTTTCGGATTACTATATTTAATACCATCACTTGTTATTACTAAATCTTTTATACCTAAGTCTATTCCTACTATAGTAGTAGGTGTTACTTTCTCTATTAAGATATCTTCTTCTACTAATACACTAACATAATACTTATTTGTTGTTTCTTTTGATATAGTTGCATTTAATATTTTACCATTTATTTTATCTTTATCTCTATATCCTCTTATTTTGACTTTACCTAATTTAGGTAATTTTATATTTTTAGTTAATAAATCTACCTCTATATTACTATATTCTTTTTCTTTATATCTGCTTCTTATACAACTAGTTCTATATGACTGTTTACTAAATTTACTTTTAAATTTAGGATAACCTTTTCTTTTAGCATAATAATCATTAAAAGCTTTACATAAATCATCTACAGCAGAACATAATACAGTTGAATCTACTTCTTTTAGAAATTCATTTTCTTCTTTTAATTTAGGTAAATCTTTATGTAAATCAAATCTATTTATACCATTATTATCCTTTAAATAATTAAGATAATAATTATATACAAAACGTTTACATCCTAAAGTTCTATTAATAAATCCCCTTTGGTCATTTGTTGGATATAACCTAAATTTATATGCTTTATATATCTTCATAATCCGAACACCTCTCTTAACTTTTGTAACTTAAGTGTACTATCTAGAAAATATGTTTGTCAATACTTTTTTTCGATTTTTCAGTATAAATTTCCTATTATATGAAAAAAAGTACTAAGAGTTATCTTAATACTTTTTATCAAAAAAATACTATTTCATTTTTCTTACTTTCTCTTCTGCTTTAGCTTGTGAGATTGCAACTGGAATAGATGCTAAAGCACCACTAGTTACTGCTGCACCAAGCCAAGTTTCTATAGTTCCATAAAAATTATTGACAAAATCACCAACAAAAGTAGCATCATCCATTCTAATATTCATTCCAAAAACATTATTTGCTACAGCAATTCCCATAGGAATAGCGGATATTGCTACTCCTGCAACTGCTCCTTTAATAGCATAATTCTTCTTCAAATCTTTCTCATAGATTTCTAAATTTATAACTTTATTTTCTTTAGCAGTTTTCATAAATTATTACCCCCTTTACTAAAGTAGCTATATTATAATATTTTTTTCTTATTAAAATCAAATTATCTCTTGATCATCTTTAATTATTTGCATTTCATTATTTAACTTTAACATCTTTTGGTCTAGTGCATGAATATCTTCTGCACACTTATGCATACCTTCTTTTATTTCTTCAGGTATTTCTCCTTTAAATTTATAAGTTATTTTATGGTCTAAACTAGCCCAAAAGTCCATTGCAACAGTTCTAATTTGTATTTCTGCTTCTACTAAAGTAACTCCATCTATTAAGTAAACTGGTACATAAACTAATAAATGATAACTATAGTATCCAGTATCTTTAGGATTAGTTATGTAATCTTTTTTATCACGAATTGTAATTTGATCACTATCTTCTATTATTTTAACTATTTCATATACATCTGATAAAAATGAACAAACTATTCTAAGTCCAACCATATCATGAACATGTTCTTCTATATTTTTAGGTGTTATTTCATAACCTCTAGAAGTTAATTTCTTTGTAGCACTATCATAACTTTTAATACGAGACTTTATATGTTCTACAGGATTATAATTATTTTTATGTTCATAATCCTGTAATAAAATACTAATTTGTGTTTCTAAAGTTTTTAGGGCTGCTGTATATTTTAAGATTAACCCTTCTAATTCTTTATCTTCTTCCATAAATCTCCTTTCTATAGACATAAAACTAGACTTAATTTTCTTCTAAGTCTAGTGTTTCTATTTCTTCTACTACAGCCATTTGTTGTTCTACAATAATTTTTAATTTGCGTTTAAATATCTTTACATTTTTCTCTAATCTATCCGCTTCATCTTCTATTTTTCTAGCTTTTAATAATGACTCTCCCACTATCCTTGAAGCATTATGTTTAGCATCACTAACTATAATATCAGCTTCTTCTCTTGCTAGTCTTTTAACATTATCAGCTGTTTTTTCAGCATTAATTAAAGATTGTTTTAAAGTGTTTTCTAAGTCCTCATAATGACTTAATTTCTCTTTAAGATCTGCTATTTCTTTTTTTTGGTCTTTACACTTTTTTATTATACCTTCAGTCTCTTTAATTACATCTGTTACAAATTTATTAACTTCTGCACGATTATAACCATTCGCTTCATAGTTAAATTTGTCCATTAATATCACATCCCTTAGTACGGGTTATTACCAATCAAATTCATCGTCTTCTTGTTTTTTAGATTTTCTTGTAGTCTTAGGAGCAGCATCATCACTTATTTCTCCTTCTACATTAACATTATTCGGAGTACATAAAAATATTCCTCCTCCTAATTTTTGTAAATCTCCACCAATAGCATA
Organism: uncultured Bacilli bacterium; assembly: GCA_944332025.1. GTDB lineage: Bacteria > Bacillota_I > Bacilli_A > RF39 > UBA660 > Onthousia. The sequence goes on from CALVJB010000058.1 coordinate 2,965, forward strand.
TAAAGTACCACTTAAAAAGTCTACTATTCTTTTCGCTTGATCTGGTGTTACACGTTTTAAATTAACAACTACAGCATTTCTTTCTTTTAAGTAATCTGCTATTTGTTGACTTTCAGAATAAGCACGTGGTTCTAATAACATCATTTTACTGCCTGCAACACCATTTGCATCCATATATTCTTCTTTACTCACTTTATAATACTCCTCCTCTTTAATCTCTTCTTCAAAATTTTCAGAATCACTACCTATTAATTTTTTTAATTTATCTAAAGCCATATCTTATCCTCCTATTAACTATATATTATACTAACATATTTTTTTAAATTAGAAAAGTATTTAATTACTTTTATACCAAATATTTTTAATATCAACGTTATTTGATAAAGGCTCTGGATCTGCTTTTTGAAACTGCATATTAATTGGAACTTTAAATGCACTACCAAAGGCAATAGCATTACCTGGTTTTAGACTCTTAAGTTGGTTAGCAACTTCCAGAGTAATTGATGGTACCATATCTTTAATATAGGTTAAGTCTTTTGGATGTAGTGTTCTTAAAATAACAAAGTTTGAACATTGGGAAATAGCAGTATCTGATAGTTCACTAGGTCTTTGAGTAATTAATCCTAAAAGAACACCATACTTACGACCTTCTTTAGTTATACGGTCAAAAATATTATAACCAAGTATTTCTGTATCTGTATCTTTTTGAACATATCTATGAGCTTCCTCAATAATTATATGATATGGAACACTACCACGATTTTCGTTAGTAACTGCAGTATCGAATATTAATTTTGATATTATTTTTGTTATAACTTTTGCAAGACGATCTTCTATATAACTAATATTAAAGTTTATTATTTGACAACGCTTGCCTTCCATATTAGTAAATAATCTATCTAAAAATGTCTCTTTATTAATATATGTATTTGAATCAAAGAATACATGATTAGGACTATTAGCAAGGGTATGTAATCTAACACTTAAAACATTAGCATAATCATAGACTTTATCACTTTTTAAGATTCCTTCACTTATAAGAGCGAAATCCATTGCAGTTTCTAAATCTTTTAGAGTATAGGCAATAAACTTCTCTGGTCTATCTTCTAAGTTAAAGTCATCCATTATAAATTGTTTTACAAAGTTAACAACAAGTTCCATTTCCATTAATTTACCTGTTTTATCTATGTATAAACATTGTTTAAAGGTTCTAGTGTATCCAGGTTGTACTATTTTAGCATCAAGACTTAAATCTTCTGTATTAAATTTAGTAAGTACTGCTATTACTTGGTCTCTTATCTTTGTAGATTGATGTCCACTTAATAAAATATCAAGAACTGCTCTTGCAATAATATCATTTTTATATTTAATAACATCAGGATCATCTCCTGTTAAGATATTAACAAGACTTAAAGCTTTCTCAATAATAGGAATTTGGTTTGGAGTTGTAACATCAAGTAGTAATGCTAAATCATCTACTCCTAGTAACCATAAAGGTATGTTTAGTATTTCACTCATCGTATTTTCAGGATTAGTTGTATAAGTTTTATAGTGCATATTAGGATTTACTTTATCAATATTACCTAATGCTCTTGTATACTCTCCATAAGCATCAAACATAATGACATGAGCGCCAACTGGGCTTTTTTTAGGGTCTGCAAAAACATTTTGTAAAATACGGCTAACAGAAAATGATTTACCAGCACCAGAATTACCTAGTATTGCAAAATGATTACTGAAAAAACCATTTATATCTACATTAATTTTATAATTTTGATAAATATTAGACATACCAAAAGTAACTTCTTTTTCAGTAGGTTCCATTGGTCCTAATATTAAAGATAGTTCATCCATATTTACAATACGTGTAGTTGATCTAAAAGATGGTTTGGCACTAATACCTGGTAAAAATCTATCACCTTTTATTTCTCCTACAATATTTATTTTTAAAGTTGTTTTTGTACTATTAACAATTTCTCCTACTATTTTAGTTCCATTATCTTCAAAGATAACATGTAAATTCAATAGATTAGCTTGCTTAGTTATATCTATAGTTAAATCTAAAATAACATTGTTATCTACTATTTCTCTAATTGTACCTAACATGTTAACACCTTCTTATTCTATATTGATTATACTATATTTTTTTTTCAGTAACAAGTGCCTTTTTTTGATATTTATTTGTTTCATTGAAAAGGCAATTATGATACTATTTATTTAGAGATATAATACTAATAACAGTTAGGTGATCTACCTCCACAGTATATTTAAATATATAGCTAAGGAGGTGAAAGCACTACACTATATATTTTTTATGGGCGATGCATTTAAAGTTGGAATACTTAGCATTTGTAGTTATTATCCTAGTAGTAATATTACTTCCCGTAATAGCGGTTAAAAAATAATAGAGGGCAAAAGAAAGACACCTAACTTCTTCCTAGAAGTATGGTGTCAACACACTTAGTGGAGATAACATCTAACAGGCAAGATTAGATTATATATTAAAAGAAAAACTAGGCTACTAATTTCTATTAGTTATATGACTATGCTACTACTTTTTCTTTTTTACTTTCTTTATACTTTTTTGAAATTTTTGCTAAAGCTT
>CALVJB010000059.1 GCA_944332025.1 uncultured Bacilli bacterium
AACATGAAATTAATAAAGAATATTAGATCTAAATATACTTTCATTCCTACCACCGTTTTAAGTATATAAAAAAAGAAGCGAATAATTTGTCGTTTCTTATTAAATATTATTTTTTCCAATACTGTTAGGACTTTCTATCATTTATAAGTGTTAATTTTATTATTAGTAAAGTCAAACATAACCATGCCTTCTTCTTGGGTGTTAAAGATAATAGAACCATTCTCCTCTAATCTTTCTACTACCTCTTTATGGGGATGATTAAATTTATTATCTACTCCTGCAGATATTAAGGCATAAGTAGGATTAACACTATCTATAAACTCTTCACTACTACTTGTTCTAGAACCATGATGTCCTACTTTTAGTATTGTAATATCTCTTATATTATAATTATCTAAGATATACTCTTCACTTTTTATACTAGCATCTCCCATAAATAGTAAACTCTTATCTTTAATAGTACTATATAAGACTAAACTACTATCATTTTCATCAGGATAAGTATTAGAAATAACTAAAAAGTTAAAGTTACCTAATCTAAAACTATCTCCTTCTCTTAATTTATAATGACTAGAAGAATTAACCCATATTTTTTTCTCTAATGAATTTAAATCATTTCCATTAAAGAAAACAGTTTCCACATCTATCTCATCCATTATAGTTAATGCTTCTCCTACATGATCATAATCACCATGAGTTAGAACTAAATAGTCTAATTTTGTTATACCTAACTGATTTAGAAATGTAACTAAATATTTACCCTGGCTACTCTTTTCATACTGCATCCACTCTTCCTGATAATAAGACATAATTCCTCCCGTATCTATTAACATAGTCTTATTATTAGATGTTAGTAAAAAAGAATCTCCTTGTCCTACATCTATCATATATAAAGCATCCTTGGGAAATACTTTAGGATAAGAGTAATGAACTACTACCATCAGTAATATTAAGAATAAAAATAGCTTCTTTTTTACCTTTAAGAAGAAATAACTAAATATAAGTACAAAGTATAATAAATAATAAACTATGCTGAACCTTGCAAGGGTAATATATCCTATATTAATGCGAGATAAAAATAATACACTTCCTTCAAAGATATTTATAAAAAACTCTAAGATAAAAGATAAATAAGGTATAAAGAAACAAACTATAGATAAGGGAAATATAATAACATTAATAAATGGAACATAAAAAAGATTATAAATTATACTAAGAGGATTAATATAAGAAAAATGATATAAAGAAATGGGTAAACTAACTAAGAAGCTTACCCATGATACTTCTAATAAGTCTATTATCTTGCCTTTACTTTTCTTATTATTCATGTATAGTATTAAAGTACAACTTATAATTGTAGAGTACTGAAATCCTACATCAAATATGTAATAGGGATTTATTAAGAAAAGTATACTTAAAGATAATAGAATTAAGAAAAGAGGTCTTATATTGAAGTTAAAAGTGTTATTAATAGAAAATACTAAACTGAAAATCAATGCTCTATCAATCGCTGCACAGTCTTCTATTATTAAATAATAACTAAACAAAAGACAAATAGCGAAAAATAGATTTTTAAAATTAAACGATTTCCTACGTAGAGTAATAATTGAAATAAGAAAACTTATTTGTGTTCCTGATAGAGCGAAAAGATGGGAAATTCCAAGACTCCTAAAATATTCTTCTAAAGTAGTATCAAAGGAAGTATCTTCTCCTAAAAAGAAAATCTTTATATAACTTCCTACTTTATCATTACTAATACTACTTCTAATAGCATTTCTAATACTATATAAAATATTACTATTTTTGGTTTTAATAGAAAAATCAGATACTTTCATTATATAAAAAATCTTTTGGTATTTTAGGTAGGTAGGATAGGAAAAACCATAAAAATTTTTACTGGAAATGGGTTCGTTCAACTCTCCTTTTAAAGTAAGAGTATCACCTAATGAAAGTTCTTTCTTTGTTTTATTCAATTCTTCTTCGGTATCGAAGTAATAAGTGGCGATAAGTTTTTCTTTAGTTTTAAGTGTCAGTGTCATTTTATTACCTTGATATTTTATAGATAAAATTTCTCCATCTATTTTAGTTTCACTCCCTTCTAATGAAGAAGTAAAATCTATATTTATATAAATAACAAGATAAATTAAACTAATTATAAATAACGTAATATAAATAGATTTAAATAGTAATACTTTCCTTAATTTGATCAAAGATAGCATCTCCTATACCATTAACTTCTTTTAACTCTTCAATACTTTGAAATGCTCCTACTTCTTCCCGATATTTTATAATCTCTTCCGCTTTTGATTCTCCAATACCAGGAAGCATCATTAACTCATCAAGGGTTGCAGTATTAAGTGATATTTTACCACTAATAACTACACTACTAGAACTAGTATCATCAGTACTATCTTTAATGCAAGCATTATTTTCAATGCCATTTTGATTTATGCAAGCTTCTTGTTCTATTTCTTCCTTTTCTAAAGTTTCTGTGAAGTTTTCTACTTCATCATAACTATAGACAATAATAACCATTTCGTCTTTAACTTTCTTAGATAAATTTAAAACTGAAGTGTCAGCAGTTTCAGTTAAATCACCTGCTAATCTAATAACATCAATAACTCTACTTCCTTCTTTAACAGTGTATATTCCAGGATTAATAACTTCTCCTTTAATATCTACTTGATAGTAAACTTCACTTGTTAGTTCCTCCTCTTCATCCTTTTTGATATCTTTCTTTGTATTTAAAACAATATTTTCATCTTCTTTATCATTCGCAGTATAATTTTTATAGATTAAGAAAATACCTATGACTAATAGCAAAACAAGTCCTAAAGTACAAAGAATTATTTGTTTTCTATGACGATAAGTAAAAGTCATTTCACAATTCCTCCTTTCCAGTTAAGATACTAACAGAAAGAAAAAACAAATGCAAAAAGGCAATTTTGAAAATTCACCCTGTTTTTTAGGGTGAATTTTCAAAATTCGCCCGGTGAAAATACAAAATTGACCCCTATTTTGGGGGTCAATTTACAAAATTCAATCTTTTTTTATTTTTTTTCATCTCTAAGTCTATTTTCTATATTAACACGTTGTACCATAGCAAGAGAAACCATTAAACACAAGGTAAAACTACCACCATAACTCATAAATGGTAAAGGTACTCCTGTCATAGGCATAAGTCCAAATAAGCCCATTAAATTAACAACGACATGTAAGAAGATATATACTGCTACTCCATAGCAAAGCAAAGCTCCTCTATTAGTATAACTTTCTCTACCTATTTTTAGTATTCTATATAGTAAATAAAGATAAGCAAGTATTATGGCAATGCCTGTTATAAGTCCCAATTCTTCAACGATAACTGCAAATATAAAGTCTGTGTAAGGGTATGGTAAATACAAATATTTTTGAGTACTATTACCAAGACCAATTCCTGTAAGACCCCCGTTATTGATAGCAATATAACCATTACACACTTGGTTACCTGTATCAAGTAATCTATCACATGGTCTTGTAAAGTTAAATCTTTCTAATTGTCTTGCTTGTAAAATACTACCTCCTGTCATAATAAGTACCGCTCCTATTACTAAACACATGCCAAAGAAAAGAATAATCACTTTGAATTTAATATTTTTAGAAACAGGTGATGAAAAAAATACTATGCCTGTAAGTGCTGCAAATATAATCGCTGTACCTAAATCTGGTTGTAACATAATTAAAAACGTTATAATGACTCCTATTATTAAAGGTATAAGTGCTATAAAAAAATTATTTAATCGTTTCTCATGTACTTCATAAAATCTTGCCATAAAAACTATCATAATTATTTTAATAAATTCACTAGGTTGTAAAGTAAATGGACCTATAGGAATCCAACTAACGGCATAGTTTGTCGCTTTACCATAAATAAGTAATAAAATAAGTACTGCTACAAAAACAACTAAAAGGATATTTGACATTATTCCATAAAGTTTTGTATTAAATTTAACCATTATTATACAAAAAATAAAACTTACAATTAAAAACATTCCTTGTCTTAAGAAATAAGCATAAGGACTTCCCCCATTCATATAGGATGTAACGTTACTAGCTGAAAATATCATAACTAACCCTAATACAAAAAGAATCAGAGTTAGAATAAATAAAGGTTTATCAATATTTTTAACTATATCTTTAAACTTTGTCATCTAAACAATAACCCTCCTTGTATCCTTAGTCTTTTTCTTTAAGAATATCATAAAATCAAGATAGTTTAAAGTATCATAGTCAAATTCATTAACAATTTGACATATTTTTTCATATCTTATAGTAGAAAAAGGAGGTTTTTAACTATGTATTATTATGGTGGTGGATCATTTAATTCATTTCCAAGTTGTGGATGCGGTAATCAATGGTTCTTCCCTAGTTGCAATTGTGGCTGGGGATGGAATAACAATAATAACAATTATGCTATAATTTTAGTATTGTTTATATTATTAGTTATTGTAATTGGTGTTAGATTCGCAAGATAAGAAAGGTTAGCCTTTCTTTTTTTCTGTTTTTATGTTAGAATATAGCAAGAAATGGGGTATTTTAGATGTTAAGAAATAAAGATATATTAGATGAAAAGGATAAAAGATTAAGATTAGTTAGTAAAGATGTTACTTTCCCTTTAAGTAAAGATGATTTAAAGACTATAGATTTAATGGTAGAATATCTAACTAATAGTCAAATTGAAAGGTTATCAGAAAAGTATAATTTAAGACCTGGTATGGGAATGGCTGCAATACAACTTGGTATTCCTAAAAGATATTTAGTAATTGTTCATGAAGTAGATGAAGAAGAGTTTGATACTTATATTATTTGTAATCCTAAGATTATTAGTAATTCAGCTGAAAAGATTTATGTAGAAATGGGAGAAGGATGTTTATCTGTTAATCGTGAAGTTGATGGTATTGTACCTAGATATGCTAGAGTTACTGTAGAAGGATATGATACTAAAGGTAATAAGATAAGAGTAAGAGCAAGAGAAGAACTTGCTATTGCCTTTCAACATGAAATAGATCATTTAAATGGTGTTATGTTTACAGATTATATTGATCCTAAAAATCCATTTAAAGATAGTGATAAATATAGACCAATATAAAAACAGGACGAACCTGTTTTTATTTTATGCCTTTTTTCTTACCATAATGTAAAGCTAATACTTGGAGTTTATCATCATCAGGATCTAAATCAGGAATTTCTTCTAACAGTTTCATAAATTCAGTCATTACTTCATCATAAGTAAGTTTGGCAAGTACTTCTCCATCAAGTACTTTTTCTTTATCCTCCCTACTTGTATATAAAGTATTACTAGCAATATCAAGTATTATATCATCTTTCTCTAAATAAGAATGAAAATATCCACCTACAAATAAATTTTTATTATAAGAAAGTACTGCTTTATAATCTCTATTTTCAGAGAACATAAGAAATAAAATAAATTTTATTTCGCCCTTGTCGTTACCTCCAAGGATTCCTACTTCACAGATAAGGTATC
>CALVJB010000060.1 GCA_944332025.1 uncultured Bacilli bacterium
TTTTAGCCATATTTCTTGATGACGGTTTTCTGTTTTTATCACTACCAAGATGTAGTGAATAAGATAAGGTACTCATTAATTTTAGCCTCCTTTTATAGATATATTTTGGCTTTGACAAAATATTTAACCCCCTAGGTATTTTGACGTAAACATCAAAATTACCTGTGGGCTAGGGCTTCCCTAGAACCCTTTTCGACTTACTTCATAATGTTTTAAAACTCTGTAATAAAACAAAATGAAGATAAGTCTTTTAACAAACTATCGCCACTTTCATTGAACCAAGTTCAACAAAACGTGCCACGTTTGTTATAACTTTTTTTAGAAAAAAGTTAGCAAAAAATCTTTATTGTAGATAAGTTCAAAACAAGAAAAGTGAACTTTTTTGTTTTAAATTTTTTCCATTTTTTATTATTATTTCTAGTCAAGGGTTTCACAAGTAAGTAAACTTACCCTTGACTAGAAGTATCATTGTTTAGCACTTCCATATTTACAGGTTTTACTCCAATTTCAATAGGAACAGGCTCTTTCATATAAATAACACTAGTATTACTTTCATCAGGTATATAATCAAATGCAGAGTTTATATCTTGCATTTGAAACTCATCTTTACCTCTTATATAAATAATTCCATATCTTTGTTCTTTCAGTTTTATATCAGGGTCTATCTTGCAATAATCTTCTAGTGGGAATACTCTTATTATGGCTCTGTCATCTCTTATAAAATCAAAATAGAAAACTCTATCTTCTACATAGTAAATTGCTTCTTCAAAACCGACATCATAGTATTGCCTTAATCTCATAATATGCTTTCCAACTTCTTCTTCAGGTAGGTAATTACTAAATCTTAACTCTCCAACTAAATTACCAAATATAGCAGGAGTTTTAATGTCAATATAACCTTTATCAAATAATTCATTACAAGGCTTACAAATACTTTCTCTAAATAATATTTCATCAACATAGATGAGATTATTTTTTTGCTTTAATTTTATTTCATCAACATATCTCATAATTAAATCAGATTTTTCTTCTCTAGCATAGTCTTTCCACGTTTTTGTTCTTGCTTTATATTCACTTGCTAATTTAACTCTATTAATATAATCAATATCACGTTTTAGTAAAATGTCTTGAGGAGTAAAATTAAAGTTTTCACAATTTTCGGTATCTTCTAGTTCTGCATTTAATTTATCAATAGCAGTTTCAACAATTTTCTTTTCTTCATTATAGACATCTAAATCAAAGGCACCCTCAATATATGCTTTTCTAATTCGTTCCAGTTTATTGTTTTGTTTCAACAATTCTTTTTCTAGTTGTTCTTTTGGCTCATCAAATTTTTGCTTTATCATTGGTAAAAAGAATTGATTAACAACACTATCATATTCTACTAACTCTTGAACGAAATTATCAAAGTATTCACTAATCACATTTTCTTTTAAGTTGATTTTGCAGTCAGTGCAATAATAGTAATAATAAACATTTCCATTTTTCTTTTTCGTTGCTTTTCCACCCATTAGGCGACCACATTTAGGACAAGTAAGTTTCTGTAAAAATAGATAAGTTAAAGTTCTTTGATAACTTCGTGAGTTCTTTTTCTTTTGAACTTGGCATTCTTCCCATAATTCTTTTGATACAATAGGTTCTACAACATCTTGATAATAAGTAGGGTGCTTTGTTCTTTTACCATGAACATAATCGCCTTTATAAACTTCATTTTCAAGTATGGCAGTAATGGAAGAATCTCGCCAGTTAGTTTTACCTAAAACTTTTTCTTCATTTAAAATATTAGATATAGTTTGATAAGAGTTTCCCTCATAATATAGGTTAAATATTCTTATAACAATATCTTTAGTAGAATAATCGATTACTAATTTTTTATCTTCGTGTTTATAACCTAGTGGTGCTTGACTCGGAATATGTCCTTGTTTAATTGCTCCTGCTAAACCAATTTTTGTTCTCTCTGATGTTCTTTCAATTTCATTTTGGCTAACACTCATAAGTAGTCTTGAAATCATTTTACCATTAGCATTAGTCGTGTTTATTTCATCATTAACACAGTCTAGGTAAGCATTATTTTCTTCTAAAAAAGTCATTAACTTTTCCCAGTCAAAGATACTTCTTGTTATTCTATCTAGTTTTAAAGCCACGATAGTATTGATTTTTTTACTCTTAATATCTTCTTTTAATCTTTCAAATTCAGGTCTTAAATTGCCTGTTTTGGCACTTATTCCAGCATCTTCATAATAATCTACTATTTCATAATTTTTGAACTTACAAAATTGTTCTAATCGTTCTCTTTGCTCTGGAAGACTAAAGCCCTCACGTGCTTGATCTTCCGTACTAACTCTCATATAAAGTCCACATAATTTTTTCTCATTATTCATTAGCACCCATCCTTTCTAAAAAAAGAGATAAAAGTCCTAGAAATATCTACTACCTTTATCTCTTTAACTTTGATATTAATAAATTGTTTACTTCCAAATCAATAACCCCCATTAAAAAGATTTGGCAGGTAAATAACCCCTTGTTTTGCCTAATATAATAAAGTTTTTAAGAGAAAAAGTCAATATCTGTCGTTTAAATAATAATGATTAAGCCATATTCTTGATATAATCTTCTAATTCTACGAGTTTAATCTTTCTATTTAGATTACCTATATAAATATCAGTAGAATAATTAAAGGCTAGAAAAGTAGTATTATTTACAACGATTTTATGAGGCTCAATGTAGTTTAAGTTTGTATTGTTAATTCTTTTGATACTTCCATTAGTAATGGTAGGAGTAACGTGGCAGAACTCACAAATAAACTCAATACGTTGTTTCAAACTTTTTTCCATTTCTAACTCTTGGGTAGTAAACTTTATCATAATTAACACCGTCCTTTCCTAGTTAATTCTTTTGTAAACACAAAAAAATCAACCCGAACGGATTGATTATATGTTAAGTTCAAACTGTAAAAGTTCGAACAGAAACGTCACTGGAGCCTTAACTTTACTTATATTCGAAAAATCGTACTCCCAAAATTGGATTAAATCAACTGAATTAATTATAGAAGATTTATTACTAAAAATCAATGGGTTCTATAGTAATTTTAGACAAAATATTGTATAATTTTATTAGAAATCTTCAGGAGGGTTATAATGGATATAAAGACAACAATATTTAGTAAAATATTAAATATGAATAAGAGGAAATTAGGGGTTATTGTTATTATCGTTTTTGTTTCGATATTAATATTATTTCCATTTATTGATACTAATTTTTTCTATGCTAATAGAATCAAAAGTAGAATTGATATTTTGCAAAAAATTACTGAATTGGATATGAATAAGATAAATCAAAACAAAGATTTATCAAGAGAATATGAAAGTATCATAAAAGAAATTAACGAATCTAATGGCAATTATATTAATAAAATCTTAAATAATAATAAAAATGATCATATTATTGGAAAGTTCATAAGCGGTGGATTTTTATGGTGGTTATTAGGAATTATAGTTTTATTCTTTTATAATATATTTAATAAAGAAAATAATGTGAAAGGTAAAAATTTAGGAACAAGAATTGCAGGATTCGTTTTATGTGCAATTATAGGTGGACTTATAGGACTTATTTGTTCTATTATTCCAACAATATTTAATATTTGGGTTAATTATATAATAATTCCTATTTTAGTTCTTGTGCTAATGATTTTATTGTTATATAAAACTACATCTAACGATTAAAATATGGGGTGCTATTATGATAATAAAAGAGATTAATGTAAATAATTATTTAACTAAATCTAATCTTCCAGCAAGTGACTATGTTATTAATCCTTATATGGGATGTCCGCATGGATGTAAATATTGTTATGCTTCATTCATGAAACGTTTTACTGGTCATACAGAAGATTGGGGTACATTTGTAGATATAAAAAAATGTGATAAACAAATTAGTCTAAAAAGAATAAGTAAAAAAAATGTGTTTTTATCATCAGTAACTGATTGTTATAATCCACTTGAAGAAAAATACAAATTAACCAGGAATATATTGGAACAATTAGTTGCTTCAGATTGTTACCTATCTATTTCTACTAAATCTAAATTAATATTGAGAGATATAGACCTGTTAAAACAAATTAAAAATTTATCCGTTAGTATGTCAATAAATACTCTTGATGAAGATTTTAGAAAAGATATGGATAATGCTAGTACTATAAAAGAAAGACTAGACGCTTTAAAGAAATTACATAATAATGGCATTTATACTGTTTTATTTATGTCACCAATATTTCCATATATTACTGAATGGAAAGAGATAATTGAAAAGTCAAAAGATTTTATAGATGAGTATTGGTTTGAAAATCTTAATTTAAGAGGTAGTTACAAAACTTATATATTAAATTATATAAAAGAAAAATACGCTAATTATTATGATAAATACGTTGATATTTACATAAAAAATAATAAAGATTATTGGATTGACTTATCAAACAAAATTAATGATTACTGTAACAAAGCCAATATAAATTATATTAATTATTTTTACCATGACAAATTGGTAAAAGCAAAGAAAGAAAATTAAAACATATGGGAAGGATAAGATAATATGAATAATTTAAAAGAATTTCTAATTAAGGCTAAAAAACAAACTTATGCCAACGAAAACATAGAAAAACAAAAATCATCTAGAAATGGTTCACATGATTATGAGTATAGTTCTAACAATATGATTTATCATGATACTTATTTTGGTGGAATTAATTTTATGGGTGAAGAAGTAGTTTATGAAGAAAATGATACACCAATTTGGGGAATGAATTATTATGGAATTACATTAGATCAAACTTTAAGTGAAGAAGCAGTAGATAAAGCATTAAGACCTGCGCTTATGCAAGTTGGCAGTGATGATACAATTCCAGTAAGGGGACCACAAGAATATATTAATGGAGATTATAAGTATATTTTCAATGTTTCGGGAAATCTTGATTATTTTGAAGGTGAAGAAACAATATATAAGAATGGAAAAAAAGTTTATATATTAAAATGTCATGGCGGAGTCATTAAAAGATAACTTTTTATAAATTATAATTATGAAAACAAGACATTTTATTATCTCACTAATTGGATTGATACTCATACTAGCATTGTATTTCATATTTAAAAATGAAAATATTGTGTTGATACTTACATTAAGTCAAACAATTATATCCTACATTACATTAATGATAGCAATTGTTTTATTTGATAGATATCAAGCTGGTAGTAAATTGAATGATAAAACTTTAAATGTAGTTATGGAGTATGTTGAATTTTTACAGAAAAAAACAATAATTTTAGAGTCATATATATTCTCAAATAAAAAAATCCAAAAGGATGGTTTTAAAATTATAGATTTTCGTTCTAATCAAGATAATAAAAATTTGACAGATAAAAAAGTTTATGTAAACTTTAAGGTTCTTCCGAAAGTTTGCGGATTAACCAATAATAGGAAGTAGGATATATTCCTACTTTTTATTATGAATTTAAT
>CALVJB010000061.1 GCA_944332025.1 uncultured Bacilli bacterium
TTGTTCTTTGATTTAAAAAAAATGGTATTTTGAGATAGGGGGATTATTGGCTTTTTTAATTTTTAAAGCTTTTTTGCGGTTAATTTCTGTAAAAAAGCTTTTAGTGTCAACGTAAATATCTATTTAGGGAAAATTTCTGATGAAAAAGAATAATAGTAGTAATTAATAGAAGTTTAGGGTACAATAATAAATGGAGGAATAAATATGGAAAATGATGGACAAAACTTAAAAAAAGTAATGACAATTATAACCGTTATTATAACCATACTTTTAGTAGCATTCATTATCTATGCTGTTAAAATGAATCTTTTAACAAGCCCAGAAACTCTAGTTGAGAAAATAAAATCTTATGGTATTATTGGACCTATTATTTTTCTATTTATTCAAACAGTCCAAGTAGTTTTTCCCGTTATTCCAGGAGGAGCATCCTGTCTTGCAGGAACTCTTGCTTTTGGACCTATAGAAGGTTTTATCTATAACTATGTAGGACTAACTTTAGGAAGTATAGTTGCCTATATGTTAAGTAGAAACTTTGGACTTCCTCTAATAAAAAAACTATTTAAAGAAGAAACAATTAATAAGTATTTAAAATATATTAGAACTAAAAAGTTTGAAAAAATATTCTTTTGGGGTATCTTATTACCAGGAGCTCCTGATGATTTATTATGTTATATTTCAGGTATAAGTAATTTGACCTTTAGAAAATTTCTTATTATAATATTATTAGGTAAACCACTTACATTAATATTCTACAGTTTATTTATAAATTTGTTTTAAGGAGTAGTTATGGGACACGTTAGTTATCTTTCTTTTTATGAAAGCCCTATTGGGATAATTAGAATTAATACTAGTTTTTATGATATCTTATCTATAACTTTTGTTGAAGAACAAACAGAAGAAGAAAGGGAGAATCGCTTAAGTATCAGAGTAAAAGAAGAATTAGATTTATACTTTAAAGGAGAGTTAAAATCATTTTCATTTTATAATTATTTAATATCAGGACTTGAAAAAAGAGTCTTAGAAGTAGTAAGTCATATTCCTTATGGAGAAACATTAACATATAAAGATGTTGCTAGATTTCTTGGAAATGAAGAAATGACTAGTCCTGTAATAACAGTTTTAAATGAAAACCCTTGTCCTATTCTTCTACCATGCCATAGAGTAGTAGCAGATGATACTGATATAGGTAGTTATGTCGGTGAAATAGAGAAAAAAGAATATTTATTAAATTTAGAAAAAGAGAACATGTAAACTAACAAAAAAGTTCTCTTTTTAAGTTGAAGTTAATTTAAGACTATGCTATTATTATAATAGGTGATGATATGTGACAGAAACGGTTTATAATTTGGAAAATTTAAAAATATTATTATTTTATGTAGTTATTCCTTTAATAGTAATTTACATCTTATTTTATATTGGTACAAAAATATATGAACATCGTAATAAAGATAAAGATATAAATAGGACTAATTTTGTAATTAATTACTGGAGTAATATTATGGGAATTATTGTTACAGCTATTATTTTATCTATATCAATAGGCTTTTCTTTAGCATTTACCCAAAATGTAAGAGAATTAAATGCTATAGATGAAAATATAATTCTTTATTATTTATTTTTGGTATTTCCAGCTATTCCATTATTATTCCTAATTTATTATATTGCTAAATTTATTATTAACATTAGAAAGAAAGAGAAATTAGATAAAGAAGAGAGTGAGGCAGAAAATATATGAAAGAAAAAAAAGAAAGTTCAATCATTAATATTTTTATATATATTTTAATATTTATTTTTATTCTATTGATTGCCGCTCCTCCTTTAACTAGAGTTTTTTTTAGCGAAGATAATTCTGTTAATATAAATAACTCTAACAATAATGGAACAGGATCTACTACTGCTTTGACTTGTAGAAGAGAAGTAACAGTAGGGACTATGATATATAATGTAACAATACTTAGTAATTATAGTAATGATACTTTAAATAAAGTGACATTTAGTTATGAGCAACCAGAAGTTCCAGACCCAACTGTTACAAATAATCCTGTTTTAACAGAGATGGAGACTATAAGAAATTCAGGTCTTGTAGAAGAAACTACTAATGGCTTGTCCACATCTTTTATACTAACTAAAGAAAATAAAGAAGCTAATCCTACTAATACAAGTTTAGATACTTTCTTCCAGCCACTTGATAGTCAAACAACTACTCTTGAGTCTTTGGGATATACTTGTTCAACATTAACTGCTTAATAACACATATTATTAAAGATAGAGTAATAAGAGGAGATAATAATAAATAAAAACTAATTATATAACTAAGTCTACCTAATATGAAAGTACTAGATAGACTATTAATTACTAACATAAAAGGATAATTATAACTAGTTAAGATATTAGTACTAGTAGATAAATATAATAATAAGTAATCTATAATTATTATTAAAAGACCAAATACTAAAGCAAGATATAAATACTTATCTTGTTTTTTTCTATTATCTATTTCATTATAAGGAATAAATAAAAGTAGTAGTAAAGGAACTATTTCATATATAAAAAATAAAAAACTCCCCCATAATATATCAATGATATTATTAGTAAAAGGTACCTTTAAATAAGTTAAATCTAAACTAAAAGTACTTCCTATAATATTAATAGCAAATAAAGGAATAAAGATAAATAAAAGTATTAAAGAAAGACTAGTTATTTCTTTATAATCTTTTAGAGATATAGTTAAACACATTAATAGTAAAAGAATAAGAATACTATAAAAGTTACCACTACTTAAATAAGTATCTTTAATAAAATTAGTAGTTTCTAATAATAGATATATAAAGATTATAGATAATATTAATGAGATAATTATCTTTAAATATTTATTTCTAGGCTTAACTTTCTTTCTTAATAGTAATATTCCTTTAAATATAATTAAAGTTAATATAGAACCTAAGATAATACTGATAAAGGAATCACTTTTACTAATTTTAATAACTTTTTCTATAAATAAAGGAAAACTAGATATAGAAAGAAAAAATGTTAAACTGGCAAGTTGTAAAAGCCCTATCTTTTTATTAGTCATAAATTATATTCTCCTTTTCCTTTAATTTTATATCTATTTTAATATTAGAGTTTTTATAGGTATCATAATCAAGTTTTCTAGTTTTTAAATAAATATGATTAATAGTATTAGAGATATTATAAGTATTATTCTTTTCGCTATTTAATAAGCTTTCTATATTATTTTTTAGCATCTTTATAGATTCCTTTTTTAACTCGGTTAAATTATTACTATCAGGAGAGTCAATGTTACCAGTTATCTTAATATTAATAGTATTATCTTTATATTTAGTATTAGTTTTTAAGTTATATAAACTTACTTCATAACTTTTATCATTAAGTTTTATATTAGTATTAAAAGAATCTATTTTTTCATTAAGTAGAAAACTTGCTCTTGCCACTTCTTTATCTAAAGAAATACTTTTACTTGGTATAAAGATACCTTTACTTATAAGGCTTTCTTTATAACTAATAAGTGGTATAAAACCATCTTTAATATCATCTGAATTACTACTTAAAAGTTCTTTAAAAGTAGTATTTATAATAGAACCACTCATTTCTTTTTCTTTTTTTATAAAGCTCTTATAATCTCTTCGTTTATGATAATGGGAAAATAGATCACTTACTTTATCTTCTGTTGCAAGTACTAAATAATCAATAGAAGTAAATTCATCTTTAAAGAACTTAATAGTAGTATCATTTAAAGTATTAGTATTAAAAACGGCTATTTCTAAGTGTTTATAATAAGTCTTTTTATTATCAATATTTCTAGCTTTTAAGAATACTTCTCCTAAACTATTACCTGTAATAGTATAAACTTTATTATCATCATTAATAACATTTAGATATAAAGTATATTTATTATCAGTAAAGTCTAGTCCTAGAGTATCAACAACGGCTAGATTATTTAATTCGTCATATGGTGTATATCCTAAAAATAGTAATAATACTATTAAACATATAATAATCTTTTTCATATCTCTTTCTCCCTTACTCTATTTTTTGTAAGAAGTGGATTTCTAAATCTTGTCTTTTTATGATTTCCTTTAATAATAGTATCTTTAATTTCTTCTTTAATAAAAGGAGAGAAAGGGGCAAGATAAGGAAGACTTTCTGATGATGTTGTGACTAGAGATGCTAGAAGAATAATGAAGCCAACGAATATTCCAAATAGACCAAAAAACATTGCAAGAAATAACATAATAAATCTCCACCATCTTAAAGCATAAATCATTTCAACTGAAGAGAAGGCAAGACCTGATATTGCCGATATAGAAATAACTATTATCATAATAGGAGAGATAATACCAGCAGAAACTGCGGCATCTCCTAATATTAAACCACCAAGAATAGAGACAGATGTTCCCATACTAGCAGGTTTTCTTATATCACTTTCTCTTAATATTTCAAAGGATATACTCATAAATAATGCTTCTATTAAAGCAGAGAAGGGGACAGTATCCCTTTGCTCCATAAAGTTTAAGAATAAAGATAAAGGTAATATGTCTTGATTATGAGTAGTTAGGGCAATGTATAAAGCAGGAGTAAATATTGCGATTAAAAATGCTAGAAATCTTACTATTCTAATAAAAGAAGTATTAATCGCTTTCTCATAATAATCATCACTAGTATGTAAGTAATCTACAAAGAAAGTAGGAGTAATTAAAACAAAAGGAGAGTTATCAGAAACTATTGCCATCTTACCTTCAAGTAAAGCTTGAGCGACTTTATCAGGACGTTCAGTTGATGTAATTGTTGGAAAGAAAAAGTTAGTCTTACTATCTAAATAACTCTTTAAATTACCTGTATCTAGTATTCCATCAACATTGATTTTTTTTAGTTTATTCTTTATTTTATCAACATTTTTCTTAATAGCGATATTATTCATATATAAAATACCTATCTTAGTCTTACTAGACTTTCCCACAAACATACCATCTACATATAAATTACAGTCTCTTATTCTTCTTCTAATAAGTCCTACATTAGTATTAAAATTCTCATTAAAAGCATCTTTACTACCTGTTATACTAGCTTCATTATTAACAATAGGTATACCTCTATCTACGGTGGCCCTTGCCTCAATTGCAATAGCTTTTTCAGATTCATTATCACTAAAAAGAATAAGAGCGAATCCCATACAAATATAATCAGTCATATCACTTAATTTATTTAATATTTTTCCATTATTAGTAGGAATAAAGTTAAGAAGTTCACTTCCTATATCATCACTTTGAAACTTGATAGTTAAAAGACGTCTTAAAATAAAATCATTAACATAACTTGAACTACCTAAAACTTCACTCAT
>CALVJB010000062.1 GCA_944332025.1 uncultured Bacilli bacterium
TTCCTAATTAATTATATCATTATTTTAATTAAGGGAAAAGAAAAAGAGGTCATTTTAGACTTCTTTATTGTCAGCGTCAAGAATATAAAGAAAATAGTTTATATCACGGTAGAAGTTATCGATAGCGAGTGGTTCTATTATAAAGTATAGTTTAGCATCTAATAAGTCTTTTAACATATCACTTATTAGTAATCTTATTCTTCTAATAACAGTGATACTTCTTTCTGTTAAATCCTTTTGATTTTCTGGAGATAGAGGTAGACTATTATAATCTTCAAGTAACTGAGGATAGATTTCATTTAAGATATTGTTTAATACTTCTATATATGATGTTGCATTGGGATCAATTAAACCTCTTAAGAAAGATGTTATTTCATATGCAGTTATATTGTAACCATATTCTGTATCTAAGGCAATTATTGGGTCTTTTCTTATCATCTCTTTTAATCTATTTAACTCTCCTATATATAGTTCAATTTCTATTATCATAAAGTTATACATTGTAGGATAGGAATATGAAAATAGATTATTAGAAGTCATCTCATTCCTTATTTCTCTTGAAAGCTCAATAAAATCATTGGCAATACTTAAGGCTCTATCATTAATAGAAGTCATTGTTCTTATTAGTTCATCAGTTATTTCAAAGGTATCTGTAGGTGTTAGTTCTAATTGTGATTCTGTTATATCCGTAGCAAGGTTTATATTAAAAAGTTTCTCTGTTAGTTTTTCAGTTGGTAGAGTGTATTCTGTAAAAAATATCTCATAGTCTACTCCTTTTGATGGTACTTTTCCATTAGTTAAAGTTACTATTTCTCTACCTAAATCTTGACTTCTTTTAGCAAGTGCTCCTGCTCTTTCTTTATTGGGATTATTTCCATAGAAGGAAAGTTCAATATTAATACAAAAATCTCTCATTGTTCTTAAATAATATAAGTTCGTATTTAATGACTCTTCATAAAATTCTTCTTCTGTTAACATTTTATCACCAATAAATTATATGCAAGAAAAAAAGAGATAGTATTGTAACTAATCTCTTATACTTTGATATAGTTTATTTAACTCTGTAAGAGGGGCATTCTCTTCGACAGTTTTTGATTCTTGTTTAATTTGTTCTTTTTCCTTTTCTTCTTTTAGTATCTTAACCATTAATTTATATTCATCTAAAGTAAAATCTTGTCCTAAGAGGTTCATAGTAGTAAGTACTTCTTTTTTTTCTTCTTTAGGTTCTTCTATAATCACTTGATTCTTAGGGACTTTATAGGCTTCTTTAACATTAAAGTCATGAATTATGTTATAGTTAGTAAAAGTTTCTTCTTGAATTAGATTGTGTTTATATTGATATTTTCTTATAAGATAGTAAACTCCTAAAACTACCATCCAAAAAACAAAGATAAACATACTTAATTCTAAAAGACTTCTAACCTCGTTACTACTATATAATTCTGTTATGTTAAAGACATCTAGTTCAAGATTAGTAATTTGTGCTATGGCTAAAATGAATAAGTACATAATTATAGCGAAAGCGGTAGAATTTATAACTTTTAATTTGAAATCTGCTTTACTACTAAATATTGTTTTAAAAAGCACTATATTTGTTATAATTAACATAATAAGATAGATAACAATATTCGGAAAGTAATAAGTTATAAATACTTCATTAATAGCATAATCTAACAAGGTCATAAAACTACTACCATACTGGAAAGCAATAAAGATAAAGCCTGCTAGATATATTAGAATGTAGGTTCTTCTACTTTGCTTTCTATTAGAACCATTAGTAGTTATAAATATTATTGTTAAAAATACTACTACTGCTAATATCATTAAGTATAAATTTCTAGATGTAATTAAATCAAAAACTGTTTGTAATTTTGTCATTAATGATAATGGACTCATTAATAACACCCCCCTTTATTCAATAGATGACAACTCTGCTATATAAATAGTTTGTGTAGAACTATCATCTTTAGTACAGGTAATTAATGTAAGTGTTGTTTTGTCATAATTTCTTTTTATTGAAACTGTACCTGTATTTTGTTCTTTATATATGTTTGTAATTTTATATCTGTAATTTAAACCTGCATAGGTAATTATAGCCTCATCTCCTAGTTCTAGTTTATAAAGATTTCTAAAGAAAGAATTCCAACCAGTACCAGAGTGACCTGCTATTATTAAGTTACCATTAGTAACATCAGGCATATCACTACCTTTTATTATTTCAATATTAGCATCAACATTGTTGAGACTAGAATTAATATTGTAAAAACCCCTTCTAAAATTTATTTTTGATATTTCTAAGTAACCAATATAACTTTC
Organism: uncultured Bacilli bacterium; assembly: GCA_944332025.1. Classification (GTDB taxonomy): domain Bacteria; phylum Bacillota_I; class Bacilli_A; order RF39; family UBA660; genus Onthousia. Next base: position 2,317 of record CALVJB010000062.1, read on the forward strand.
AATATCTTGATAATTTGGTACTTCTGGTTCTTCTTCATCAGTATTTACTTCTGTTGTATTAACACTATATATTTGTGTTTCGTTTTCATTATATATCTGTTCATTCATATAATCATAAGCAAGTAATTTTTTATCACTGATGAAGTTATAAAAAGATAAGAATCCTCCTATTGTAATTACAAAGGCTCCAATTAGAGCGGCTGTATTAGGAGAGATTCTTTTCTTATTATTTAACTTTTTGTTTCTTACCATTGTAGTATACGAATCCTACTCCGGATATTAAAAGTATTGATCCAAATAAAGTACTTATTAGGGATTTATTACTACCAGTAAATGGAACTTCCACTATTTCGTTATTTTCAAATATAACTAAGGCTGTAGGTGTTTCATCACTGATTGTGAATTTATAAATATCATCACTTTTCTTGTAACCTTCTGGAGCTTCTATTTCTTCTACTGTATATTCTCCATCGGCAAGTCCTGTAATAGTATGAGGTTCAGTAGTAGTAACAAACTGTTCTATTACTTTACCTGTACTATCTTTTACTACTAGGGTTGCTCCACTTAGAGGATTACCTGACTCTGCATCTACTTTTAAGATGTTTACCAATTTTTCAATAGGTGTATTTTCTATAGTAATTTCTGCTTTATTATTAGTATCACTTATTGTAAATTCAAAGATTTCATCTGTTTTCTCATATCCTTTAGGAGCTTCTATTTCTTCTACAGTATATGTTCCATCGGCAAGATCTTTTAAAATATGTGATTTTGTTGTAGTTGTAAATGTTTCTACTACTTCACCTTCACTATTTTTTACTACTAGTACTGCTCCTGCTACTGGATCTTTAGTAATACTGTCTATTTTTATAATCTCAGCTGTTTTTTCTATTGCTTCATTTTCTATTTTGATAGTAGCATGATTATTAGTATCACTTATTGTGAATCTAAAGATTTCATCTGTTTTCTTATATCCAGACGGAGCTTTTTCTTCTTCTACGGTATATTCTCCATCAGCTAAGTCTTTTAGAACATGTGATTCTTCTGTTGTTGTGAATCTTTCTATTACTTTTCCATTAGCATCTTTTACTACTAGCACTGCTCCTGCCACTGGTTTATCTGTAGCCTTATCTACTTTTATAATAGTAGCACTCTTTTCTATAGCTTCGTTTTCAATTGTTATAGTAGCATGATTATTAGTATCACTTATTGTGAATTTAAAGATTTCATCTGTTTTCTTGTATCCAGACGGAGCCTTTTCTTCTTCTACTGTGTAGTCCCCATCAGCAAGATTTTTTAAAGCATGTGATTCTTCTGTTGTTGTAAATCTTTCTATTACTTTACCACTGCTATCTTTTACTACAAGTACTGCTCCTGCTACAGCTTTTCCTGTATCTTTATCTACTTTTATAATAGTAGCACTCTTTTCTATAGCTTTATTTTTTATTGTTAATTTAACATTGTTATTGCTATCACTTATTGTAAAACTATAAGCTTTATCTAATTTTATATATCCTGCTGGTGCTTTAGTTTCTTCAATTGTATAAGTACCATTAGCAAGATTTTCTAAAACGTGAGCTTCTGTTGTAGTTGTAAATGTTTCAACTGTTTTTCCAGAACTATCTTTTATAACAAAGGTAGCGCCTGCTAATGGTTCATTTGTATCAGCATCCACTTTTATAATAGTTGCTTTTCTTTCTATAGCTTTATTTTTAAATCTGATTGCAATATTTCTATTAGTATCACTTATTGTGAATTCTACAACTTGGTCATTTAAAATGTAACCTTCTGGAGCATCAGTCTCTTGTAATGTATATGTACCATTAGGTAAGTTCTTAATTACATGTGATGAAGTTGTAGAAGTCCAAGATGCAACTTTTTTACCATTACTATCTTTTACGACAAACTTAGCCCCTGCTAAAGCTTTATTAGTGTCAGCATCAATTTTTGTAATTGTAACTTTACTTGTTTCAAGTGTTAGATTTGTCGAATCTGTTACTGGTGAAGTTTCTGGATATAGTAGTGCACCATATACACTTTGTTTTGTAGGATCACTTGATTTATATTTATATGCTTTATTAATTGAACCTGTTGCAGTTACTTTTACTGTAATATTAAGACTTCCTTCGTCAACATTATCAACAGGAATTCTTATTTTAAAGCTTTCTTTTTGACCAAAAGAGGTCTGCGTAGCATTCGTATTAGCATTAACTACTACTGTTCCAGTAGGAGCATTGCTTAAAGATACTGTATAATTTCCTGTTACATATAATGTATTTACACTTATTGCATTTGATTCATAGTACTTCTTGTCACTTGATAGATTTAAAGAACTGTCATTGTTTACAATCTTTATGTCAGGAGTAGCATAAGATGTAACTTTTCCTGCACCTTCTACCAATTTCTTAATATGAGGTCTTAAATTATATGGATCAGAACCAGTAGTTTTAAAAACATCTGATAAGTTGTTTCCACCCATATATAAGTCTTCATACCACCATATAGCTGCTTGCGTAATATAATAGTCTTTATCATCATCGCCAGTTATACTAGTCCTAGGAAAACCATTTGATAAGATATAAGCAATTCCTGCTGGTGCTTCCCCATCTAATGTCATTGTTACTCCATATGGAATTTGCTTGTTAAAATCTTGGCAATAAACATAGCCTCCTAAACTACTTGTTAACTTAGCATAGTTCCAACCTGCAATATAACCATCTAGTAATTTTTCACTATCTGCTGTAAATGATTGTGGAGCAGATGAAGCAGCATTAGTATTTGTAAATGTAAAAATACCTAGTGTTGCTATTAAAACTGCAAGTATTGTCAATTTTAGTTTATGTACTTTTAATTTTTTCATTTAAAATCCCCCCAATTTGTTTTCGTGCCTATATTATAGCACTTTTTTTGTAAAAAAGCAATATGTTTGTAAATTTGAGTTTCCGTTTTTGTAAATTTGAGTTTCCGTTTTTTTTAAATTTTTCATTATTTTTAAAGTGTAAAGTAGTAAAAATGAACTTTACACTTTGCAA
>CALVJB010000063.1 GCA_944332025.1 uncultured Bacilli bacterium
TTTAAATTATTAAATGTTTTTTTATCTATTTTATTTTTTAGTCGTTCGGAAAAAGCTATATTAGCGATTTCATTACTTAAATTTTTTAATTCATTTAATATTTTTTCTTTATTCATTTTTTTATTGCTCCTTATAGTTTTTAAGTAATTTATTTAAATTGTAATGAATATAAGCTGTTAAATATTTACGAGTATAAATTTTATTTGTTGTTATTCCATTATATGTGATAATTTGGGTGTTTTCTTTTTGATAGTTATTAATGTATAAATCGTAAAGTTTTATTAATTCTTTGCTATTAGTGTTTAGAGCTTTTATATAGCGATTTTCTGTATATCTTAAAAATTTAGATGTATTAAAATTTTTGGATTTAATTTTTTCAATGTCGTTTTTATAAAGTCTTACACTTTTTATTCTTGTTTCGATTTTCATAATTTAGTAATTGTATTCCTTTATTGTTGTGCAATAATAATTTAGTTTTATAGAATCATATTTTTTTAATTTTTTATTTTTATATTTTTCATAATATTTAAATGCTTCTTTTATTCCATTGTCAAAACTTTCAACTTTTTTTAATTCTTGATCTTTGTAAAACTCTACATAATACATACTTTCAACTCCCTTTTTGGTTTTAGCTTTTTTGAATAAATCAGAAAGCTTTAATGAAAACTGATTTAGTAGTTTACATAATTTATTTGTTATGTATTCTACTTACACTAATATAATACTAGTATTATTATTATATGTCAACATATATTTATGGTTTAAAATTATTTTATTAATACTTAAGTATTAATATATTTTTTGCTACTTTTTTATTACTACATTTAAGCAAAAAAGTAGCAAAAAAAAGAGTATATTAAAACTCTGTTTTAATTTTAATTTTATTACTAGTGATAAAATTAAAATTTCATTTTTAATTTTAAATTTAGTATTAAAATTGATATTTAAAGCTTAAATTTAAATGTGTTTAATATTTGATTCTAGATTAATTTTAGTTATGCCATTAGAAATACCCTTTCTTTTGTTTTTGCTCGTTTATTGCTTATTTTTATGCACGTTAACGGCGCTTACGAATTTTTTTTGCAATAATTAACGTAGGTTAATTACTGAAAGCCCTTGACAGAGTTTCCGTTTTTTTTATGCTGTGTTGCATTGCTTTCTGACAAGAGAGAACGAGCGAAGCGATAAAATGAATCGTGAAACTCTGTCAACGGGTAAGAAAAAAATAAGCACTAGGCGAAACAGAGACGTAGTCGGTTTCGGCAAGTGCGAAAAAGTAAGCGCACGCAGTGCACAACTTTTAGATCTAGAGCTGTCCCCCCTTTTTAAGGGGGGATTTAGGGGGGTTGTGTTAGATACCTTTAACAAATGAAACAATCCATCTTAAGAACATCATTAAGAACATTACGGCAAGGCCTACAACTAAAATCCCGCCAATAAATGTTATTTCTGTTCCATTGTAAAAGATTTGTGTTAAGCCTCCGAAACCCTCTACAAAAATAGATACTGCGCTTTTTACTGCTGTTGTCAATGCTGTTAATAATTCTTCCATAGGTGTTAACTCCTTTTCTTTAAAATTTAATTTAGTAATACCATTGTTTATTTCAATGTTATATACTGTTTTTTCATTTATTGTAGTTGTACCAAATTGATTTAGGTATGTATCTAATGTTTCATTTTTTACGATGTAAACTATCTTATTTTTTGCATTAATGCTTGTAGGTTCGTTTTTTGGTATTTCATCAGAAAAACCGCTACCCCAAGTAAATGTTATAGTTTCTAGTGTTGATAGATAGCCGTTTACGTTCCAAGTAAATGTTGCAAAACTGTCAATTTCGTTATCGCTTGGTGTTATTGTGAATGTTAATAATGTTGGGTTTTTTTCTACTATAAAATTATTTTCGCCTGGTGATGTTATAGATATTGTGCTTGCTAGTGCTATTGTATTTAAAATTTTTAACATATTATTTTCCTACCTAATGAAAATAGAAATACTATTATTAATAAAAACGAAATGAATAAAAATATAATGCTTGCTATTGTTAAGAAATAGGGTAGTCCTAGCGATATACCATTAACAATATTGTTTATGGTTTCTTCGCCTAGATCTACATTATTAATAGTGCCTAGAAAGTTTTTAAAGAATGTTAATAGCTCATTATATAAGTTCATATTATTATGATACCACATTAATAATAAGATTAATAATAATTAATCCTATTCCTACACTTAAAAGCATACCGGTTAACGTTCCTAAGTTATCACTTATTTGTGTAGCTATTACGTATAAAGTATTGTAAATTTGATATGTCATTTGGGCTATTGTGCTAAACATTATATTAATAACCTCATTATGAAAGATATAGCTGTTAAAAATAATGCTATTGATATAATTAAATTTAAAGATATTCCAGGTAATATATTAATATTTATTACTTGTATCGCTTGTTGTATAAAGTTTCCTATTAATTCTGCAATTGTGTTTATCATTTTAATATTTTTATTAGTATCATTATGAATCCTAGCATTACTCCTATTAATATTATACTACCAAATGTAAATGGTAATAGTCCTATGTTTTCTAGGTTGTCCATAGCTCCTATAATTGTTGTTATGTCGTTTACATTTACTGATACGTCGTTATTTGTGTTAGTTGGGAAAGCTATTAAGTATATTTCATAATTGTTGTTTAAATTTATGTTTAGTGTTGTGGTGTTTGTTTTATTCCATTGTGAAATGTCTGTATCTTGAAATGAAAATATTGGCATATATTGGGTATAGTTCCAAAATACATATTGAGATGTAAAACTACTTATTAATGTAGATTGTACAACTTGTGATATATATAATCTCTTGTTTAATCCAAAATATGATTTTGTTAATGGGTTTATTCCGAAAAGACTTGTAGCGAAAGGATCTATTTCTTTATCGTTTGCTATTATGCTTGCATTTCCTATTGGTGTACCCTCATTTATTTTTATTGTGTTATTTTCGTATGTATAGTTATATTTGTCAGCATAAGTGTTATTATCGAATAATGCATTGAAGCTGTTGCAATTACCACTATAAATGTCGTTTATATTAGTTCTATGTGCTGAAGAAATGATTTTGTCTATAGTTATAGTTTCTAATAAATTTACTACGTTATTATTTTTGTCTAATATATAAAAATCTAATATATTATATTGTTCATTATTATTTAAAAATGTACCTAATATTGGTAGAGTTATATATTTATCAGTATAGTAAATAGTTGCTTTTTGGTTTTTATGTATATTTATTGAAAATCTATCATTTGTAAATTTTATATAGTTATAATCGTTGTTAATATAACTTGAAAAATTAGCATTTACATTTATTGCTTTTAATTTGCTTTGATTTAGTTCGTATGTATCATAATTTTGATATATTTCATTTGTTTTATCATTTACAAGCTTTATTTCGTTAGCTATATTTGTAGTCCGTGTGTTTGTGTCTATGTTTTTTATAGATATGGTATTACCGCTAATTGTAGTTTCTTGCTCTTGATCGTTTATAAGTATTTTCCAATTATCATTTATATTTTTAACATTTATATTTATGTCTATATATCTTGTTTGGTTTGTTGATAATAAAAAGCTTTGGCTTTGTGTATAATTGCTATTGTTTATACCTATTAAGTTTATTGAATTGCCGTTTTTGTTTACTCCTATTGTGTTTAATGAATTAAAGTTTCCGTTTTTATATGTATATTCTATTGCGCTTTGCAGTCTTATTGTTGTTTTTGTTAATTCAAAAGTATATACAATATTATAATTTGGGTTTATTGCATATTTTATAGGTGTTATTAAGCTAGTTATTAATGGTAATATTACTTTTTTCAAATTTTCGTTTTTTCTCTTTCTTCTTTGTTAATTTCTTTGATTCTATTATATGCCTTATTTGGGCTTATTGTAATAGGTTCAAGCACTTTTTTGCTGTCTTGCTCTTCTACTTTTTCTAATTTTTCAGCTATTTTTTGATATAGATCGCTTAATGCGTAAGTATCATAATAATTTTTAGCTTTATAAATGTGTTTTTGTTTAAGTTCAATTAAAGTTTTAGCTGTGTATTGTTCAACATTTTGCGTAAATTGGAGTGGGCTATATTCACATCTTACAAATAGGCCTAAAATCCATTTACACGATAAACAATGATAAACAGTGTTTATTCTATTTCGTACTTCAATAGGCATACTTCCTAGTCTTTGGTCTGTAATTACTAAATACCCCCCTTTTGTAAATTGTCTAAAATCTCGCATAAAAGTATTTAAAAAGTCTAATACTTTATCATTATTCCAATCATATTGACTGGCTATTGCTCCAAATTCGTCAGCTATAATAATAGATCCCTCACGTACTCTTTTATTTAAAGTTAATATATCTATTGTTAGCTTTACACTTTTAATTTTTTTGCCTTTCCGTTTAAACTCTATTGGTATATTTGAATAAATTAAAGGTGGTAATTTTCTATAATCTTTTTCCTTTTTCCATTTTTTGTAGTTTTCTTTATATTTTTTAACTGCATAAATACAAGCTTGATAGGTTTTACCGCTACCAAGTCCACCGGTAAAAGCTACTACACATTCATTAGTTGGGACTATATTTTTATTTTTTTTTACTAAGAAAAACACTAATATTAATAATATTAATGCTATCACTATTATATAGATCATAATTATTTTTTAAGATTCTCTATTTTTTCTTTTGTTTTAAGTTTTTTATAAAAATTAATGTTTAAAATTATGCTTATTATAAGACTAAATAATAAAATTGGGCTTAAAAATACCATAATTAATAAGAAATATTCCATCGTTATTGCTCCTTTTCTTTTTTAATTTTTATATATTCATTTAATATTGTATAAGTTATGCCTAAAATTATCATAATTAATATAAAATATTCCATATCGTTATTTTTCTTCTTCTCTTCTAGTTTTAATGTATTCATTTAAAATTGTTCTTGTAGTTTCGTTTTTGGTTTTATTTGCTTCTTCTTTAACTTTTAAAATGTCCATTTTGTCTAATTTACATAGATATTTATGGATTTCTAATATTTTTTCAATAAATACTTTTTTCATTTTGTTCATTTAATATGTCTTCCTATTAATGTTTTTTGTTTATCTTCTTTTAATTTTTTTATATAGTGGTTTAATATTGCTATTTTATTTGCTATATGTTTTAAATTATTAAATGTTTTTTTATCTATTTTATTTTTTAGTCGTTCGGAAAAAGCTATATTAGCGATTTCATTACT
>CALVJB010000064.1 GCA_944332025.1 uncultured Bacilli bacterium
TTGTTCTTTGATTTAAAAAAAATGGTATTTTGAGATAGGGGGATTATTGGCTTTTTTAATTTTTAAAGCTTTTTTGCAGTTAATTTCTGTAAAAAAGCTTTTAGTGTCAACGTAAATATCTATTTAGGGAAAATTTCTGGTGTTTTTTAATATTACTTTTCTTTTGTCTCAATTTTTTGTATAATAATTATGGAAAGAGGGACCACTATGTATTTGTTTATTGAATATCCAAAATGTAGTACTTGTAAGAAAGCTAAAAAGTTTTTAGATGATAATAATATTAAATATGTCGATAGAAATATTGTAACAGATAATCCTACTAAAGAAGAATTAAAGAAATTTCTTGAAATTAGTGGTAAAGATATAAAGACTTTCTTTAACACAAGTGGTAATTTATATAAAGAACTACATTTAAAAGATAAATTACCTAATATGACTTTAGATGAAAAATTAGAGTTGTTATCTACTAATGGTATGCTTGTTAAAAGACCTATTCTAGTAAAAGATAATGTTGTTTTAACTGGATTTAAAGAAGATATTTGGAAAGAAGTGATAATTAATGGATGAATTATTTAAAAAATTAAATATAACTCCTAAAAATATAAAACTTTATGAAGTAGCATTTTCTCATTCATCTTATGCTAATGAACATAGAGCGAAAAAAGATTATGAGAGATTAGAGTTTTTAGGAGATGCTGTTGTTGATTTAGTCATGGCTGATTATTTATATCGTAACCATAATGAAAATGAAGGTACTATGACTAAAGTAAGAGCTAGTTATGTATGTGAGAATGCTTTATATGAGTATTCTTTAGGTTTAGGACTTAATAACTATATAAAAGTAGGACATGGAGAAGAATTACATGGAGGTAAACTAAAGAAAGCTATTGTCGCTGATATCTTTGAATCACTTATGGGTGCTATTTACTTAGATCTTGGCTATGCCACTGTTAGAAGAGTTATTTTAGATATTATAGTCCCTTATGTTACTAATCCTAACGTAACATTTTTCTCTGATTATAAATCTGCTTTACAAGAAGCAGTACAAACTAGTAAAAAGAGCCTTTATTATGAACTAATCTCTGAGTCAGGTCCTCCCCATGATAAAACTTTTAAAATGCAAGTTAGAGTTGATGGTATTATCTATGGAGAAGGAGTAGGAAGCAGTAAAAAAGAAGCAGAGCAACTAGCTGCTAAAAATGCTTTAGAGAAGCTTGCTATATAATTATGAATACAAAAGAGTTAAGAATATATAATAATTTAATAAAGATGCTTATAAATTTAGAACTAGAAGGTTATGAAAATAGAGAAAAAATAGTTTCCTTTGTACTTGAAAATATTATAACTAGTAGTGAAATGTTAAAAGATATTGAAATATGTGAAAGACTATCTATTTTAGTTGAGAGTTCTACTATTATAAAAATATCCTTGTGTATGCTCACTGAATTTGTTGAACAAGACTATGAAAAAGAAGATGTTACTAATTTAGGACGTAATTATAACACTTCTCTTTTAATAGAGAATCTTTATATTGCCCATGATAAGTACCTTGATTTATTAGGTAATTATAGAGTTTATAAATTAGAAGGGTATCATTCTAGATATTTAGTAAATAATAAATTAGAATCTTTAAGTATTGAAAAAGAGATTAAAGAAACAGATAAAGTATTAATTAAAAACTTTGATTTGAAAATATAATAAAAATAGTGTATAATTAGTAAAGTTTTGTTTCTATATATAAGAAAGGAGAATTTATGAGTAAAATAAAAATATTTAGTTTAGGTGGACTAAACGAAAATGGTAAGAATATGTATGTTGTTGAAGTGGATAAAAACATCTATGTATTTGATGCCGGTAGTAAATTTGATAATGAAAAAAATCTAGGAATAGATTATATTATTCCTAACTTTGATTATTTAATAAAAAATAGAAAAAGAATAAAAGGTATCTTTTTAAGTCACGGTCATGAAGGTAATATGGGAGCGGTTCCTGATATATTAAAACAGATTCCTGAAGTTAATATTTATGGAGCGAAACTAACTTTAGAGATATTAAGACAAGATTTAACAGATGCTGAAATAAAGAAGAGTCATTTAATTGAGATTAGACCTCATCATAAATTAGAATTTGGCAAAGAGAGTATCTTTCCTATTTCTATGACTCATTCTATTCCTGATGCTTTATGTTATGTTTTATATACTAAAGATGGAGCGATAGTTTATACAGGAGACTTTACATTTGATCATAAAGAGACAGGTCTATATAAAACAGATATAGGTAAACTTGCTTATGTTGGTAAACAAGGAGTACTTTGTTTATTAGCAGAATCTATGTATGCAGAGCGTGAAGGCTATACTAGTCCTAATAATAGAGTAAGAGACTTTATTAGAAATGTACTTGCTAAAAATAAAGGAAGAATTATTGCAACTGTTTTTCCAGCTCATTTCTATAGAATTCAAGAGATATTTGATGAAGTTAGTAAGACACATAGAAAAATTGTTATTATGGGGCATTCCCTGCAAAATACTATTAACTATGCCTTAAAGAATAATTATTTAACTATTGATAAAAGAGTAATAGGAGATTTAAATAATTTAGAAGATAAAGATGCTGTAGTATTAATATCAGATGAAAAAGAAAAACCTTTTGCAAACTTAGAAAGAATTATTAAAGGGTATGATAAGTTTATTAAACTTAATACTAATGATACAATCTTTATAACAGAACCTGCTTATGAAGGGATAGAAAAACGCCTTGCTACTGTTATGGATGATATAGCAATGTTAGGTGTTAATGCTATTAGTTTATCTAGTAAGAAACACTTATTACATCATGCATCACGTGAAGATTTATCACTTTTAATAAATATAATGAATCCTAAGTATTATTTCCCAGTAAAAGGAGAATACCGTAATCAATATGCTAATGCTGAAGTAGCGGAAGACTTAGGAATACCTAAAGATAATATAATATTAAAACAAAATGGAGATGTTACTTTATTTATTAGAGGTAATCTTGTACCTACTAATGAGCATATAGATACAGATGAGATTCTAATAGATGGTAAAAGTAATGATGATATAGGAGACTTAGTACTAAAAGATAGAGAAATGCTAGGAGAAAGTGGTATTGTTATTATAAGTTGTACCCTAGATAGAGAAACAAAAAAGATATTAGCAGGACCAGAAGTATTAACAAGAGGATTTATCTATGTTAAAGATAATTTAGATCTAGTAGATGAGATTAAAAATATGTCTTTAGAAATAATAGAAAATAATATTAGTGAAGGTACTAAAAAGGTAGATTATTCTAAGATTAAAAGTGATGTTAGAGAAGTATTAGGTAAATACTTTTATAAAACTATGGAAACAAAACCTATGATTATAACAGTTATACAAGAAGTATAAAAAATATGAATTTTAGAAATTGACTCTAATTTTAGGGTCAATTTTTTATTTTCTCTTAGCAAATTTTAAAAATTGAAGGGAATTTTGTCTTGAATTTGCAAAATCCTCTTTTTGCATTATTTCCTCTCTTATGTTAGAGTTGAAATAATTATTTTTTAAGGAGGTTTTGTTTATGAATGATTTAATAGAACTAGAAGATATTGAAATAAAAAACATGATTTATGAGATTAGAGGTAAACAAGTGATGATTGATAGCGACTTGGCAAAGCTTTATCATGTTGAGACAAAAAGAATTAATGAGGCAGTTAAGAATAATATGGATAAATTTCCAGAAAGGTTTTCTTTTAAGTTAACAGATGAAGAAAGTAAAAGTTTTTTGGTCGAAAATTTCGACCAAAAAAATATGGAAACTCGTGGAGGAAGGTACAAATGCCCTCGAGTTTTTACAGAACAAGGAGTTGCCATGCTTGCTACAATATTAAAATCTAAAGTCGCCACACAAGTAAGTATAAGAATAATGGATGCTTTTGTAGCGATGAGAAAATATATATCAAGTGACTTAGTGGAACATAGTAAAATGCTAATTAATCATGAAAATAGGATTTCTTTAATAGAGAATACCTTTGATAGTTTTAAAGATAAAAATAATCATATCTTTTTTGAAGGCCAGATTTATGATGCTTATTCTCTTATGATAAAGATATTTGAAAGAGCTAGAAGTAGTATCATTATAATAGATAATTATATTGATAAGAATATATTAGATATATTATCTAAGACTAATAGAAAAGTTACTCTTGTTACTAATAAGTATAACAATATAGATTATGAAAAGTATAAAGAACAGTATGATAATGTTATTTTAGTAGTTAATAACTCTTTTCATGATAGATTTATTATTTTAGATAAGAAAGTTCTATATCACTTTGGAGCCAGTTTCAAAGATTTAGGCAAGAAGTGTTTTGCAATTACTAAGATAGAAAGTAAAGAACTTTTAGATAGTTTGTTAGATAAATTGAAGTGTAAATAGAAGAAATAAATACTTTACTTACTTATTTATACATGGTAATATTAAGTTAACAAAGATAAGAAAGGAAGTAGTAGATATGGCTAATTCAATTTATCAGGGTAAAATAAATCGTCAATTCTGGGGTAAATTAATTCGTCATTTTTCTAAAACTTCAGGTTTACAATTTGTTACCTGGGGGGGGGGCTTAAATTACCAGAATGGTAGTTTAAATAATACTTTCTTTCATTATGATATAAGAGCAGGATAGTATTATTCTGTTCTTTTTGATGGTGTGAGAAAAATAATAAAGGAGAGAAGTGAAAGATGAAGAAAAAAGAAAATATTATAATAATAGTAGTGTTAGTAGTAATGATACTAGCGATAGTAGGAGTAAGTTATGCTGCCTTTAGTTATAGTGGACTAGGTAGTAAAGTAAACTCTATAACGACAGGTTCTATTACAATGACTTATACTGAAACAGATAATACTATAAGTTTAAATGGAGCCTTACCAACAACAGATAAGACAGGAATGGTTAGATTAAATCCAGGAGAGTACTTTGATTTTAGTGTAAGTAGCAATATATCAGTTTCTACAATACTCTAGGTAATTTAGATGAGATAATTACAACTATCTAATCAATAAATCACCATATTAATTTTCA
>CALVJB010000065.1 GCA_944332025.1 uncultured Bacilli bacterium
TAATTATTACTAATCTTTTTAGACCTGCAAAAAAGAATGCTGAAAATTTACTCAGCACCCTTTAATGTCGAAGAACCATTATATAAATTATAATTAGTGGGATTTGTCTTTTTTATCGGTTTCCATATTATCTAGAGCATACTCACAAGCTTGAATAACAAATCTAGAAAAAGTAATATCTTTATTCTTAATAGCTTTTTCTATTCTAGCGATTAGTGTAATAGGAAACCTTATAGTCTTGTTTTCTGTTTCTTTTTTGTATGGTTTAATTTGAAAAGACATTTTGTATTACCTCCTGTACATATTTATCGTATTGTAAAATGCACAAAAAGTATGCATTGCAAAATGTATTGCAATAATATATAATAGTTAATATAAGAGAGATAGGAGTGTGGTATTTATTATAGAAGGTTTTGAGGGGGTGTAGATAATTTTGGAGAGGAGTATTTTATGGATATATTAACGGTTATTGTAACAGTTACTTGGGTTGTTATTGTAGGAATTATATTAAATTATTTAACAGTTAGTTTTAGAAACACTATTATATGTTTTATTGTTGATTTAATTATGATGTTTGCTTTGAAGTGGTTATTTGGCTTTGTAAGTAGTTTTGTATGTTTAATAGAGTTAATTTATAACTTTTTAGTAATGATAGACCCTGAATTACCTTGGAGTTTTCCGGGCTTACCAACATCTCAATATATTATTTGGTTTATTATTTGGGGAATTATTTTACTAATTTCATTTAATCGTAATAAAATGAGAAATGAAATTGTTGAAAAATATGATTTAACTAATAAGTTAAAAGAATTAGATGAAATGTTAAATGAAAATGTAGGAATATGTTTAAGAGACTTTCACGCTTTAAATTATACGTATTTAATTATTAAAGACAAAGAATTAAGTTATTTTAATTTTACGAGGAATGATGAAAAATTAATAGAAAAAACATATAAATTGAGTGAAGTTAAGGAATTACTTGTTAAAGAAAATCTTATGACTGAAAAAGATAAAACTATAACTGTATATAATGTATCTGTTTTATTAACAGATGGACAAGAAATATATGTCGGGGTATTTGGACAAGATGTTTATAGTGTACTAATAGAAATGAAAAATAAGATAAATGAACATTCTTAAAAGATAAATTAAAAGATGGGAGGAGTAATTTGGTATGAGAAGAAAGCTTTTAATTCTTTTCTTACTAGGTGTTGGGGTGATAAGTTTAACTGGGTGTACTGATGATAGTAATAATGACAATGCTTTATATGCTAAAGAATTAGATTCAATAGTTGAGGAGTATGTGGCATTATATTCTTACAATTCACTTTTTTCTAGTAAAGCTAAGATAACTGATGTTCAAATAGCTAATTTGTCATATAGTGAAGATGATAATAAATTAACAAAATTATATGTTGACTTAGATTACTCTAATGAATATACAAAAGATTTAAATTGCAAAATGTTAATTGATGTTGAAGAAAATCATATTATTAGTGAACAAATAAGAGATTCTTTTACTCATAATTATTATAATGAATTTTGTAATGATACATTTAGTTTTGAATATAATAATATAACAAGTCTCACAAAAATAGATGCTGTAGATACATATAATCAAGAAATATCTTTAAAAAAATTAGATAGTTATTATGATTTTTTTGATAAAGCTATAGGTGTTGATAAATCCCCTTATGGTAGGACAAGATTTAGTCCTACTGAAAAATTTCAAGAATTATTAACACAAAATGGATATGATTATCAAATGCAGTTAGATTCTTCTTTCCCTTCTGGAACATTGTATAGTTTTTCTGATGGTAGTTCTATAAAACTATGTACAGCCTATGCTGGTGGAGAAGAAAGTGGA
Source organism: uncultured Bacilli bacterium (assembly GCA_944332025.1). Lineage (GTDB taxonomy): Bacteria > Bacillota_I > Bacilli_A > RF39 > UBA660 > Onthousia. Next base: position 1,868 of record CALVJB010000065.1, read on the forward strand.
TATACGGTAATATATGATTATAGTCCATGCTCTGGTAATAATTATTGTGAAGAAAGATTTTTAAGAAATACAAATGTGAGAAATGTTACTAGTTTACTATTTGAAACCTCAGTTCAATATGAATATGAAAATCTTTGGGGTATTGCAAAAGAATCTGAGCAATTACTTTTATCTTTAGAATATTAGTAGAATTAAAAGAAAGGAAATGTAATATTAACTCTTCCTATTTTGTTACGTGTTATTATAAATAAGGGGATAAAGACAAAACAGATACAGCTTGTAAAGAATTAGAGAAGATAATTATTAAGAATAAAGTAATTTAAAATATAGAAGTAAGTAAAGTGTAGTTCGTGGATGAAATTGAAAAATAATTTAATAGAGTTTAACATTCTTTGTTTTGAAAATGTAAAAAATGCACGATGATTGTGCAAAATGTTAGATGTTTTTGACAAGAATGCACAATATTTCAAAAATATTGTGCATTTTTTGTGAGTTTCAGTTTTAAGGAGTGAAAATTAGTTTTTACTCTTTTTCCGTATTAAAAAGGAAAAGATTTTCACATAATTATTTACCAACCTTTTATATACTGTCATAAACTTTTTTTATAATTTGATTGTTCCATCCAATTGATAATTTTTCCTTTGTTATAATATTTTTATATAATGGGTTTTGTTCCAATACATTTAAAAAATATCTCAAAATTTCAATATAATCATTAAAATTATTGCTTATTAAACTAAAAATATTTATTAAGTATTGTTGCTTAAAATTGTAACCATTAAAATAATCATTAATTTGTGGGCAAAGGAAACATACTGCTCCACCAATTCCTTGTAGCTCTAATGGATTGGCATTTCTGTTTTTTGGCTCTTCAACAATTTTTATATGTAAAATTAAATGTTCTAATACATTACAGTATACTAATCTACTAGCTTTTTGATATTCAAAAGGATTATGGATAGCAAACTTATCGTTAGATAACATAATAGCTTTATCTTCATCTATGTGATGACAATATAAACCTTCTTTTGTTCTTGACACTTTTGAATTTTTTGATTTACATGATTCATTACAAAAATAATCATATTTTGCTGGACCATATTTTTTCAAAAGATAATTAACTAATTCCATATAAGACATTTCTAATTCTTTTTTTATTTCTAAGCTTTCCACAACATCACCTTTTCTAAAAATTTAATTTATATTATTATATCATTTTTCTTGCATAAAAACTATTCCCAAATAGCAACAAAAGTATTATAATGTATGTAGTGTGATTCATACATCAATTGCCTTTGGTAAAAAGTTGTAGATAACTTCCTCAGCTCCACCAATTTGTAATTTATTTAATTATTTTAATTTGATATATATTTCAATCATAAAAAGTACTGATTTCTATTTATAATTAAAAAATGAAAGTGGATGTGAATACAAAATAGTTGATAGTGCATTAGATGACATAGATGAAAATATTTTGTATTAGGAGGAAACTATGCAAGAATATGGGAATGTTGTTATTGAAACTTTACCTTTAATGTTAAGTCAAGAGACGAAAGGAAGAGCATCAGTTATAATTGCATCGTATATGAATGCAATGTTAAGGTCAGTTAAAACTGAAGATGATTTAAGAATATTTGCTCAAACGTTGACACAATCCAAAGATTTTTCACAACAAAATAATTTAGGTGGTTTAAATAAAGCTTGTGTTGAGTGGAATCATGAAGGATTGATAAAATTAAATGAACTACATGGAATAAGTAATCAGCAAACAATGCAAAATAAAGATTCTGAAGTTGTTCAAAAAATACAACAATTTTTAAAACAAACTTGGTCTGAAATAAATGCGACAGGTATGATTGATACAGATAATTTTCAAGTTGTTGCCCATAAACTTGATCAAATTGAAGCTTCATTAATATCAACAGGTAGTCAATATTTATCTCAAGACCAAATACAGCATTTTATACAAGAAATTGATATTCAAAGAGAACAACTTAAAATTAATTTTGCAATGATTGATGAAATTTTAGATGATAGTCATATGACTCGTTAAGATAAATTATAGAAGAGTTTGACATTTAATAGAGCAAGAAGTTGATGATGATAAAAGTATTTTTATAGAAAAATGCACAATGATTGTGCAAAATACTAGATATTGTCGACAAAAATGCACAATATTTTTAAAATATTGTGCATTTTTTTATTTACAAAAGAATTTTGTTATGTTAAACTTTTTTTAGGTGATTAACATGGAACCAATTAAAGTTGAGATGTTACCAATAAAATATAATATTGATAAAGAGTTGTTAAATTTAATTTCAGAAGCTAATGAGAAATATGGTGAATATAAATCAAATTTAAAGAATAGTCAATTTGATTCAAAATTTTTTCTTGATTCAATTATATTGAGTGAAAGTTTAAAGTCTACACAAATTGAAGGTACACAGATTTCTCAAGATGAAATGTATTATTTGAAATATATGCCAAAAACTGATGATAATTTAGAAATTCAAAATTTGAAAAAAGTTATTGAGTATGCAAAAGATCATTTGAAACAGGGAAAAATAGATATTAAATTTGTAAATTCTATTCACAGAATCTTATTAGATAGTGTTAGAGGTAATGAGAAAGAACCAGGTAAGATTAGAAATGTTCAAAATTGGGTAGGACCTAAAGGATGTACTATTGAAGAAGCTATATTTGTTCCACCAATACCAGAAGAAGTTCCTATATTATTAGATAATTTATTTCAATATATGAATGATGCTTATATTGATCCTACATTTATAAATATGGCTATATCTCATTCTCAGTTTGAGACTATACATGCTTATCGTGATGGTAATGGAAGGTTAGGTAGAGCATTAATTCCAATTCAGCTAGCTATACTTACTGAAGATGAACCTATTTTGTTTTTATCAGAAATAATAGAGTTATATAAACCTAGTTATTATAGATATTTGAATGAGAGTAGAAAAGGAAATATGTTAGGTTTTATAAAATTTTTCTTACA
>CALVJB010000066.1 GCA_944332025.1 uncultured Bacilli bacterium
CTTCTTTAATTATACAAGTTACTTTAAAACTTTTCAATAATATGGTATTATATTTAAAGAAATTGGAGGATGTAACATGGCAAAAACAAAGACAAAGAAAAATAAAGAATTAAAACAAAACTCCTTTCTAAATGGAGCCTTTATTGCCACATTAGGTATAGTAGGTAGTAAAATACTAGGTATGCTTTATGTAATACCATTTTATGCAATTATTGGAGGACAGGGAGGAGCCTTATATGGTTATGCCTATACAATCTATAACTTATTTCAATCTTTATCCTGTGCAGGTATTCCTAATGCTATTAGTAAAATAATTAGTGAGTATCAGACATTAGGTTATTATAATGCTAAAGAGAAAGCTTTTAAACTAGGTAGACGACTTGCCATTATTATGGGAATTACTATCTTTATAATTCTCTTTATCTTCGCTCCTGATATTGCCAAAGCGATTCTTGGAGACTTAGAAGGTGGTAATACTATTGAAGATGTAACAATGGTAGTAAGAGTAATTGCCACTGCTATACTTATTGTACCAACCCTTAGTATTTATAGAGGTTATTTAGAAGGACATAAATTTATAACCCCTCCATCTATTAGTCAAGTATTAGAACAATTAGTAAGAGTAATTATTATAGTAGCAGGTAGTTTCTTTGCTATTAATGTCTTTAATTTATCTTTACAAACAGGAGTAGGAGTTGCCGTATTTGGTGCGACAGCAGGAGCGATATTCGCATATTTCTACTTATTAGATAAAGTTAAAAAGAATAAAAAACAACTACATGAAAAAGCTCTTGATGTCGATGAGCCGGTAATTAGAACTAAAGAAATATTAATAAAAATATTCTGGTATGCCTTACCTTTCATTATGATAGATGTCTTTAAATCATGTTATGACTTTATTGATATGACAACTATTGTTAAAACAATGGTAAATGATATTGGTTATACAACTGCAAGGGCAGAAAACATTATGAGTGTAATCTCTACTTGGGGTAATAAAATCAATATGATAATTGTTTCTATCTCAACAGGTATCATTGTAAGTTTAATACCAAACCTTACATCAGCTTCGGTAAAAAAAGATAAAAAAGATATTCATCATAAAATAAATCAAACTCTACAAGTATTACTATTCATATCAGTTCCAATGACATTAGGACTATCTTTCTTAAGTGAACCTGTCTGGGAAGTATTCTATGGTAATAATAGTGCATACGGAGCTGTTATAATTAAATACTTTGTCTTTGTCGCTTTAATAATATCAACTTATACAGCATTAGTATCAATAGTACAAGTTCTAAAATACTATAAAGAAGTTTTAATTTCTCTAGTAGTAGGAGTATTAATAAAATTAGTATTAAATGTTCCATTAATTAATCTTTTCCATAACTTAGGTTTTGTACCTGTTTATGGTTCAATAACTGCAACTATACTAGGTTATGCCGTAGGAATTATTCTATGTCTAATCTTCCTAAAAAGAAAATGTGGTGTAAGTTATATGCCAACATTTAGACTCTTAGGTAAAATACTTCTAGCAGATATCGCTATGTTAGCAGTACTTTTCATATTAAAACTATTTATTCCTATCTATACATCTTCAAGACTATTAAATATTCCAATTATCGCTATTTATGCTCTTATTGGTATATTAGTATATTTCTTTGTCGCTCATAAATTTAATTTAATAGAAGAAGTATTTGGGAGCAAAATAATTAATAAGATAACTAGTAAGTTTAGGAGGAAATAAAATGACATTAAAAGAAATAGATGTTAAGACGTTTGAAAATTATGCTAAGAAGAGTCCTAATAGGACTTTTATGCAAACAGAAGAAATAGGTAAACTAAGAAAACTTAATGGTTGGACTCCTTATTATTTAGGATTATATGATAATGATAAACTAGTTGGAGCGACTCTTCTAGTAGGTAAGAAAAGACACTTTAATAAATATGAATTTTACGCTCCACGAGGACCTTTAGTAGATTATACTGATGAAAAGATACTAACAACATTTTTAAAACTACTAACAGATTTCGTCAAAAAACATAATGGTTATGTTCTAAGAATTGACCCTTATGTACCTTACAAAGAACGTAATGGTAAAGGAGAAATAATTAAAGATGGTTATGATAATACAAACATTGTAAATACTATTTTAAATACAGGATTTACTAGTGTTCCTTATGATGATAGAGAACAAGTAACCTTTATGTATGCTTTAGATACAAAAGATAAAACAGAAGATGAAATAATGAAAAATATGAAACCTAACACTAGAAACTTAATTAGAAAAAATATTAAAAACGGAGTAGAGATAGTAGAACTAACAAAAGATAATTTAGATGAATTTTATAAAATAATGCAAAGTACTGGTTCAAGAAAAGGCTTTGATATTAGAAATATTAACTATTACCAAAATATGTATGACTTGTTTAGTAAGAAAAATGAAATAAAATATTTAGTAACTAAACTAGATTTATCTAAATATATTAAAATGCTAAAAAATGAATTAGAAAGTAATATTGATAAGAAAAATAAACTTAGTGATAATAAAAATAATGATGGTAAAAGAAAAGCCTTAGTTGAGACTATTAATGGTCTAAATAAGAAAATAGAACTAGCGAAAGAAGAAAAAGAAAAGTATGGAGATGTTATAACTCTATCAGGTTCTATGTTTATAATGACTAAAAGAGAAGTAGTATATCTATCTAGTGGTAATTATGAAGAATTCTTATCTTATAATTCACAATATTTAATTCAATGGGAAATGATTAAATATGCTATTAATAATGGTTATGATAGATATAATTTCTATGGAATACCTAATACTTTTGATGATAAAAATGATAAAGATTATGGTATCTATGAGTTTAAAACAGGTTTTAATGGTTATATAGAAGAGTTAATAGGTGAATTTGAAATAAAGACATCTCCTATCTATTATTTAATAAAATTAATTCATAAAATAAGGCATTAAGGAGTACTATGGAAAGTAAAAACTTAAATGAACAATTAAAAGACTTAGAAGAAAAACTAATAAATAATGATACTTCTAATACTTGGACTACAAAACCTTTTTCATATAATGGTTTTAAAGAAACAGAACTTAAATGGAAATTAGATTATATATTTACTAGTAGAGATATTAAAGTAAAAGAAAGAAAATTGGTTGACATAAAATATAGTGATCATTTACCAATACTAATAGCATTTGAATTATAAAAATCGTCCTAGTCCACTGGAATAACTTTATAGATGTACATAAATGTCAAAAAAGTAGAGATGAATAATTCATTTCTACTTTTTTGAAACTTCTTCTTTAAGTTCTTTCTTCTTTCTTTTTTTTATCATATTTCTATATACTGGAACTAACTTCGTAAAGGCAAAATAATAAATTGGTTTAACTACATAATCAAATTCGCCCATAAATTCAACATAGTCTCCTCCAAATTTTTTCTTAAACTCATGAAGCCCAAGTCTAGGATTATCTTTAGATAAATCTCCAATAGTTCCAAATTGATCATAAATCTTCAATCCTCTATCTTTACAAAACTTTAAATGTTCATAATAAGTATGATAATTAACATAAGTTTCTGTTAAAATATTATGGTTTCCTGCATAAAGTACCCAAGCTTTATCACCATATTCTATTATCATATGGGCAGAAAGAGTAACTTCCACGCCATACTCTTTTAAATAGTTATTATATTTTTCAACTTCTTTTTCTAAATTTTCTTTTTGTCTAGAAAGTTCCTTAAGCTTATTCTTAGCACTCTTAGACATATTCTCTTTAGGAAGATCATCTATCTTTTTATTAACATCATCTAAATCACCATTTAATACTTCTAAACTATCTTCAATATTCACCTTACCTAAAAATAAAGTCGCTTTATTATCTTCATTAAATAACTTATATAAAGTCTTATAATAATCTATTCCATAAGAAACAAAATCTTTCCTAGACTCAGTTAACATCATTAAATGATAAAATGTTGGTATATCTTTTTCTGTTCCTATTTCTACTTTAGTCTTAAGTTTTAATGATTTTGCAATTCTTTGTTTTGTTGTCTTCGAAAAATGACTCTCAATTTCTTCCATAGACTGATTTAAATTAATTCTAAAAGTATACCTTGGTTGTGCACTTTCAAAATTCTTAGTAAAGCCCATATGTTTATAACCTAATCTAAGTAATTCGTTATAAATCTTCATGCTCTTAGATTCAACTTCTGTAACTTCACCCTTATAATCTTCCTTCTTCCAAATGATATCAGGGTCTATCTTTACGTAAATTGCCTTTTTTCTTTTTGCAAACTTAACAACTTCTTCTGTAAAGTTATCTAATATTTCTTTGCCATTAAAGTCAATTACATAACCTCTTGGTGCATACAAATAACATAAGCCTAAAGGTAAACTTTTCTTAAGTAAAAGAGTCGCTCCAACTATTTTACCGTTATCATCAAGTCCTAAATAATAAGGAGTAAGACCTCTTTCTTTCTTAGATAATTGTCCCCAATCATAAGACTGTAAAAAATGACTTTTATAAGGATTAGTCTTTACAAAATTTTCATATTCATCTTTTTCTAAAACTCTTAATTTCATATGGTCACTTCCTATATAAAGTATAATTTATTTGCTAGTAACTGTCAATTTTAGTATAACCTAAAATAAAAAAAATAGTAGTATAATATAAACTAATGCTATAATAAATATGAAAAGATAAAGAAAAGGAGAATAATCTTTAGTTTTGCAGTAAAACTTTGCAAACCATTATAAAAAAAGGGCTAGAGCCCTTTTTTGAGTGTTGTGTAAT
>CALVJB010000067.1 GCA_944332025.1 uncultured Bacilli bacterium
TTAATACTTTCTACTGGTTATAATACTTGGGGTAACTCTAATGGTATACTTGCAAGTACGATAATAAAAGACTTAATTGATAATAAATATAATATTTATAAAGAGTTATTTGATCCTAGAAGAGCTTTTAATAAACAGAAATTAATTAATTATCCAATAAATATTTTTAGTAATCTTTATAGTTTTATAGATAGTAAAGTTAATAAAAATAAATCTTTTTATAATGGTAATCCTAGATTTGCAAAAATAGATGGTAAGGCAGTTGCAATTTATAAAGATGATAAGGGTAGAGAACATATTGTTTATAATAAATGTCCTCATTTAGGATGTGGTTTGGTATTTAATGAAGTAGAGAAGACTTGGGACTGTCCTTGTCATGGTTCTAGATTTGATTTAGATGGTAAATGTATTATGGGACCTAGTAGTTATGATATTAGTTATAAATAGTTGTTTTCCTAAAAAATATTTTATGATATACTTAGAATGTAAGGAATGGTAGTTATGGATGATAAAATAATTAGAAAAAGCAAAGTTAGTATATTAAAAAGTTATGGTGAAAATTTTACAGAAAAAGAATATATTACTAATCCTGCTATTGGAAGAGAAGAAGAGATTAAACAATTAGTTTTAATATTACTTACTCCTGAGAAGTCTGCTATTTTAACAGGTAAACCTGGTGTTGGTAAAACTGCTATTGTTGAGGGACTTGCTTATCGTATTCAGTTAGGTAATGTTCCTGATGCTTTAAAAGGGTATCAGATTATTAAAGTTAATACATCTGCTTTACTTGGAACAGATCCTGATACAGGAGAGAGTAAAATACAAATACTTTTAGATGAGTTAAAAGAATATACTAACTTAATATTATTTATAGATGAGATTCATACTTTAATGGGAAGTAAGGGTGAGTCACTTGACTTTGCTAATATGTTTAAACCTGGTCTTGATAGAGGAGATATTAAAGTAATAGGAGCGACTACTACGGAAGAGTATGAACGTTATATTTTAAGAGATAAAGCTTTTGTTAGACGTTTCCAAAAGGTTGAAGTGGCAGAACCAACAAGAGAACAAACAATTGCTATTTGTATGGGTACACTTCCTAAAATAGAGAAGAAAACAGGTGCTAAGTTGATGTATGATCCTTATGTTAAACAGAAGATTATGGCTTTTTTAACAGATCTTACTAGTGAATATAGAAGAATATATGAAATAGGGTCAAGGTATCCTGATGTAACCTTAACAATATTACAACAAGCTTTTTCTTATGCTATTTATAATAATAGACATGAAGTAAATATTTTTGATATAGAAAAAGCGATTGAAAATACTAAAAATGTATATCCTGATGTTATTAAAAAAGAGCTTCCTAGATTTAAGGAGGAGTTTAAGAATGAGATAGCGGATGGATTAGATAGAGGACTTGCTCATGCTTAAAAGTATTGCTTATTACCTAAGATTAATTTCTGTGGTTTTATTTGTTATATTTGTCTGTTTACTATTAGGTGTAGTATTTAATTGTGGTGCTTTTGGTATATCTTTTCTTGTTATGTGTGGTTTATTTGTTTTAATAAATATATTTACAGTACTTAGTAGAAAAGATATCTATAAAGAATTAGTTAGTTATAATTTAATTTCCTTTGCATTAACGTTTTATTTAGGAATAATAGTAGTTAAATTATATACAGATTATAGAGCTCATAGTACGATGTATATGATAAACTATGATTACTTTAAGACTAATTTTATTATTATAGATTTAGTTATATTAGGAATTATTTTAAATACTTTATTTATTTACTTTTATGACATAAAAAAAGAAGACTAGTGCCTTCTTTATTTTATATCAATAAGTTTCTTATTTTCGTTTTCATCAATTTTTGGAATAGAAATAGTTAATGTACCATTATCGAATTTAGCTTCAATAGCATCTTCTTTAATATCTCCTAGGTAGAAGCTTCTAGAGTATTTACCATAAACTCTTTCACGACGTAGATATTTTTTATCTTCATCTTTATCTTCTGTGTTTTCAGATTTTTCAGCAGTTATAACTAAATTTCCTTTGTTACATTCTACTTTAATTTCTTCTTTCTTAAATCCTGGTAAATCCATTTCTACATGGTATGTGTTATCTTTTTCATAGATATCACAATTCATCATCTTACTTCCTTCATTTCCAAATAATTGATCAAATGCATTATCAAAATAAAATCTTGTTGGTAACATATATTATCACTTTCCTTTCACAATTATGTTATAACACTAATTTTAGCACTTGTCAAGTTAAAGTGCTAATTATTTTTATTATTTCCAATATTTTTAAAATTATACATATAATTATGTTATACTATTAAACAGGAGGAAACTTTATGGATGTAAAATTAAAAGAAGAGATTTTTAACACTGATAATAAAGAGTTTTTAGATAGGTATTTTGGTTCATTAGTTAACAGGTTTACTTATTCTAATATAAGTAATAGTAAAACCACTGTTATTTTAAATGACAATATGAAGGCTTTTAAATATTTGTTAGGCAAATTATCTATAAATGAAGGAATGTCAAAAGAATTAATTAAAACGGTTGCAAATATGGTAAATAGTAGTAATCCCTATATTTCTAATGAATATAGAAAAATAGGAAATGTTATAGCAGATACCGATATACCTATTTCATCTCCTGATAATATAGATACTGAATTGTCTATTTTGCTTGATTATTATAATAATCAGTGGAGTACATTAGATGCTTATCAAAGAGAAGCTTTATTTAATTTCTATTTTATAAGAATTCATCCTTATGAAGATGGAAATCGTAGGACTAGTAGACTTATATTAAATTTTAATTTATTAAGACAGGGATTATCTCCTGTAATTATAACAAGTGAGTTGAATGAGGCTTATTATAAGTGTATAAAATATGCTGATGTTGATTCTTTAGCTAGGTTATTTAGAGAACAATCACTTAAAGAGAATGAATTTATTGATATTTTATATATGGATTATTGTAAAGAAAAGGAGGAGCATGAAGATAATATACATAAAATAAAGTAGATTTTTACAAAAATACTTGCCTATTTGCTATTTTTATGGTTATAATAGGTATGTATTTCAGATGGCGGTATTGGTGAAGTGGTTAACACGCTGGTTTGTGGCACCAGTATGCAAGGGTTCGATTCCCTTATACCGCCCCAGATTGGAAAAAAGTCGAAAGACTTCAAGATAGAAATCGATTCTTATGAGTCGATTTTTTTTAAGATATTAATTACTATTTAAGATTGAAGTTAAAGTTATATTTGGTACAATGTAGATAATTCATTGTTTAAAGATAAATCAGTATATTTTAGAAATGCATTAGTAAGAAGTAATTATTTTAATAACTATTTAAAAATTAAAGAAGATAATACTTATTTAATTAAATTTTATGAGAACTTATTATTAGGTAAAAATAATAATTTACATTCAGAAGATTTAATTGTAAAAGAATTGTTCTAATACAACAATTTTCAAAATGGAGGTATCGATGGTAAAAAGAATGAATATATCCCAATTAAATAGTAAAATGAGGCAAATACAAAACAAGACCAATCAACAATTAAAAAGAATTCAAAGAGATACTGAGCGCCAGATTAAAAGAGAATCAACGAAAATGATTAATGATTATAAAAAAACATTAGAAAAAATTATCAAAAACTTCAGAAAGAGTTAAACAGATTTAACAACTCACAACATATGACTACAAAATACACAATTAGTGTAAGAGACTTAAATTCATCATACGAAAAAGTAAATGCAACTTATAATCAATTAAATTCTACAACAAAAGAAAAAGAAATCTTTAACTATATAGAACAAGAAAATGTAAATAATCTAACTGTTGCCAATACATTAATTTCTTCTGAAACAGAAGAGGATATCGACACAGAATTACAAGATAATGTAATCGGAAGTCAATTAAAGAAATTATCAGACGACTTGAACAATAGATGGCTAGGTGCTATTTTTGCTTTAAATCCTCATAATCCAGATGCGACAAGACATTTTTGTACCAGTACTAGAGAAATATTTACTGAAATATTTGATAAATACGCAAAAGACAAAGAGGTATTTTCAATTTTTCCAGATTGCGATAAAACTGACAGAGGAAATGCTACAAGAAAATCAAAAATAAAATATTTTTTATGGAAAAAGAGCATAGATATAAAAAACGCAGACGAATTTATAGATAATGATATTGATAACATTTTGGAATTGTATCATATCTTAAGTGATGGTACTCATGGAGCAGCTGGCAGATATAGCATAATTCAATTGAAAGCAATAAAAAAGCGCGTAGAGGATGGGATAAGTTTTTTATGCAGTATTGTTATTTAAAGTTAAAAAAATACAAAGTATTACAAAAATGTAAATTTGTAATACTTTTTTGATGATTTTAAAAATTTAATAATCATGATATAATGATTTCGAAGGGTAGTGGGAGTATATGAACGAATCAGAATTAAAAAAACTAGAAAATAAACTGTGGTCAGCAGCCGATAAAATGAGAGGGGCAGTTTCTGTTTCAGATTATAAATTTATAGTATTAGGATTAATATTTTTAAAATATATATCGGATTCTTTTGAAGACAAATATAAAGAGTTATTAGAAGAAGGTGAAGGACTAGAAGAAGAAAGAGATTGCTATATTGCAGAAAATATTTTCTATGTTCCTAAAAAAGCACGATGGGAATATTTAGT
>CALVJB010000068.1 GCA_944332025.1 uncultured Bacilli bacterium
ATTGATAAAGATGGAAGTAAAGCTAGACCTGTTGTTATTCATAGAGCAATACTTGGTTCTCTTGATAGATTTATTGCTTTCCTTCTTGAAGAGACTAAAGGAAATCTTCCTCTTTGGTTAAATCCAGTACAGGTTATCGTTATACCAGTATCTAGTGAATATCAAGGAGAATATGCTAGTAAAGTATATGAAGAGTTGAAGAAAAATGATATTAGAGTAGAGTTAGATAATCGTAATGAAAAGCTTGGTTATAGATTAAGAGAAGCTCAAACTAGAAAGATTAATTATACTTTAATACTTGGAGATAATGAAAAGACTGATAATACTATTAGTTATAGAAGACATGGAGAGAAAGATACTACTACAGTAAGTATAGATGAATTCGTTATTTTACTTAAAAATGAAATATTTACTAAGAAAATATAATCAAAAAGATAGCTAGTCCTATAAATAAAATATAGGTCCGTTGCTATCTTTTTTTGTTTCATAACTTATATTTTCATTATAATTATTATTGCTTGTTTCATTATTTGTTGTTTCGTCTTCATCATTATCATTTAAAGCTGTTGCTACTCGAAAAAGAGTCCTTGCATTGGTTAATAATGGCCTTACTTGATAGACAATCGGTATTGCTTGATTAATGATTCCAAGTGTTCTTTGAGTATTATTTAAAATATTGTTCCAATTTATTCCTCTTTTTGGCATATAGTTATAATTAGGATATCCCATATTATACGCGTTGTACATAAAAACACTACCTTTCCCTTTACTTTAATATATGATTATTTTTTTCTACTTGTGAATAATAAAATACAGTGTTATAATTAATTTAAGAATAAGGAGGAGAGAATATGGAAGCACTTGCTATGCCGTTTATTTTCATATATCATGTTGTTCGTTATATTTTACTTACTCCTAAACGTATTTTAAATTATGCTCATACTGGTTTTCTATCAATTATTGATAAATTAAGTAGAGGTAAAGTTACTGAAAAAAGGCAAGCTAAAAAAGATGAAGATAAAGCTATTTTAAAAGTAGAGTCAATGATGAATGCTAGTAAACTTAATGCTAAAGAACAAATAGTTTTGGATAAAGAACCTGTATCATCATTCCGTTATAAAGTAAAAGGTAGCAATGGGAAAATAATTAGTGGTACTTTTGAAGGGCCAAATAAAGATGAGGTTAAGTTCTTTTTACAAAATGAAGGTTATGAAGTTATAGAAGTAGTACCACGTAAATTTTATGATGTTGATATTAATATTGGTGGTAAGTTTACAGCAGCGGATTTATCTTTTTCTCTTACACAATTATCTACTTATTTAAAGGCAGGTATTGCTTTGATAGATTCTGTAAGAATATTGGAAAAACAAAGTGAAAAAGCTGAACAGAGAAAAATATATCAGAAAGTTGTTTATGAACTATTAAAAGGGCAAGATTTGTCTACTGCTATGGAAAAACAAGGAGATAAATTTCCTACACTTTTAGTTAATATGATAAAAACTGCTGAACTTACAGGTGATTTAACATCTGTTTTAGATGATATGGCTGATTATTATACATCTAAAGAAGAAACAAGAAAAGCCATGGTATCTGCTATGACTTATCCTATTATAGTTTTGTGTATTGCGATAGGTGTTGTTATCTTTATTTTAGTTAGTATTGTTCCAAGCTTTGTTTCTATGTATGAAGATAATGATGCTGAGATACCTGCTATTACAACTTTTGTAATGGCCGCGAGTGATTTTATTGTAAATCATTATATGATAGTAATATTGGTTGTAGGAATTTCTGTAGGTGCATTTGTATTTTTATATAAAAAAATTAGAGGCTTCAGAAAAAATGTTCAACTTGTTCTTATGCATATACCTGTTGCTAGTCAAATTATAATATATAGTGAAGTTTATAACTTTACTAAGACATTTGCTTCACTATTAAATCATGGAGTTTTTATTACTGATAGTATGGAAGTACTTGCTAAGATAACTAATAATGAAATATATAAAGAGTTAGTTGCTAAAACAATAATTAATCTTAATAAAGGTGCTAATATATCAGAGTCATTTAAAGGTAGTTGGGCTTTTCCTGTTGCTGCATATGAAATGATTGTAACAGGTGAGAAGACAGGACAGTTAGGTTTGATGATGGAGAAAGTTGCTAATTATTATCAAGTATTGCATAAGACTTTAGTTAAGCAGATGCAGAGTTTTATAGAGCCTTTAATGATAGCATTTCTAGCTTTAATAGTTGGTACTATTTTATTAGCAGTAGTTGTTCCAATGTTTGATATTTATGGAAAGATTCAATAGGTGATTTTATGGAAGTATTATATATAATTTGTTTCTTTATAATAGGCCTAGTATTTGGGTCTTTCTTTTGTTGTGTAGGTTTAAGATTAAGTAAACATGAAAAGTTTGTTAATGAAAGAAGTGTTTGTGATAATTGTGGACATACTCTTGCATGGTATGATTTAATACCAATGTTTTCTTATATTTTTTTAAAAGGAAGATGTAGATACTGTCATAAAAAGGTTAGTTTATTAAATCCTTTTATAGAACTTGTTACAGGTATTTTATTTGCTCTATCTTATTATAGTTTTGGTTTTTCTTTAGAGTTAGTTTTATCTTTGAGTATTGTGGCACTTGCTATGATAATATTTGCAAGTGATTTAACTTATATGATTATTCCTGATGAAGTAATTATATTTTTTAGTATAGTTATTGTAATATTTGAGTTCTTTACAGAAGGGATAACTGGTGTAGGTTTATCTTTACTTAGTGGTGTTTTACTTTTCTTTTTTATGTTTCTTTTAATGAAACTAGGTAATGCTTTATTTAAAAAAGAATCTTTAGGGGGAGGAGATGTTAAATTATTCTTTGTTTTAGGTCTTGTAATAGATCCTTTTCTAGGCCTTGTAACTATCTTTTTAGCATCTTTTATAGCATTACCAGTATCGTTATACTTACTTTATAAAAATAAAGAACATATGATACCTTTTGGACCTTTTATCTTAATAGCATTTCTTATAGTTTTCTTTAGTAAAGTTACTACTAGTGAGATTTTTGACTTTTTAACATTATTTTAATTTTGTTGTTGACGAACGTTTATTCTAATGTTAATATATTAAGCATTAAAACATTTATATAAAAGTATGGTTTAGTAAAATAAGCCGAATTAGCAATATTAATTATTATATTAAGTTATTCGAAAAATTCGAATAGGTAAAAAATTCTTAATAATTGATATTAGTTTTAAGAAATATTATTTTTGCATTGCATAAGGAGAGATATATGAGTGAATTTGGAAATATAATTATTTATTAAGATAAAAATGGAAAAGCGAATATTGAAGTAAAAATAGAAGATGGTACTGTTTGGTTAAATCAAGCACAGTTAGTAAAATTATATAATTCTAGTAAATGTAATATTTCAGAACATATAAAGCATATATACGAAGAGTGTGAGCTAGAAGAAGAAGGGGCTGTTCGGACTTTCCGAACAGTTGCTACAAATGGTAAGACATATGATATGAAGTATTATAATCTTGATATGATAGTTGCTATAGGTTTTAGAGTTAAATCTGATATTGGAACTAATTTTAGAAAATGGGCAAATGATAAATTAAAAGAATATATGATTAAAGGATTTGTGCTTAATGATGAAAAACTAAAGAATAATGGTGAAAGTCCTTACTTTGAAGAATTGCTTGCTAGAATTCGTGATATTAGGTCATCAGAAAAAGTTTTTTGGAGAAAAGTACTAGATATATATGCAACTGCTATTGATTATGATCCTAAAGATAAGATATCAATAGAATTTTTTATCTATAAGGAAATTGCGTTTTTTGGATAAAAATCGAATTTATGTATTGACGAACGTATATTTTATGTAGTACACTTAAGTTACAAGAAAGAGGGTTCGTATTATGGAAATATATAGAGCATATAAGTTTAGATTATATCCAAATGAAGAACAAAAGATATTAATACATAAGACTTTTGGATGTGCTCGTTTTGTTTATAACTATTATCTAAATTATCAAAAAGAAAAAGGAGTACAAAAAACATTTGATTTATGTAAAGATTTAAAAGAATTAGAAAACCAATATGAATATCTTAAAGAAGTAGATTCATGTGCCTTAAGAAGTTCTATATTTGATTTAGAAGATGGTTTTAATAACTTCTTTGCAAAAAGAAGTGGATATCCAAGGTTTAAGAGTAAGTTTAATAGACAGTCTTATAGAACTAGTTGTGTAAGAGGTACATATAAAGAAAAAGAATATAGTAATATAGAAGTAGATTTATTAACTAGAAATATAAAATTACCAAAACTAGGAAAAGTTAAAATAAGAGGATATAGAAATGAAGAAAGAATAGAAGGTAAGATAGTAAATGCAACTATATTAAGAGATGCTACCAATAAGTATTATGTTAGTGTATTAGTAGAAGAAGATATCATAATAGAAAAGATAATACCTACAACTATAGTAGGAATAGATTTAGGAATAAAAGATTTAGTAGTAACAAGTGATGGTGTTAAATATAGTAATGATAATATATTAATGAAATATGAAAAGAGATTAAAAAGATTACAAAGAGAATTATCAAGAAGAGAAAAAGGTAGTAAGAATTA
>CALVJB010000069.1 GCA_944332025.1 uncultured Bacilli bacterium
CTTTATTTTTAATATCAATAATCGCTCCAGAATTCAATATTGATTTTTCTTATTTAATACCTTTAGTTTTAATGGCATCATCTCTATACTATATTATAAAAGGTAAGAAATTTACTCTTGCAAACACAACTGTCTTATATATTGGTATTTGGTTTTTATTAGAAAGATTAAATATTATTAAAGATCCTCTAGATAATACATTTTTCCCTATTCTTTTAATAATCATAGGAATATTTATTGTAATAGAGAGTCTAAAAGTAAAAAAAGTATTTAAAAGAAAAGATAATAATCTAAAAAACTATTATGGTATCTTTAGTGGCCTAGAAGAAAGAATAACAGATGCTAATTTTAAAGGTGCTAATATTTATAGTATTTTTGGTGGAGTAGATTTAGATTTAAGAGGAGTAGAGTTAAAAGAAGATATAACTATTAATGCTTATTCTATTTTTGGTGGGACTAGTATCTTTGTAAATGATAATTTTAAAGTAAAATTTAATTCTTTCTCACTATTTGGAGGTAATGAAAATAAATCAATTACTACTGATAAAAAGAAGGTTTCAACTTTAACAATTAACTGTATATCTATCTTTGGAGGAACAGAGGTTAAGTAATAATCTTACAAATTAGTAAGATTATTTTTCTTGTCAAAAAGAGAAGATGTTAGTATCATTAATATGAAGGTGATAATATGCAAGTAACAATTTTAGGAACAGGAGCTTTTGGTCTTGCTCTTGGAAATTTATTACATGAAAAAAGTAAAGCAGATATTGTCTTTTGGACGGCATTTGAAGAAGAATATTTAGAAATAACTAATAATAACACTTATGATAGAGTCTTAACTGGAATAGAATTAGCTTCCAATCTAGATGTTACAATGGATTTAAGTATTGCTTTAAACAATTCAGATTTAATTGTTATAGCAGTTCCATGTAATCATGTAAGAGAGGTTCTAACAAGAATTGAAGACTATCTAAATGATAATAGTAGAGTAATATTAGTATCTAAGGGTCTTGAAAAGAATACAGATTTATTAATGACAGAAATTTATGAAGAGTTAGGTTTAAAAGGACAAGTATCATATCTTGCAGGACCAACTTTTGCAAAAGAACTTATCATTAATAGTAAAGCAGGACTAACTCTTGGTACAAAAGATGAAAAGACTAAAGAGTTAATGTTAAAACTATTTAAAGATACTAACGTTGAAATAGAAGTAATAGACGATTATATTGGATTAGAACTATATGGTGTTATTAAAAATGTTTTAGCAATACTAATGGGAAGTATTAATAGTAAATATCAGGGAGACTCTACTAATGCTTATTACTTAACAAAAATATATAACTTTGCTAAAGATTTAGTAACTAAACTAGGAGGAAAAGAGAGTACTTCTACTTGTTATGGTGCCCTAGGAGATATTTTACTAACCTGTAACAGTAAAACTAGTCGTAATTATAGTTATGGAGTTTTACTATATACTAATAAGAATGAAGCTGATGTTTATAAGAAACATTATACCGTTGAAGGAAGCATTGCCATTAATTCATTGACAAAACTATTAAAAAAGAATAATCAAACTTCAGAATTTTTAGAAAAACTAACTGAATATTTTAATGGTACTATTAGTCTTGATGAAGTATTAGAATTATTCTAGGAGACCTTATGGAAGTATATTTAGAATCAATAAAAACAGCTTTCCTTATTTTTCCCTTTCTAGCATTCTTAATAACTCTACCATATCTATTATTACAATATCATAAATACGGCTCAGTACCTTTAATTAGAAGTAGTATTGTCTATACTTTTATTCTATATCTATTAACCGCTTACTTTCTTGTAATATTACCTCTACCTAGTAAAGAAGAAGTATTAATGATGCCAACTAAAGTTCCTCAGTTAATACCATTTACCTTTATAGGTGACTTCATAGAGGCATTCAAAGAGACAAGTGGAGTTTTATCTTTCTTAAAATCTCCCATAGTTTATACAACACTCTTTAATATTGCAATTACCATACCCTTTGGAATCTACTTAAGATATTACTTTAAGAAAAAATGGTATACTACCATCATTTATACATTTTTATTAAGTTTATACTTTGAAATAACTCAACTTACAGGGCTTTATGGCCTTTACCCTAAAGCATATCGCCTTTTCGATGTTGATGATTTAATAATTAATACCTTAGGAGGACTAATAGGTTATCTAATTACACCAATTGTCACTATATTTTTACCAGATAGAGACAAAATAGATAAACTATCTTATAAAAGAGGTAAAGTAGTCTCAATATATAGACGCTTTCTCGCTTTCCTAATAGATATCTTTATCTTTGCAACTATAATGTTCATAATACTTGCTTTATTAAACTTTAATGACTTTGTGTTACCTTTAATAATAATGACAGCAATGTATTATGTAATTTTACCTACTATAACTTCCCTTACTTTAGGAAAATACCTCGTCAAAATAAAATTAGAAAGTAAAACAAAATATAAACATCTATCCATCTTTATAAGACAAATAATCCTTTACTTTGGAATAGTCTTTGGTCCCCTTATTTTTATAGAATTAAATCAATATATTAATGGTCTTATAACATTATTTTACATTTTATTTGCAATTTATGCTTATTTTGAAATATTCCTAAAATTTTTTGGCCGTAAAAAACCTTTAATATATGAAAGATTAACTAAAACAGAAAATATAAGTACAGTCTATTATATAGACCACGAAGAAAATGAACCTAGTCAAGATACTAAAAGTGTGATAAACTATAACAAAGAGGAGGTTAAAGATGAAAGTAGAGATTAAAAAAGTAATTTGGCCATCTTTGCTTAGTTCAATATTTTTATTACTACTAGGATTATTATTATTCTTTAAATCAAGTGAGACATTAGTAGGTATATCTTATTTAGTAGGCGGTGTCTTAATAGCATTAGGTGTTATTGCTATAATAAACTTTTTAAGAAATGGTTCTAGAGATATTTTTGTACAATTAAATATAGTCTATGGCATTGTAAGTATAGTAGCAGGAATATTTTTAGTAACAGTACCAGAGTTTATTGGTAGTATTATCCCAATAGTTGTAGGTATTGCTGTTATTATAAGTAGTTCTTTCAAAGTACAACAAGCTCTTGTGTTGAAAAATTTAGATAACAAATATTTCTTACCATCATTAATAATGGCTATAGTATGTTTAGTTTGTGGAGTAGTAATATTATTTAATCCATTTACAAGTGCTGTGGTAGTTACTCAAATTATTGGCCTTTTTATGATAATTTATGCTATTTTAGATATAATTAATAGTTTCATATTAAGAAAAAGTAGTAATATAAGCGTAGAAATAAGTACTAATAGAAAAGAGCCTAGAAATAAAAAAACAAAGACTGCAAAAGTTGTTAAAGAAGTAGATAGGGAAGAAGAGGATTAAAAATGTATATACTTAATTTAAGTGATACTTTAGAAGACTTAACAAAAAAAATAAATGATTTTTTGGCACCATTTACAAAAGAACCTGCCTTTTGGGTAATTCTAGCCATAGTTCTTTTTTTGATAGGATGCTGGGCAATAAGATATTTTGGTAGAAAGTGAGTAAAAAAAGCTTACTTTCTTTTAGTAAGAAGGTGAAAAGATGGAAAGATTAAAAATAGGAAATAAATATCAAATTCATAGTTATAAGCACAATGGACAAATCTATAAAGCCTGGGATGAAGCAACACTTCTAAATTTTGATTTTAAAAAAGGAATTTTAGTTTTTGCTAATAATTGCACAACCGTTACAGAAAAAGATGGCCACACTTGGAAAACAAAAGAGCCTGCCATATTATTTTTCTTTTTACATAGATGGTACAATATCATAGGGCAATATAAAGGAAGGGGCATATGTTATTATTGTAATATGGCTAGTCCCATAATAATAGAAGAAAATACTATAAAATATATTGACTATGATTTAGATGTAAAAGTTTTTGCAAATGGTAGTTTTAAAGTAGTAGATAAAAATGAATATAATTATCACAAAAACAAGTTTAAATATCCAAAAGAAATAGATCAAATTATAAAGAAACAACTAAATAATCTAATAACCGAAATCAGAAATAAAGATAATTTTTTTAAAAATAATGAGATAGAAAACTGGGTAAAATACTACTTATATTTAGAAAGTAAAAAAAATATAAAAAAAATAAAAAAAAGTGTTGACAGGAAGAACTTGCTCTGATATATTAGAAAACGTCACTGAAATTTAGAGCTTATTACGAGTCAAAAAAAATCAAAAAAAATAAAAAAAGTATTGACAAATAAGTTTTAAATTGATATAGTGGAGAAGCGTTGACATTAATTGTCAGTGTCAAATATACCGAAGAAAAAAGTCGATAAAAAAATTGAAAAAAGTGTTGACAAAGCAAAAACAATTTGGTATATTAAAAACGCAGCTTGAGAAAAAGCAAAAATGTTCTTTGAAAACTAAGCAAAACGTCAATTTTGAGTTGTCAGGATTAAATGATAATAATTAAACTTTTAAATATTTTTATTGAGAGTTTGATCCTGGCTCAGGATGAACGCTGGCGGCATGCCTAAGACATGCAAGTCGAACGAAGTGGCCCAATGA
>CALVJB010000070.1 GCA_944332025.1 uncultured Bacilli bacterium
GCACTTTTAACATAAGACTTTTGTAATATTTTTACTTTATCTATCTTTTCCATTATATCTTTATTAGATTTAATCTCTTTTCTTAATTTGAGATACTCTTTATAATCATTACTATTTTTAATTACTTTTACTAACTCTAAAGCTTTCTTTTCTATTTCCTCATTACTTACTAACTTTTCCATCTAAACTCCATGTTTTCGCTTCTATTATCTCTACATTAACAATACTACCTATCTCTACATCATCACCTGTAAAATTAATTAATTTATTAGTATCACTATAACCAAAATATTCATTTTTCTTATCACTAATACCTTCTACTAGAACAGGTACTATTTTACCAACTAATTTGTCATTATTCTCTTTAAAGTAAGTATTAACTATATCATTAAGCTTATAAAGTCTCTGTTCCTTTTCTTCTTTACTTATGTTATCAGATAGTTTTGCAGCAGGAGTACCAACTCTAGGTGAATAGATGAATGTATATGCATTATCATATTTACATTCATGAACTAAGTTTAATGTCTCTTCAAAATCTTCTTCTGTTTCACCAGGAAAACCTACAATTATATCAGTAGATATGGTACAGTTAGGAATCAATTCTTTCATCTTATGGAATAGAGTTAGATATTTTTCTTTAGTATAACGTCTTCCCATTAATTTAAGAATTCTATCACTACCTGATTGAACTGGTAAATGAATACTAGGCATAATATTAGAATACTTTGCAATTACTTCTATCATTTCATCAGTAAAGTCCCAAGGATGACTTGTCATAAATCTAATTCTAGGTATATTAGTCTTAGCAACATCTTCTAGTAGTTCTGCTAATGAATAATCGTCATATAAATCTTTTCCATAGGCATTAACATTTTGACCTAATAGAGTTACTTCTTTATAACCATCTTTAATAAGATTATCTATTTCTTTTAAGATATCCTCTTTTTCTCTACTTCTTTGTCTTCCTCTAGTATAAGGAACTATACAATAAGTACAGAACTTATCACAACCATAGATAATATTAACATAAGCTTTATACTTACTAGCTCTATCTACTGGTAGACTCTCTATTAAATCTCCTTCTCTTGAATATACTTCTATTTGTTGTTTGTCTTCACTTACCTCTAATATTTCAGGTAACTGATAGAAGTTATGTGTACCTATTACAAAGTTTACAAATGGGTATTTTGACATAATTGTATTAACAACTATCTCTTCTTGAGCCATACAACCACATAAACCTATCATTAAATCTCTTTTAGACTCTTTAATATGTTTAACCTTACCAAGTAATCCAAAGGCTTTATTATGGGCATTTTCTCTTATAGAACAGGTATTTAATAAGACTAAGTCAGCTTCTTCTATTTTATCAGTAAAATCAAAGCCTAAAAGTTCTAATATTCCTTTAATATTCTCACTATCATGTTCATTCATTTGACAACCATAAGTCTTTAAGAAACACTTTTTACCTTTATATTTATTAAGATATTTAGACTCTATTTTATAATTTATTTTTTTATAATCTATTTTTTCACTACTACGAGCGACTTTAAAATCTGGTAAATGCATATAATCACTTCCTTACAAATATAATTTTAAAACTTTTTCTACTTCTTCCATAGTATTATCTAAATTACTATCATTATTGATAATACTTGTAATATGTCTTTTATTAATGTTTTCTTTGGAAAAATCTAGGGAATCTGCTAAAAATCTTCTACATAATTCTTGATATTTAGGACTTTCTTCTCTTTTTTCTCTATCTAGAGCTCTTTGTAATCTAATTCCATCATCTAATTTTATTAAAAGAGAGATAATATTTTCTATTCCATAGAACTTTACAAATTGATCTAAGCCTTCTAAAGTATTACTACCAATATAATTATAATTTTCTAAATCAATACTAGAACTAGTTGTAAAGTAGTACCATGGGCCATAAATGGTATCATATTTTCTTTTCTCTATTATTTTACCTTGTTCTTCTAATTCTAACATTTCTTTTTCTGTTTTAAAATAATAATCTCTTCCCTCAACTTCTCCTGTTCTTTTAGGTCTTGTTGTAGACATTATCATTTCTTTAAGTGCAAACTTATTTTCTTTAATTAATCTTCTTTTGATAGTATCTTTTCCAGAAGAAGATGGTCCCATAAATAGAATAATTTTTCCCATCGTGCTCACTTCTTTCTAAACAGTTATATTTTAACATATAAACACAGAAAAAAGAAAGAACTTATTATAATTCTTTCTATGTTAGCTAGCAAGTTGTACTGTAAATGGATCAGATTTAGTTCCTGTACCCCCAGTTATCTCTACATTAGATTTTAGACTTAGTGTTGGTCGTATACCGTACATAGTTCCAGAAGGTGAAGATGATGTTATATTTCCTTCATAATTAACAACATTAATAGATGTCGAACTATGTGGTGTTAATAACCAAAACGTTACATTATTTTCAGAACCATTAAATTGTCCTGACATTAATTCTCCATAACGGAGCAAGCCTACTTTAGCACTTGTTGTACTTGATGTTAATGTATTACCAGTTACATCTGTATATTTGGCTAGTTTATATGAAGTTCCATCTCCTACTGTTCCTAAATACCATGTAGTATTATCTTCTATCATATTACTATAATTATCTCCTACGTAATTTGTTAAATATTCACCATTCAAAAATGTTCCTATTGTATTTGCACTTGAATAATTCGTTTCACTACTAGTATTACTAAAAGCGCTTGTTACAAAGCCCATTGCATTTACTGAATCTTTTAATGGCTCTGCACTAGTTATTTTGGTTAAACCTGATGTCTCATGACTTACTATTCTATATAGATTATTTTCTCCTGTTCCAAAAGTTATATATTCTCCACTATATCTTGTATTTAATAATGTTCCTGATAACTCTGTGTCGCTATCTCCTGCTAAACGGTATGGATTATCTATTGTTCCATCACCACTTACTATTTGAACAATTGATTTTAAATTTATGGATGGACGTACGCCTCCCACACGACTAAAATATGTACCACCAGTTGTACCATTGGTGTCAACATAACGGTTGCCAGTAGTACTAAATGGGGTTAACATCCACCACCAAAGCCCATTATTTAAATAACCATTACTATAGTCTGTTCCTCTATAGCTTGTTACATACTCATAATAATTTAATAAACCTACGGCATCTGTTACAATTGTTGTTTCTGGAGGTTTACTATCAGAAGTAATCTCAGTTGCGTTCCATTTTGCATCTGTAACAATAAAATTCTCATAATCTCTTAAATTTCCTAAAAATCCATCTTCTGTTGTATCATTTAACCACTCTTCCATGTAACTTCCTGCAAAAGCATTACTATCATCATCATAATTAGTTGTACTTATATTCCACTCAGTTACTAATTTAACTGTTTTTTCTTCATTATTAACAGATACCGCTCTCCATAGTTTTCCACTATACCAGATATAGCTATTTGGATCTTCTCCTGTTATAAACGTATCTGTTTCATCATCATAGATATTTCCAGTACTTATGTTATCTACTATAACATCCCCTACTGGTCCTGTAGTTTTTATCTCTTCAAATAAATGACCATTTTCTGGTAGACTTAAATCATTATAATCTAGTCCTACACTAACTCCTAAAGTAATTGTTACACTACTATCTGTACTATTTATTACTTTTATACTATATGTATTACTAGAACCACTAGTATCTGCTTGTTCTAAATTAATACCTGGTGCAGCAGGTGGTGTATTTAATCCATCTCCTGTTAAGTATCCTGCTTTTACTCCATCAGAGAGACTTCCTTCATAATAGAAATTAAATCTTGCTATTCTATTATTAGGATTACTTAATGTAACAGTAAATGTTTTAATAGTATTAGCATCTACTGTTAAAGTATTACTTTCAGTACCATCTACTTGTACTAAAGCTGTTAAATTACCTGTTACTATATTAATAGCATTATCTTTCTCTTTAGATACTGTAAACATAGCATATGAAAAGAAACCTCCAATTAGTAATAGAGAGATAATACCTACTACTAATATATAAAACTTAGATATATCTGCTTTCATGAATTGTTTCATCTTATATTTCATAGACTCACCTTATCCTTATATAAAAATAATAACATTATCTTTATAGTTTGATTATAACCCATTTTATATAAATTAAGCAAGTATGTTATTTATAATTTATGTAAAGTAAAAGATGCTAATTACGGTTCTTCGACATTAAAGGGTGCTGAGTAAATTTTCAGCATTCTTTTTTGCAGGTCTAAAAAGATTAGTAATAATTA
>CALVJB010000071.1 GCA_944332025.1 uncultured Bacilli bacterium
TTTATATATAAATCTAGGGTAAAATAATTCGTCATTTTATTCTATTTCTAGTAGAAAGAAGTTTGTCATTCTACATTCTACTTGTAGATTGACGAATTAATTTACCCTGAAAAAGTAAATTAGCCATATCTACTACTTCCTTTCTTATCTTTGTTAACTTAATATTATCACAAGACAAACAAGTAAGTAAAGTATTTATTTCTTATCTTTACATCAATGACATTATTTTTTTCTGTCGCTTTCATTATATCTTTAATAGACAGATTCATATTAAGAAGATTTTTAGCAATTTTTTTGCTTATCTGTCACTCTAACCAACTCTTCAATTTTTTTGTATTATTTCTTCTTTATACAAAACATTAAAGTATTCCTAAAAAATTGGCTCCCAAAATGAGAGTCAATTTACAAAATTCATACTTTCTTATCTAACTTGGTCTCCAGTTACTCTAATTCTACCTTTCCATACTTGACCACCAAAGTCTCCATCTACTTCAATAGTAGGCCATACTCTTAAAACATAACTATTCTCTTCACTGCTATTTAAAGTACCTTGATCAAGTATTCTAGAACTATCTTCTCCTAAACTTTCTAAAAACTCAGCAGTACCTACAGTATCATTTTTATCAAAGCTATACTTTAAATACATATCATCAAGTTTTATATCTGGAGAAGTTATTTCCAAATTATCTAAGTAAATAACATAATCTACAGCAGCAGTACCTGTATTTTCTAAGGTAAAACTATATCCGTCTAAAGCTAAACCTTCACTATCAGTTAAAGGATAAGTATCTTCTAGATTAATAGTAGTACCTTCATTTAAAGTTAATTCTAATGTACCTAAAGTAACGACATTTTCTCTTTGTCCTAATCCAGTAAACCTAAAAGCAGCATATGATAAAGCAATTATTAGAACAATTAAAACAGCTAATATAACTACTATCATTATTTTATTTCTTTTTTCTTTCATTTTCTCACCTACGTTATATTTAAAGTATAACATTATTACTTTTATCTTTCAAGCTACTTTTATGTTAAACTGCTTCTTTTTACAGTTTCTACATCTTTATTATCTACTCTAAAACTAATAGTATTAACATCATAATTTGAGAAAACTGAATAACTTAGTGTATATAATACTTCTTCTTTAATAGTACTATTATTATCAAATAAAGCACTATTAAAGTTTAAAATCAATAAGTCTTCATCTATTATTTCTTTATCAATTAACTCTACATTCTCATTTAAAATACTTCTTAAATTATCTTCATAAATATAACTAGTAGTAAGTTCTTCTACTATTATATCTATCTTATCTTTATTATCATTATTATTTAAATACTTAGTAACTGGTACATAATAAATATCATTATTTATATCTTCTCCATAATATATAACTACTTTAGTTATATTATCTAGTGTGTTATAAGTATATTCATTATTAATACCTATATCCCTAGTTAATGGCATAATTATTTTTTTATTACTATTAGGATATGTTTCTAAAGGAATAGAATCAATTGTTATATTAATTTTAGTTATACTATCTAACTCTGTTATGGAATATACAATAGATTCTATTAGTTTAGTAGATAACTCTTCATCTATATCTAATAACTCTTTAGAAAAATCTAAAGTAACTATATCGTCTTCTATAGTAATATTATTTAACTTAGTATTCTTAGGTATAATAGCATTCAATTTATCAGGAAATTTACTATTATTAGCAATTGTTAAATTACTGATAATACTTTTAATATTATCTTCTAACTCTTCATTATCTAATAATACTTTAGTTTTCACTAAATAGTTATTTTCATCTAATAAATATATAGAAGAATTTGCAAGATCTGTAATATATTCAAACTCTAAATTAGTTTCAAGTGTCTTTTCTGTTAATGGTATTAAATAAATAGTCATAATAATAAATAAACTCATAGTAGTAATAAATATTTTTCTTAAAGCTTTTTTTCTTAGCATAAAATCACCTAATAAAGTATATAAAAAAAAGTACTTGTTTAGTACTTTTATAATGTAATTTCATTTAATTTTAATAGTTCTATAACAGCATTAGCTCTTCCTTTAACACCAAGCTTCTGCATAACATTAGAAATATGATTCCTAACTGTTTTTTCACTAATATTTAAGGATGATGCAATCTCTTTAGTAGAAAGACCACTTACTAAAAGAGTAAAGACTTCTTTTTCTCTTGTTGTTAATATTCCTCTCATAATTATCCCCTTTCCTAATTCTTGACTTAGTCAATAGTAGTTTATGAGAAAAGGAATATTTGTTGTAGATAAAAGAACTAGTTACCCTCAAATTTAACTGTTATAGTTTTTTTAGTATCATACTCTCCTTGTATAGTTCTCATGATGTTGTTAGCAAGTGTTACATCATGTTTTTTCTTAGCAGCGACTACTGTAATAGTATTATTATCTACTTTAACAAAGCTATCAAGCTTATGTTTTTCTTTAATTAGTTTTTCTAATTTCTCTTCTTCTCCTTCTATTACTGATAAATATTTTAACTGTTCATAAGCATTATTTTTCTCATCAGTAGTAGCATCTTCTTTAGTCATTGTAGTCTTCAATTCTTCTTTTTCTTTATCACGTTCTTCATCTAGACTTACTCTTAAGGCAGTTAAGCTATCAGCTTCATCTACTTCACTAATAGTATTTTCATCATCAGTAGAAGTATCTTCTTTTTTTGATTCTTCTTTAGTTTCTGTAGAAGAACTTGCGATAAGTAAGTCGTTAGGCATAGTTATATAATAAACACTAAGGACTAAGATAAGACTAAAAAGAGTTAAAAACCATAAATTTTGTTTATTAATCATTTGCTTCCTCCCTTTTACTATTACACTTTATGAAGGGAGATGTTCTTTTATGACTCTAAATTAGAAACTGCTTTTATGACAGCAAGACGACCATAAGTATATGTTAATGAACCTTGTTGATAAGCGATATAAGGAGGTCTTAGAGGTCCATCACAACTTAACTCTATTGATGAGCCTTGAGTAAATGAACCACTTGCCATAATTACTTTATCAGTATAACCTGGCATATCATCTGGTATTGGTAGAGAGTTAGAGTCTATTGGAGAATTCATTTGAATACCCTGAGTATATTTAATCAAGAGTTTCTCATCATTAAAGATAATATTTTGAACTATATCAGCTCTTTTCTCATTATATTTAGGTTCTACATTATAACCTAATTCTTCTAATAAAGCAGATGTGAATATTGCAGTTTTTAGGGATGATGAGACAACACTAGGGGCAAGAAATAGTCCTTGGAATAGTTGTTTATTAATACCAAGTGACGGACCAACTTCTTTTCCTTCTCCAGGTAAAGTCAAGCGTTCTGAACAGGCGTTAATAAGATCACTCCTGCCCACGATGTAAGCACCATTAGGGGCAATACCACCACCTAAGTTTTTAATAAGAGAACCAACAGCAATATCAGCACCTACTTCGATAGGTTCCCTACTACTTACAAATTCACAATAACAGTTATCTATCATAATAATGATATCTTTATCAATAGACTTAATAAAAGATATAACTTTCTCAAGCTTTTCTATAGTAAGACTCTTCCTAGTAGAATATCCTTTACTTCTTTGTATTTCTATTACTTTTATCTTATTATTAGTAATAACCTCTTTAATCTTATCATAGTCAAAGTCATTATTAACTAAATCTACTTGCATATAATTAATACCAAAGCTTTTTAAAGATGACGGATTATCTACAAGTCCTATAACTTCATCCATAGTATCATAGGGTTTACCTGTAATACTTAAAAGAGTATCTCCAGGACGAAGTAAAGCAAAGAAAGCGACAGTTAAGGCATGGGAACCTGAGATAAACTGATTACGAACAAGGGCATCTTCACTTTTAAAGATATCAGAATATATTCTTTCTAATTTATCTCTACCTAAATCATTATAACCATAACCAGTTGTAGAATTAAAATCCGTTTCAGCGACTTGTTCTTTTATAAAAGCATTCAATACTTTCTCACTATTTATTCTTTCTAATTCATCTATCTTACTTAGTTCAT
>CALVJB010000072.1 GCA_944332025.1 uncultured Bacilli bacterium
CCCTTATTTTATTTACATTTTTAATAATTTTGTGTAACATATAATTAAGCAGTGGTAGACTGTGGGGAAAAGTGGGGGATAAATATGTTTATAGGAGAATTTCATCATAATATCGATGACAAAGGTAGAATTGCTATGCCATCTAAATATCGTGATATCCTTGGTAATAGTTTTGTTATTACCCGTGGTATAGAGCATTGTATCTATGTTTATCCAAATGACACTTTTAACCATATCGTTACTAAATTAGAAAGCTTACCATTTACTAAAAAAGATGCTAGAGCTTTCACTCGCTTCTTTATGTCTGGTGCTACTGCCATTGAACTTGATAAACAGGGAAGAGCTAATATTCCAAGTCCCCTTGTTAGTTATGCTAATCTATCTAAAAAATGTGTAATTGTAGGAACGGGAGATAGATTAGAGATATGGGATGAGGATGCTTTCAATGAGTTTATGAGTTCTTGTAATGATGAAATGTCCGATATTGCTGAAAACTTATTTGAGGAGAAGATATAATGCATGAATCAGTTTTACTTAATGAAGTGGTTGAATCCTTAAATCTAAAAGATAACACTATTGCTGTTGATATGACTTTAGGCTTTGCAGGACATAGTAGTCAAATATTAAAAAGAATTAAAAATGGGTATCTATTCGCCTTTGACCAAGACGAGGAAGCACTTGCCTATAGTAAAGATAAACTTTCTACTATCGGTAATAACTTCCAAATAATTGATTCTAACTTTGTCTATGCTAAAGATAAATTAAAAGATCTAGGTATAGAAAAAGTAGATGCTATCCTTTATGATCTTGGAGTATCAAGTCCTCAATTAGATGAAGACTATCGTGGCTTTTCTTATAGATTTGATGCTCCCCTTGATATGAGGATGGATAAAGATAATAAGTTAAATGCTAAATTAATAGTTAATACTTATAGTTATGAAGAGTTAAAGAGAATCTTTAAAGATTATGGTGAAAGTAAGTTTTCGGGATCTATCGCTAGAAATATTGTTAAGTATAGGGAGACTAAGAAAATCGAAACTACTTTAGAATTAGTAGATATTATTAAATCATCTGTTCCTTATAAAGAGAGAGTTAAAAAACATCCCGCTAAACAAATATTTCAAGCTTTAAGAATAGAAGTTAATGATGAGTTAAACGTCTTAAAGAAATCTCTAGATGATAGTTTATCTATGTTAAATATTGGAGGAAGGATTGCTATTATAACATTTCATTCTCTAGAAGATAAAATAGTTAAGAAAAAGTTTAATGAAATGTGTGAGATAGATCCTTTATCTAAAGGATTACCTAATATACCTTTAGATAAATTACCAGACTTTAAACTAATTACTAAAAAAGGAATAAAAGCTAGTAGTGAAGAGCTAGAACATAATAATAGAGCTCATTCTGCTACACTTAGAGTAATAGAAAGAATAAAATAGGAGGGATACTTATGGCTAAGAGAAAAGTAGTAAAAAGAGTTAAAATGAGTAAGTTTGAACGTCTTATCTATACATTTGCATTAGTATTAGCGATTAGTGCACCTCTAACAATAGTATTTTCTAAAGCAACTTTATCTAAAATAAACTTTGAAGTTGAGAAAACTAAAAAAGAAATAAGTGAACAAACTAAGACCAATGAGAGTTTATCTATGAAAATAAATGAGTTAGCATCTCTAGATAAAATAGAAGAAGTTGCCAAAGAACAGGGATTAAGTTATAATAATGATAATATTAAAAATATCGATGAATAATAGGAAGTGGTAAACTTGAAAAGAAAAAAGAGAAGGAAAAATAATATAAAATATAGTAAACTTTTAATAATTACTTCTCTTTTTTTGTTTGCTCTAATGATTGCAAGAGTAACACAACTTGCATTATCAGAAGAAGTTGATGATACAAATTTACAAGCTTTAGCAAGACAGCGTACTACAAAAACAGATATTATAAAAGCAGAACGTGGTAATATTTATAGTAGTGATAATGAAGTACTAGCTCAAAATGTTTCTTCATATAAATTAATTGCATATTTATCTCCAACTAGAACAACAGATGAAGATGATCCACAGCATGTTGTAGATAAAGAGATGACTGCAGAAAAACTTGCTGAAGTTTTAGAAGTTAGTAAAGAAGAGATATTAAAATATTTAAATAGAGAAGGAGTATATCAAACAGAATTTGGAACTATTGGTAAAGGATTAACAGAAATTACTAAAGAAAAAATAGAAAAGTTAAACTTACCTGGAATAGATTTTGTAGAGAGTTTTAAAAGATATTATCCTAAAGGTGACTTGGCTTCCTATGTCTTAGGATATGCTAAAGAAGAAGTTACTACTAATGATGATGGAGAAGAAGAAACTACTATGACAGGTGAAATGGGAATTGAAAAATATTATGACTCTACTTTAAAAGGAGAAGATGGTTATACTACCTATCAAAAAGA
The DNA here is from genome assembly GCA_944332025.1 of uncultured Bacilli bacterium. Lineage (GTDB taxonomy): Bacteria > Bacillota_I > Bacilli_A > RF39 > UBA660 > Onthousia. Next base: position 2,440 of record CALVJB010000072.1, read on the forward strand.
TTTACGAGGATATAAAATAGCAGGTACTAATGAAATAAGTAAAGAAGCTAGTGATGGTAAAGATATATATTTAACTCTTAATAGTAGTATTCAGTTCTTTGTAGAACAAGCTTTAAGTGAAGCGGAAGCTAATTACAACTTTGAATGGTTTACAATCATGATAGCAGATGCTAAGACAGGAGCAATTCTAGCATCAAGTACATCTCCTTCATTTGATCCTAATGTAAGAGATATTACAAATTATTTAGATATGAATGTCTCAAGTCCTTATGAGCCTGGTTCTACTATGAAGATATTTACTTATATGGCAGCGATGGAACAAGGTGTTTATGATGGTAATGAAATATATCATTCTGGTGTTTATGTAACAAGTGATGGAACTGAAATAGGAGATCATAATAGAGCAGGTTGGGGAGATATTACTTTTGATAAAGGATTCGCTCTATCTAGTAACGTTGGTGTTATTAATTTAATAGATCGTCATTTATCTGCTGATATTCTAAGAAGTTATTTCAAAAAACTAGGATTTAGTAAAAAAACAGGAATAGAACTTCCTAATGAAGAGACAGGTGAACTAGACTTTAAATATGAAACAGAGATATTTAATGCTGGATTTGGACAAGGTATTACAACAACACCTATTCAAAATATCCAAGCTTTAACTTCTCTTACAAATGGTGGGGTTATGTTAAAACCATATCTTGTTGAAAAAATAGTTGATCCTGATACAGGAGAACTTGTATACGAAGGAAAAAGAACAGAAGTAGATACCGTTGCTAGTGAGACAACAGTTAATAAGATTAGACAGTTAATGTGGGATACTGTTAATGTTCCTGGTATGACAGGAGCAGGATATAGATTAGATGGATATAATTTAATAGGCAAGACAGGTACTGCCCAAATTGCAGATGAAAATGGTGGTGGTTACTTAACAGGAGCAGATGATATCATCTCTTCTTTTGCAGGAATTTATCCTAATGATGATCCTAAAGTAATCATTTATGCTTCAGTTAAAAGACCAGAAGGTGGTAATCAAAGAGTAATTTGGAATGCTATAAAAGAAATAGTTGTTAATATAAGTAAATACTATGGAACAGATCCAGAGACAACTAATGAAGAAAAATTAACTGAATACAGTTTAACATCATATAAGAATAAAGATACTACTACTTCTAAAGCTGAACTTGAAAGTATGGGAATGTCTGTAACTGTTATAGGTAATGGAGATAAAGTAACAAAACAATACCCTTCTAATGGAGATAAAGTAACATCTGGAACAAAAGTATTTCTTATTACAAATGATAATAACTTAACTGTTCCTGATGTTACAGGTCTTTCTAGTAAACAAGCAGAAGACTTATTACAAATGTTAGGTATTAGCGTTGTGCTGCAAGGTAATGGTTATGTAACAGGACAATCTGTCGCTTCAGGTACACCTATAACTGATAATATGGAAATAACTTTAACTTTAAGTCCAAAATTTTAAAAGTAACTATTAAACATTTTAAAGAAAATAGTTACTTTTTTGTTGACACTATTTATCTATTATGATACATTGTATATAGATGGGAGACTTGTATAAAAGATGGAGGAAGGAGGAAAAATAAAATTTT
>CALVJB010000073.1 GCA_944332025.1 uncultured Bacilli bacterium
AAAAAATTGAGGAACTAATAACATAAAAATTGCAACTATTGTAATTAAAATTCCTGTAATTAACATACAATACCTCCTCTTCAAATTACTATTTAACGATTTGTTTGTTGTGCTAATTATATCATTAAAACAGAAAATAATCTATACTGTTGGAGAAGAATATTACTATTTAAATATTGAAATCTTATAAGTTTTAATATATAATTTTAACAGAAAGAGAACAAAGTTCGTAACTTGTATGTGATTCGCTCCAATTGATAACTAAAAAGAGCTTAGCTATGTACTAAGTTCTTTTTTATTATCTCCCGTAGTCATCTTGGAAGTACAGAGAAAGCAATAAAAAATGGTATTTATAATTAAGTTTATTAAACAATAATTACCTTTTGAAAATCATTAAAGCAAAAATTAGATTTCATCTGTAAATTATACAAATCAAAACCAACATTTATTAATGGGAATATTATAAAGATTAGTAAAATTAACCTAAATCATATCGAAATTTATATAATTATTATCAAAACATAACATTTCTTGTTTTAATTATTCTACTGATATCTACATAAAAAATTTAACTAATAGAAGAAAAGACAATACACTAATATTAGCATTGCCTTTAACAATTATTTTAATAGTATTCCTCCATTAACATTTATATTTTCACCATTAATATAATCTGCTTTATTACTTAATAAGAACAATACAGTATTAACTATATCAGTTACTTCTCCTAACCTACCACTTGGGTTTTTTGATGCTGTTTCTTTTATTTCTTCTTCAGAATAACTTTTCTTAGCTAGAGGTGTTAGAGTCATAGAAGGACTAACAGTATTTACTTTAATATCATATTTAGGTGTTAATTCTAATGCACAACATTTAGTTAGCATAATAGTTGCAGCTTCACTTGTACAGTATGCTACAGAATCATCTATTGGTTTAGTACCTAATCTTGATGCTATATTTACTATTCTTGGAACTTTAGATTTCTTTAATAATGGGATTGCATATTTTATACATAACCATCTACCAACAACATTAACACCCAACTCTTTTCTATATTCCTCTGCAGTTAAATCTTCAATAGAAAAAATCTTATCATATACTGCATTATTAACTACTCCATCTAATCTTCCAAACTTTTCTTCAATTTGTTTATACATATTCTTAACATCCGCTTCATTTGATACATCTGCTTTTATAAACAAAGTATTTTCTTTAAAAGCTTTAAACATATTTTTTGTTAAATTTGCATTTTCTTCACTATGAGCATAATTAATAACAACTTTTGCTCCATTTTCTAATAATTCCTTTGCAATTCCTTGACCTATACCAGATGTAGAACCTGTTATTAAATATACTTTATCTTTAAAATTCATAATATAATCCTCCCTATTAAATAATATATCTAAATATCTATATAATATTTTTATACTTTCTCTTTTATTTAATTTTATTTTTAATATATTCCCAATCTGTTGTCCATTTTACATTATTTTTAGCAAAATTTTTTGAAGACAATAAGACGTGATTAGAACTTTTTAAACATTCATATTCAAAAGAATACTCTAATAATTGCGATTTATTCTTACTAGAGTATTTATTAGTAATAAATAACGTAAATAGTTTATTATATACTCCATTGACCTTATTATTAAAGTATAACAATTTAAAATAACCAATTAGTATTTCTGATGAAAATATACTTTGGGTAATACATAAAGTAACATTCTTATCTTTCATCATTAAAACTATTATTAACCATAGTATAACATCAATAATAAATTTAACAGAATTTTGCTTTACCATTATATTAGTATTATTTTTAGTAAAAAAAGAACTTTCAAATATATTAACCCCTAATTTTTTTAAAGAATTCTTTTCGTTATTATTGTAGTATCCTATTGCTTTTTTGTCTGTCAGTTCAATTCCATATGCATTAGAAAGTAAAGTTTTTCGTCTCTCGTTTTCAGCAAAATTTTTAAAAATCAAATCATTTATGGTGTCCGCTATAATATATAAAATATGTATTATAATTAAAGCAACACATAATATGGTATTGTATTTAAAGCATAGAGTCAAAGATAAAATAACACTAAGGTAATAAAATATAGTCAAAAGTTTCTCTAATTTTATACATAATTTAAAATCTTTATCAACATCGTTAATATATTCTTCTTCCATAACTAAACCTCAGGAAATACAATTTTAATTTCATCTTCAACAAGAGAAGGATATTTACTTTCATCATCTATTGCTTCTTCTATGTCTTTAATTGCCTTATCAATTCTATCATATATAATAGTTCCATAGCTACACTCACTCTTTAGTGCATTAAAAGCAAGTAAAACATAATCACTATATGATGTACAAGAAAAATATGAAAATTCTAAATATGAAATTAATTTTTTCTCTAAATCATATGATTCATAATATCTATAATTTTTACTAATATTCCAATGTTTTAATAACCTTATTACAGGCTTTATCTTTGAACCATTATTAGTATTTGCTTTTGTAAGATTAGAATTAATATCGTTTGGATCAGTGTACATCCAACCATCAGTTTTATTTGGTATATAATAACCACAGCCTGATTTATATGCTGGAACCAATTCAAATTTAATATGATTTAATTTCAATATTATTGTAGGCGATGATTGATGTATTTCAGATGTTTGATAATATTTTTCTGCAAATCTTTTTAATTGATTTAAATATGTTTGAGGCTGATAATTATTAGAATTATTAAAAACAATCATATAATCAATATCTGAATTACTATCTGCCTTACGTGGAAGTATAGTATCTCTAGTAAAAGAACCAAATTTAAACTTTTCTACTATATCGCTACCAAAAAATAATTCTAATCTATATTCCAAAGTGGAAATAGAAGTATTAATACTTGCTTTTTCATCACTTGATAAAACTAAGTTTGATGCTAAATTAGCTAAATAAGAATTAACTGTCATAATATTCCTCCTTTAAATAAAAAAGTATCATATTTTTAATGATACAAAGCTATTATAATAATATCATACCGCGGACGTTGTCCGCAACCTAAAAGAGGACCTCAAAAATATGAAATCCTCTTTTTATATACAAAACACATTGATTTCAACTGGCTATATAGTTATAATAACTATTTAAAAAAAACGATTAATCGGAGCCTCGGTATTTAAACTCTGCTCCCGAGCTATCAGAAGAAAGTCAGGTGTGTTTTGTAATGAATATTATAGAATGGAAACAAGATAAAATCAAGGGTGTTTTATCAACATTTGATAGAATAATTATTAAAGGTTATTCTCGTCAATTATCTAACATTAAACAAATGGGATATTTTTTATCACATAATAATGTGCTTTTAAAAGATTTTGGTACTTATGCAGAAAACGTAACTAAATCTTTATGTTCTCATATTGAAAGTCTTGCCTCTAATAATAATAGACCATATAAATTTATATATGGTAACAATGAAGATAAAGGAAATATCGCAAGACAAATATTAGAAGAAAATCCTATTGAAGAAGGTTTAATTTGTATACTTTCAAATATTGAAGTGTGTTCAACTATGAATATTTTTAAAAATAAATTAACTAAAAAATTAGAATTAAAATGGGATAAGAGAAAATGTAAATATTATTATTTATATTATTTAGACAAAGATTTTGGATTTATGCATATAAAAATACAATCTTGGTTTCCATTTATGGTTCAAGTTTATATTAATGGTCATGAGTGGTTAAAACAACAATTAATAAAAGAAAATATAAAGTTTGAAATGTATAATAATTCTTTTTCATATATAGAAGATATTGAAAAAGCACAATCTATTGCAGATAAAATTGT
>CALVJB010000074.1 GCA_944332025.1 uncultured Bacilli bacterium
TCAGTCCACTCATAGTTTTCACCAGCAGCAGCATCTTCTAAGTTAGTCATAGTATCAGGAATATCTCCACCATGTAACTCTTTAAACCAAAGTTTAGCATGTTCCTTTTCATTATTAGCAGTTTCTTCAAATATTGCTGCTATTTGTTCATAGCCATCTTTTCTAGCTTTAGATGCGTAATATGTATATTTATTACGAGCTTGACTTTCTCCTGCGAATGCTGTCATTAAGTTTTGTTCAGTTTTTGAACCTTTTAATTCCATATTTAATACCTTCTTTCTACATATTATTTATATTAAAGAGATTTTTCTCTTAATATACTACTTCTATCTTTAAAATTAGTATGAATAAGTTTAATTGCCTTAGGACTATTAGGGTAGTCAAGATAAGTTTTATAGATGTTTATTATATCAGGATTTTTATAACAGAATCTAATACTATTATTTTTATCATCTTTTTCTAATGATAAAGCACGTTTTTTATTTATTTCATCCATCTTACTAATAGTATTAAGTACTTGCCCTCCACCTGATACACATCCCAAAGGACAATTCATAACTTCTATAAAGTCATAACTATCTAAGTCTTTAAGCACTTCCTCTACATTCTTCATACCTTGGACACTCACTACTCTTAATTTATAAGGACCTATATTAACAGTAGTCTTCTTTATTGTACCACTTTTTTCATTTTCTTCAAGAGTTAAAGAGTCTATAATTTTATCTTCTCCAGTTATTATATAGTTAACACATCTTAAAACTGACTCTAATACTCCCCCACTTCTACCAAAGATAAGTCCTCCTCCACTTCCTTTTGATAAAAGAGAATCAAACTCTTTAGGTCCTACTTTAGTTATATCAATGCGTGATTCTTTTAAAAGTAATACTAATTCACTAGTAGTAAGACATATATCCATTCCCATCTCTGTTCTTTTTATTTCATATTTTTTAGCAGTACAAGGTGCTACTACAACATTAATTATTTTTTCTTTTGGTATATTCATCATCTTAAGGAAATAAGTATCGATAATAGAACTTTGTATTCCTATAGGACTCTTAACAGTAGATAGATGATTTAACTTATCCGGATGATATATTTCTAAGTATTTAACCCATGATGGACAACATGATGTAAACATAGGTAGAGTTTTCTTATTCTTTAATCTATTAACTAACTCATGTGCTTCTTCCATAACTGTCATATCTGCACCAAAAGTAACATCAAAGACATAGTCAAAACCTACTTCTTTTAAGGCACCAACTAACTCTTTTTCAAGAAATGTACCTGGTTCTAGTCCAAAGCCTTCACCTATTGATGATCTAATAGCAGGTGCCACTGATATAGTAACTATCTTTTCTGTATCATGCAAATAGTTTAGAACTCTTTTATAATCATATTTAGGAGTTAAAGCACCAACAGGACAATTTAAAATACACTGTCCACAATTAATACACACTGCTTCTTTACATTTCTCATCATAGTTAATTCCTACTACATCTTTACATATTGTCTTACATCTACCACAGTTAATACATCTTTCTTTAACTCTTTTAATACTAGGATTATCTTCATCAATTCTAACTGCCTTACTTAAGTCCATTACTTCACTTCTCCTTACAACTATCACATATACCTTCAAATACTAAGTTAACATGTTTAATATCAGTTAAATTAGAAGATGATAATAAATTATCTATAAGACTATTATCAAGAAAAACATCAGTAATTTTATTACATTTAAGACAATAAAAGTGATAATGATCTTTTCTATAATCATAATGAACTCCATCAGGACAATCTATCCTTCTAATAATATCATCATTAACTAGACTATTAACTGTTCTATAAACAGTCGCTTGTCCTATATTTTTATCACTTACTAGTTCACACAACTCTTTAATAGTAGGATGATTATAATTATTTTTTAATACTTCTATCATCTCTTGTCTTTGTACTGTATTTCTTTCCATATCTACACCTTATTGATAATTATTATCAATGAAATTATATAAAAAGAAATTATCAAAGTCAATAAAAAGAACTAAATATTTCTATTTAATTCCTATGTACTTTCTTTTAAACTCTTCTAAGTCTTTAAAATACTTATTTTTAAAATCAATATCATTATTAATGATACCTAAATCATTACTTTGTTTTATTTTATACAAATATCTCATCTTCATTAACTCTTCTTTTTCACTTTTCATAATATTACGAATACTTAACTATATTCTTTAACCTCCTAATCACTTTCTTTTCTATTCTTGAAATATAAGACTGACTAATACCAAGTAGTTCTGCTACTTCTTTTTGGGTTAATTCATTATGTCCCATAAGACCATATCTTAATATAATAATATCTCTATCTCTTGGATTTAATTTCATAACTTCATCTAACATTAATTTTTTATCAGTCTCTTCTTCTATTCCTTTAGTTACAATATCTGCATCTGTTCCTAAGATATCTTCTAGATGTAATTCATTCCCCTCTGCATCTAAACTAAGGGATGCATCAATACTTACTTCTGTTTTTGATTTCTTAATTTTTCTTAAGTACATTAGTATCTCATTATCAATACAACGTGAGGCATAAGTTGCAAGCTTAATATTTTTATCTGGTTTAAATGTATTAATTCCTTTAATAAGACCAATTGTCCCGATACTAACTAAATCTTCTAAATCTACTTTCGTATTTTCATACTTTTTAGCAAGAAATACTACTAATCTTAGATTATGTTCAATTAAAACATCTCTTGCATGAATATCCCCGTCCATTGCCATTACAAGATATGCTTCTTCATCTTCCTTTGATAATGGTTCTGGTAAGATATCACTACTACCTACATAAAATATTTCACAAGATTTATCAAGTAAAAATGCTACTAAGTAAAGTAAACTAATCATTTTAATTCCTCCTCTATTATATTAGGGAGTATACAAGAAGCTCCCTTTATTTCTATATTCTTAGGACTAACTCCTAATAGGTATTTATTAGTAATTAAATTATCATCTATCTTTAATTCCTCTATTTCTATACACCTAAGTAAACTATTAGAATCTACTGTTTTAAAGGGTACTAAAATAGATTCTTCTAAGCTAAGATTAATTTCACTAGAGTTAATAAGAATAACTCCCCTTCTCTTATAAGGGTCTTTAATATTATTACCTGTATCTAAGAATCCTAATGTATTAATAGTACCTTTTTTACACCTAATAGATACACTATGAAGCAATTCTCTTTTCTTCTTTTCATTTTTCATCATTTTATGATATAGATAAAAGATTATAGGACTACTTATTAAGATAATTATTAAGTTTAAACTAGTCCCATCATGGATAAAAATAAAACCTTTTTGTTTATAACTAAACTGATTATTTAAAAAGTAGATAAGTCCTCCTAAGATAATACTATTACCATAAAGACTCTTTATAAGAGAAAAAAATAATTCCTTAGATGTTATTTTAAAGCCAACAAAAATCATAATAATACTTATTACTACTTTAAAAAGAAATAAAGAAAAATTATTTAAGGGTAGGAACAAAAGAAATGTACTAAGACTTCCTAGAAATGAAGAGATAAGTAATCTTCTTTTTTTAGAAAAGACTTTACACTCTATACTAACTGTCATTAAAAGGAGTAAATCAAACATGAAATTAATAAAGAATATTAGATCTAAATATACTTTCATTCCTACCACCGTTTTAAGTATATAAAAAAAGAA
>CALVJB010000075.1 GCA_944332025.1 uncultured Bacilli bacterium
TCTATATTAATAGGAACTTTTCTTGTAATAGTAAAGTCAGTTATTTCAAGAGATTTATCAGTAGTCTTTCTAACTTCATCTAAACTAGTTAACTTAACTTTATTATCTACTTCAACTATTTGTTTAGAATTTCCTTTATTAATTAAATTATCTTTTAGATCATATAGATAATTAACAATCATTCCTTTATTAGATTCTTTAAATCTAATACCATCACCTTGTAATAGAGGTCTATCAAGTTCTATTCTAATCTTCTCATCATTAACATCTATAACTTTACCCAAATGACTTCCTAAATGATTAGGACTTTTCTTATTTATTAAATCTTCATCATTAAATAAATGTCCTTTAGTAAAACCTCTATAAAACATACTCTTTAAGTCTTCTAAATCCTTAGTAGTTAATTCTTCGTCATCAAGTATTTTACGATAATATTTTGTAATAAAACCTACATAAGATGGACTTTTCATTCTTCCTTCTATCTTAAGACTAACAACATTACTAGGTAATTGTTTAATACTTGCTGATGTATTTAATTCTTTCATTGATAAAAGGTAGCCTTCATCTATTAGAGTTTTATCTTTATATAATTTATAAGGTAATCTACAACTACCAACACACTCTCCTCTATTACCACTTCTACCACCTAACATAGAGCTAAAGAGGCAATTACCTGAATAACTTACACATAAGGCTCCGTGAACAAAAACTTCAAGTTCTATAGGTATATCTATTTTCTTAATCTCATCAATACTCATCTCTCTTGGTAGTACTACACGTTTTACACCCATCTCATATAGAAGTTTAATAGTCTCATAACTACTACTATTAACTTGAGTTGAAGCATGAATTGTAAGATTAGGATACTTTTTTAAACATAAAGAAATCATACCAAAGTCTTGCATAAGAATAGCATCTACTCCTAGACTATATAAAAACTCTACTTCTTTAAGAAAATCGTCTACTTCACTTTCCTTTACTAAAGTATTCATTGTTACATAAATCTTAACGCCATATATTTTTCCAAGTTTTAAAACTGTTTTTAACTCATCAATCGTAAAGTTCTTAGCATAACTTCTTGCCCCAAACATTTTACCTGATAAATATATAGCATCGGTCCCATTATTTAAGGCCGTATAAAATGAATTTATATCTCCGGCTGGTACTAATAACTCCATAAACATCACTGTCTTTCTATTAATATTTAAATACATCTATATCATACAAAATATTAACGTTTTAAACAAGAAAAAAGTACTAAGAGTTATCTTAATACTTTGCTTCTTCCTTTTTCTGCGTAATCTTCTAATTTTTCCCAACTAAGATGTTTTGCATCTAAGATAGTTATTTCTTCCTCAGCTACGCTATTTATAGCATCCTTATTTTCCATGAAATATTTTAATCTTTCCATTTTATCAACCTTAGTATCATAACGACTTTGTGTTGCTACACAAATTAATGGTATAGCTCCTCCATATATGATAGGTGAAAATGGAGAAGAAAATAAATTACCAATAGTATTATAAGTTTCATTAATAACATTACCTAGACCTGTTCCTGCCATTATCGTTGGTTCGATTCCAAATATATTTCTTGCAAATTAGTAACCTTTACTTCTTCTTCCTTTTTTCTAATTCTTTCTTCTTTAGTTTTTACTTTAAACATATTAATACCCCCTTGTTAAAGTATCTATATTATACCAAGCAAGTATGATTGTGTCAAATATATAACTTATTATTATCTAATTCATTATCTTTACCTAATAATAAATTTTCAAAAAACATAACTAAGTAACGTTTATCTTCTTTAATACCTTTATTATAATTTATATAATTCGCTCTTACTAAAGCATTTCTAAAATATAGAGAATTATCTTTAAATAATTCATTATTAACTTCAAAACCCATACTTATTAAATATTTTTGAATAAAGATAGCAGTTGTTCTAGTATTTCCTTCACTGAATGGATGCACTTGCCAAATTCTTGATGTAAACTCTGTTATTCTATTTACTAATTCACTCTCATTCATATTAATATAATCTATATTTTTTTCTTCTTCAAAATCATATTTTAAAGACTCTTCTATCAAGTCATAAGACTGATAACTTACTGTATCATTATCTAATATTTCTTCATCTTTAGTAATATTATAAGTTCTAAATTCTCCAGGATGATATATATCTTTATCAAGATTTTGAAATAATCTTTTATGATAGTTTTTATAAGTCAGATAATCAAATCTAAAGGCTTTATCACTTAATATCTCATAGATAGCAAGCGATACTTCATCAGCTTCTTTTTCACTATTAGATACATTGTTATCTTTAGAATAGTATGATGTTATATCATCTTTAACTTCTTTATATGTTTTTTTACCATCAATATGTTCATTAGTTAACTCTACCATATATTTAGATGGTTTTAATCTATCAACATCTTGTAATCCAAAGGCAATATTCCAATATAATTGTTTAACTTTAGGACTTTTTTCATCAAATACTTCAATATAAGTTTTTTCGTTCATAGTTATCACTCCCTCTTAATCTGTAAATATAATTTTGATATTAAATCATCTTGATATGCTTGATATTTCTTTACAAATTCTTCTTTTTTACTAGAAGGTAAGTCTGCTATTTTAACACCTAACTTACTTCTAGGTCCTGTATATATCTTAGTTGTTTTAATTATAGATTGTCTTGCTAATCCCAATTCTTTTGCTAACTTCTTATCTAATAAAACATCATAGATACCACATTCTGCAGATGAAGAGATAATTACATAATGGATATCTACATACTGTAACTGATTATTACTATCATCACCAATTACTAAAACTGGTCTTACTTTCGCTTCTTTTGTATTATTAGGTTTTGTTGCTACATAAGTCCAAATTTCTCCCTGCATTAATCCCACTCCTCATCATCTGGTTGTAATACATAACTAGTAAAATAGGAAGCAATATTAGATTTAGGAATTGTCTTATCACTTCTCTCATCTGGATCCAAACCTGTGCGTGATAATAACCAAGGTTCTTCTTTATGTGTTATCTCTTCTAAATACTTGCTATCATATTTTGCATAATTTCTCTTAACGTATTCTAATAAGTCTATAACATCTTTATTAAAGTCTTTTAAGTTATAATTTAAATCAATAGGATTATACTCGTAACTTTTATATTCGTGATATATAGAAGGAATAACTGGCCCATGAACCCAAGCTTCAAAGTCATCATTAAATAGCGCTTTATCATAAAAAGCATAAGAAAAACCTTGAGCAAAATATAATAATTTTTGTAATTTTAAAGGTTCAGGGTGTAGTTCATTTATAAAGTATTTAGCAATGTCCATAGCTTTATATTCATTTTCCATTAATTAATCTCCTCCTAACGTTTTATTAAATATAGAATAGCATAACCTAAACAAATATTCTAGTTATTTTAGAACAAATAAAACAAACAAGTTTGTTTTTACCTTGTCGTTACCTCCAAGGATTCCTATTTCTTAGATAGAGTAACCCCTATTCTCCATAGGCTTAAATTCCGATGGTCGCCACCGTACTAATTTATTTTTTTATTAAATTGTTATTTTATCTAAAACATTATCTATACTAAACTAACTAAATTATAATGTAACTTTAATCCTTATCGAGTAGAAATATAGATTACTCTATATAGCCCTCACAAATCCGTACGTGCGGCTTTTCC
>CALVJB010000076.1 GCA_944332025.1 uncultured Bacilli bacterium
TTGATAGAAACTCCAAATCTCTATTTGCATAACCATCATCTTTTACAAATAATATCTCAGTAGTAACAAGTTCTGGATAATTATTATTAATCACAGCCTTATACATATCTTCATACATTGTATTTCTAATATAATCATCACTATCAACAAAACCAATATATTCTCCAGTTGCAAGACTTAATCCTCTATTTCTTGATGCACCTTGTCCTATATTCTTTTCATTATGGTAAACCTTTATATTAGGATACTTCTTAGCATAATCTAACAAAATATTTAAACTATTATCAGTAGAATTATCATCTATTAAAATTATTTCTATATCATCAAGAGTTTGATTAATAAGACTATCTAGACAAGTAGAAACATTTTCTTCTTCATTATAAACAGGAACTATTATACTTACTTTAGGCATTTTAACCTCCTTTACATTTATTTATATATAATACATCTAAAGTTAAATTATATAAAGCATTTTATTGAAAACTATGCTATGATTATAATAGGTGAAGGTTTATGATACGGTTTGTTAATGTTAATAAAGAATATAGAAGTAAAAAAGGACAAATTACTAAAGCCTTAAATGATATTAATATTAATTTAGGTGATAAGGGCTTAATTTTTATTATTGGTAAAAGTGGTAGTGGTAAGAGTACTCTTTTAAATATTTTAGGAGGACTTGATAGTAAAACAAGTGGCAAGATCTACATTGATAATAAAGATATAGATAGTTTTAGAGAAAAAGATTATGATAGTTATAGAAATACTTATATTGGTTTTATCTTTCAGGATTTTAATTTGTTAGAAGAATATAATGTCTTTGATAATGTTATGTTATCTGCAAAATTATTAAGAAAGAAAGTAGATAAAGAAGAAATACTTAATCTTTTAGAACGTCTTGGTCTTAAAGGGTTAGAATATAGAAATATTAATGAGTTATCAGGTGGTCAAAAACAAAGAGTTGGTATTGCAAGAGCACTAATAAAAAATCCTAAAATAATACTTGCAGATGAACCTACTGGTAATTTGGATAGTCATTCTAGTTTAGAAACTTTTAAGTTATTAAAAGAAATTAGTAAAGAAAAATTAGTAGTTGTTGTATCTCATGATTTAGAAAATGCTAATACCTATGCTGATAAAATATTAGAACTACAAGATGGTAATGCTATTAGAAATGATTTAACTACTGAAGAAAAAGATGATAATACTTTCTCTTTAACTAAATCAAGACTCCCTTTTAAAGAGTGTTTACACTTTGCTTTAACTTCCTTAAAGAGTAACAAAGTTAAACTATTCTTTACAGTAATATTAACAATGATTTCTTTAGTATTTATGGGAATATCAGTTAATACAAGTATGTTTGATAAAAATATACTTGCAACTGATACCTTAATAGAAAACAACGAAACTTATTATGATATTAGTTATGTCAATATTATTAATTCAAGATTAAATGATATTGAAGAACTTCCTATGACTGATAAAATAATTAGTGATTTTGAAAAAGAAAACAATGTAACCGCTAACCCTATGTATTATATTTATGATAACAACAGTATTTTATCTTTTGAACCTATTAATGATAAAGATACTATTATTCCTATTACTACCTATGTAGAGATTAAAGATGATAAACTACTATCTAACATTATAGGTACTATTCCCAAAACTAATAATGAAATAGTAATTCATAAATATCTTGCTGATAATATCATGGAAAAAGGAATTAAAGATATAAATGGTAATCTTTTTAAACCTACTTCTTATGATAATTTAGTTAATAGTAGAAGAGAACTTCCTTTTGGATTAAATAATGTTATTATTGTAGGAATAATTGATGATGATAATAGTCGTTATAAAGATTTAAGTAATCAAACAATACAACAAGACTATGCTAATTATTACGTTAATAAAGCTTATACTATTTATGGTAAAAACTTAGATTTAAAGTTTAATACCACTGATGAAGCGATTTTAAACCATGCTATTTTAAATGAAGATAAAGTCTTAAAAGATGGAGGAATCTCTGGTATAAAAGTATATAACAATAATGGAGATGTTATAACCCCTATTACTAATTTAAATAGTGATGAAGTTATTGTATCTCTTAACTACTTACAAGAATATGTTGATGGTTTTAAAGAAGAGTTAGATATTTATTTAGCAAATAATAATGGTGATTATAATACTCTTCTAAGTACTTTTGTAACTAATTATATTACCACTAATAATTTAACAGTTCCTTTTGAGACTGGTTATAATGGAAAAAATTATTATAAAGATTTAAAAATAACAGGTGTTAGTCTAACAGATAATTATATTAGTAAAGATTATTTAGAAGAAATAAAGAGTGAAGCAGTTCATAAAGAATTAATCTCTTTTAGAGTATATGATGATAATGAAACATCTCTTTTAAAGATATTTAGAAAATATCCTAGTTATGAAGATGATGCTAGAGGAAAAACATTATTTATAACTATGCCCTACTCTGATGATATAAATTCTCTTGCTTATATCTACAGTTTTCTAAATAAATATATAAATATCGTTACTTTAGTATTTATTCTCTTTACAATATTACTATTCTCTAACTTTATCTATGTATCTATAAATTACTCTAAAAAACAAATAGGTATACTAAGAGCTTTAGGTACCAATAAAGGTGATATTATTAGAATATTCTTATATGAAAGTTTAACTGTAGGTATTATCTCTTATATAGTTTCTATTATTCTTTGGTTTATCATTATCAGCATTTTAAACAATTCCATCTTTGGTAATAGAGGCTTTATCTTTAATGGTATCGTTACTCATCCATTAGTACCAATTTTAATGTTTATCTATACTATTATCATATCTATAATTATCACTGTTATATCTTTAAGTAAAATTACTAAGATTAAACCTATAGATGCTATACTTAATAAGTAATGAGGACTCTAACTAGAGTTCTTTTATTTGCAATAATTATAAGAATATGATATGATATGTAGGCTTTGTAAAGGAGGAATTATATATTATGAGTAATAAAGAAAATAATAGCAATGATATGTTAATAAAACAAAATCTTTTTGCTATCAATAGAAGTTTAATTATGTATCAACAATTTTTTAGAGATTGGGATGAATATCAACAATACTTTAAGGAAGCTTTAGATAGTGGAGTTTTAAGAATCAAAGATGCTTCTAGTTTTGCTTGGAGTTTATATTCTAATAATCCTATTTGTCTTACAACAACAGAAGATGAAAATCTTAGTAAGAAAAAAAATGGAATAATTAATTTTATGAAAAAGATATCTGATTCTGATTATATCAAAGAACATAGTATTACTAGCGAAAATATGGGTTCTTTATATGCACAAGAACTTACTAAAGCTACTTCACCTGAAGTGATAGAAAACAATACTAGTTATACTAAATCTAATAGATAATTTTTATAAGTAAAAGAACTCTAAATAATTAGAGTCCTTTTCATTTATGCAAGCTCTTTTACATAATTTTTTATTTCTCTATCAGTTAAAACATTACCAGTAGAGACTACTTTATCTTCTATCATAAGAGCCGGAATGACATTTATGTTATACTTCTTCTTATAAGTAGAATCTATCTTTTCAATATTAAATTCCATATCAAGTTCACGTTCTACTTTAGATAAGTTTTTTAATATTTTCATACCATTACTACAATTAG
>CALVJB010000077.1 GCA_944332025.1 uncultured Bacilli bacterium
GATTAATTTAGTATATATGTTCTTTGACAATTCAAAAAAATATTATAGAAATTTACACACTAGTCTTGACAAGGTCATCTGTTCAATAATGTTATTTGTTCAAGCTAAAGAATCTAGCATAAAAACTAGATTTCTTTTTTATTTTTGAACAGATAATATTCATAGACTTAATAACTGGCTCAGGATATTATAAGTATTTCGTTAATTTATAATTCTGTAATATAATTGAAAATTTTAAAATAAAATTAATAATTATCATAAATAATAACAACAGTAGTAACAACTAAGCTTCTTTATAATATTTATTTTTGTAATATATGTCTAAAGCATTAAGAAAGTAATAAAGCGTATAATGACCTTTCGTTACCATTTTCATTGAAATATACAATTAATGTTATCTGTTCATTATACAAAAGAAGCCTTGGTATAATTAGCAAAGCTCGTATATAAACAGATAACATTATTGAACAGATAAAGTGAATTATCTGTTTAAACAGATAATTTACCCTTGATTTAGCCTCATAAAACAACAAAAATTACGAAATTTCGTAATTTTTTTCAAAAAACTATTGATTAACCGTATATGCTATGTTACATTATTAGCAGGAGGGATACTCATGGATAAAAATAAAGAAGATAAGTTAAAAGAATTAGAGTATGATTTTGTACAAGATTTTATTAAATTAAGAAAGGATAATCACCTAACTCAAGAAGCAATGGCTAATCAATCTGGAGTTATTAGATTAACTATTACAAGAATTGAAAATTTAATAACATCTCCACAAGTTAATACCCTAATGAAAATATTAGAACCAATTGGTTATACTGTTAAGATAGTACCAATTGATAAGAAAAAGAAAAATAAAAAAGATTAGAAAAAATTCTAGTCTTTTTTTTTATTTTCCTCTATACTATTTCTAGAGGTGAAGACTATGAAGAATATTACATTATTACCAGCAGATACTTATATAGTAGTTAATAAAACTGTTATTCATGAAGAAGATAGACGTCTTTTAACTATGCTTTATCAACCTATAATAGGTTATACTGCTGTTAGTCTTTACTTTACTTTAATAGATGATTTAGATGAGTTTAATCGTCTTAGTGATGATCTAAATCATCATCATTTAATGAGTATAATGCAACTAAGACTTGAAGATATTATGATAGCAAGAGAGAAATTAGAAGCAGTAGGACTTTTAAAAACCTATTTAAAAAAAGGAAGTGTTAATAACTATGTTTATCTTTTATATTCTCCTATCAGTGCTAATGAGTTTTTTAATCATCCAATATTAAATATCGTCCTATACAATAATATTGGTAAAAAAGAATATGATAAACGTTTAGAGATGTTTAAAGTACCAAGAGTTAGATTAACTGATTATGAAGATATCTCTCATAAATTTAATGAAGTGTTTAAAAGTAGTAACTTAAAACCATTTGAAGTTATAGAAGATGTAGAAAAGAAAGAAACTTCTTCTATTATTATAGATGATATGATAGACTTTAATCTTTTAATATCTTCTATTCCTAGTGGTCTTGTTAGTAATCGTTGTTTTGATAAAGAGACTAAAAAACTAATTAATAACCTTGCTCTAGTCTATAACATTGATACAGAAAGAATGAGTGGCCTTGTTAGGACTTCTTTAAATGAGAAAGGTTTAATTGATAAAACTCTATTAAGAAAGAATTGTCGTAACTACTATTCCTTTGAAAATGTTGGAAGTCTTCCAACTCTTGTTTATCAAACCCAACCAGATTATCTAAAGAAACCAGCAGGTGATACTTCTAAATGGGCTAAAATGGCTTATACTTTTGAAAATACTAGTCCATATGATTATCTAAAAAGTAAAATGAAAGGAGCAGAACCTACTAAAAGAGACTTAAATCTAATAGAAGACTTGATGCTAGATCAAAAACTAAGTGCAGGGGTAGTTAATGTTTTAATTTCTTATGCTTTGAAGATAAATAATCAGAAGTTAAACCGTAATTACTTAGAAACAATTGCAGGACAGTGGAAACGACTTAATATTGAAACAGTAGAAGAAGCGATGAAGTTAACAGAAAAAGAATATAAGAAAATGAAAAAACTTGCTACTAATACCACTAAAAATAAAACAGTATCTAAAAAAATAGCGAAAGAAGAAATATTACCAGATTGGTTTGGTAAAGAATTAGATACTGATAATACCAATGAAGAAGAAAGAGAAGAGTTAGATAAACTTATAGATAGTCTTGTCTAATTAGAAAAAATATGTTATAATATGCCTTAATTAAAGGGGGTACTAATATGACTAATACAAGAGATTTATTAATTAGAAAATATATTATAGATATAATTTTTGTAGTAGTAGTTATATCATTACTTACTTGGTTTTGGTTTGGCCCATATCAACATAAAGTAAGAATAAAAGAGTCATTAATGGCCAATAATATTGAATTTAATAAAGATATTACTTATAGTGGTTTTGATTCTTTAGAAATCTCTTCTAATAAAATTACTAAATATTTAACAGTAACAAATGATGGTAATAAAGATATAAGCTTTGTTATTAAATTTAATAACTTAACTAATGATAATAATAATTATGTTAGTCATATTCTTACTGATAATTAAGGATATCAAACAGATATTAGAAATCTTTCTCTTGATGGTTATATCTTAGAAAATAATTTAGGTAATAATGAGACTAAAACTTATACTATCACAATGTGGACTGATGATAGTGAAGATATTAGTGGTAATTTAAATATAATTTTAAATTCTACTATGGCTTAACAAATATAAAAAGATATGCTAAAATATATTTATCTTTTTAATATGTCCCCATAGTTCAACGGATAGAACAAGGCCCTCCTAAGGCTTAGATGAAGGTTCGATTCCCTCTGGGGACGCCATTTAATAAAATTACATTGATTTAAATAATTTTAGATAAAGAAAGGAGTGAGTTTTTATGCTAGATAAACAACAATTTATTGAAGAAGAAAAAGATTGTGCATCTATGTTAGGACTTACTCTCAAAGAGTACAGAAAGAGCTTGAAAAATATTAAAGTCAACAATTATTACAAAAGAAATGAGACAAATAAAAAGTATGACAATTCAATATTAAAAAGTCTAGGACTATCAGAAAAAGATTTAAAACGCAGGAGGGTATTGTAGTATGAATGCAGAAATCGGTGAAATTTGGTTAGTAACAATTCCAATATTAGAAATTGACAAAAATAATGATATTAATGTTAAATTACAACGAAGACCATGTCTTATTTTAGATGACGGACGTGGATTAATTGTTGAAGAGGATAATAGAAACTTTCATGTTTTAAAATTAACTACACAATATGATAGATATAAAAGAAAACTAATAAAAGATTGGCGAAAAATAGGCTTAGCTAAAAAGTCATATATTAGAATAGAAATGCCAATAAAAATAGAAAAAGCTCAATTCGAAAGAAAAATTGCTAAACTTCCAGAAGAAGAATTAATGTCAGTATACAATGAAGTGTATAATATAATCAATACAGAAGCTTTAGCAAAAATTTCAAAAAAGTATAAAGAAAGTAAAAAAGAAAAAGTAGTAGCATAGTCATATAACTAATAG
>CALVJB010000078.1 GCA_944332025.1 uncultured Bacilli bacterium
TTACAAACGGAGGAAAACCGTTGTAATGGCTATATATCCTGATGCAAATATAATAATTTATTATATTTATGCTAGTATAACAGTGCCAAAAATATTTTTATAATTTGGAAAGGAGAATTTTAAAATGAACTTTAAACCTTATAAAATTAGTGAAAGTTATCAGAACAATAAACCTGTTCCCTTTATAAGATTAAAAGGAAAATGGTTAGAGGAACTTAATTTTAATATTGGTGAAGATATAATTGTTTCTAAAAGTAAAGATAAACTTATTATTACTAAACCTAATGAGGAACAACTAAAAATATTAAAATCTAAAAGACAAGAAAAAGAAATAAAACAATTATTAGAAAAAATGGAAACTTTATAAAATTAAAATATATTAACTAGGAATAAATAATGTTAATAATAACGATTAAGAAACTGGTGAAAATGAGGTACTAAAAGAGTCGTCCTTATTTATTCTAATGGTGTGAGTGTCAAATATTATTAACTTAAAGTTATTTATTACCTACTGAAAGGAGAGAGATAAAAATGAACTACAATTCACACCCTAAAATGAAAAACTTATATATTGGTATTGACTGTCATAAATACAAACACGTGGCTACTTTAAAAAACTGTTTCAACGAGGACTTAACTACTATTACTTTTAATAATGATAAAAATGGTTATGATTATTTACTAAAAACTGTTGATAAATATAAAGATAATCTTATTCCTATATATGGTCTTGAAGATACAAAGCATTTAGGTTATGGTCTTGCATCTTATCTTCTATCTAAAGATAAAATAGTAAAATGTGTAAGTTCTACACTAACATATTTAGAAAGGAAAAGACAACCCACTATTTTTAAAAATGATGAGTATGATAGTAAGTGCATTGCAAAAGTATTACTTGATTATTTAGATACATTGCCTTATGCAAAGAGTGATGAAATATACTGGACTTTAAAACAACTTGTGAAGATGAGAAAATCTATTGTAGATAACAATACAGAAATAAAAAACAAATTACACGCTCAATTAATGCACCATTACCCTAATTATAATAAAATTTTTAATAAGATTTACTGTAATACAGCCTTAAATCTATGGGAAACTTACCCCAGCCCTAATATGATATTAGAAGAAGATTTTGAAACTCTTGTATCTAATTTAAAATCTTGGAGTAATGGTGTTGTTGGAAAAGTTAAGGCTAACGAAATATTAGAAATTATAAACAACTACCCATCTAATAATATAATTTATCAAGAAGAAAGGAATAGTATTATCAAATTATTAGTAAAACAAATTAAAGATAATACTAAAAGGCTTGAAGAAATAGAAAAAGAAATAATAGAAATATATGATAAATTAGGATGCAAATTACATACTTACCCTTGTTTGACAAAAATAAGTGGGGCTTGTTTATTATCAGAAATAGGAAATATTAATAGATTTAGTAATAGTGGTAAACTTGCAAGATATGCTGGTATTGCCCCTATTGAAAAAAGTAGTGGTAATAGTGAAAAGCATTTAAAAAATGAGTATGGTAACAGAGAATTAAATGGTATGTTTTATAGTCTTGCCTGTCGTAGTATAAGTGTTGGAAGAAATAAAAACACGGCTACTAATCCGATATTTAAAGAATATTATTACAAAAAAATTAATGAAGGAAAAACTAAACATCAAGCCATTGTATGTATTATGAGAAGAACTTGTAATATTGTTTATGGAATATTAAAAAATGGAACAGAATATATACCACCTAAACAACTAGTAGAACAATGCCAAAATTCATTTAGGGAGAGAAAAAAACTAGAAGAAGAAAAACTAAAAAAGAAAAAGGAAAGAAAAAAGAGAGATATTGCAAACGGAGATTTCAACAGTTGGAATTGATGTTTGCAATATCTCAATAGTTATATCTTCCTTAATTTTAGATAACTTAACTAACCATAGGATGAGGAGATGTAAATATCAATTATGAGATATCTGCCAAAGATGTAACAACTAGTGATAGGAAGATAGATGGTTCTAATATAAAGTTATATCTAACTAGATTAACAGAAGATGGAACAGAAGAAGCCTTAATGGTACCTGAGACATATAATGAAGAGACAAGTGCCAATGACTATACAGGAAGACCTGCAAATGAAATGAGTTTGTATACAAGTAGTATGAACTCTAGTGAGAGTAATAGATATAGACTAAGAATGTGGGTAGATGAAGATTATAATCCTCAAGGAGATGGAGGAAATCTACAGTTTTCAGTACAGATAAATGTATATGGATTAGCAGGAGACAAGTATGTGCCTCTAACTACTCAAAAGATATTAGAAGATAATGAGTTACAAGAAGAAAAAACTAATATGTTTAATTATGCAAGTAATGGAAATTATATAAGTTCGTTTGATCCTGAAGGGGAACCACAATATGGAAATGAACCTAGTCAAGTGACTAATGGACTATATAGTATGAATGATGAAGATGGAACAAGTTATTATTTTAGAGGAGCAGTAACAAATAATAATGTTCAGTTTGGAGAATATGCAAGTGATTATTATGTATATAACTATGGTAGTAGATATTTTCAAAGTTTAGCATCTTGTCAAGAATATAATAGTAGTTGTAGTGAAAGAAAAAGAGTAAAACTAGCATCACAAGGTGATAAAATGTACTGGAAGATAATAAGAGTAAATGGAGATGGTAGTTTAAGATTAATTTATAATGGAACAAGTGCAAATCTAGATAATAGTGATTTAGCACATTCATATGCAGTAGGAATAAGTTCATATAATTTAGAGTATAATGATCCAAAATATACAGGTTATACCTACGATAACGGAACAGATTCATTTATAAAAAAAGAAGTAGATACATGGTATAACAATGCATTAGGAAGTAGTATTTATGATAGTAAAGTAATAGTAGGAAGATTCTGTAGTGATAGTAGTGGGTATAAACTAGCAAGTGAATATGATATAAATCCAATATTATTTGGTGGAGATTTAACAGATATTTATATGTATTCAAGTATGGGAGATAGACTAGCAAATTTCCAAAAAAACAGTCCAGGGAATAATGAACCAACATTAAAGTGTCCGGATACAGATGAGACATATGGAGGTTCTTATAGGTTAAAAGCAGGATTAATAACTGCAGATGAATTAACATTAGCAGGTGAAAGCACATATGTAGTAGGAAATAGTTATTTAAATCCAGGAGAGAGTGATTATTGGTATTGGAGTATGACGCCGGCCGATTTCACTGATGGTATTGCTGGTGTATGGGATGAGTCTGGTAACCTCTATAGCTACTATGTAGATAACGACGATGCCGTTCGTCCAGTTATCAATGTGACCACTGAAAACGGGTTTGCAAGTGGTGATGGAACAGCTTCTTCACCTTACGTTATAGAGGGATAAATAATTGTTAAAATAGAGTTAAAAGATTCTTGTCAAGAGTCTTTTTCTTTTTGTTTACATATTTTCTGTCAAATAATTTATTTGTCTAATTAAATCACCCTTATTTTATTTACATTTTTAATAATTTTGTGTAACATATAATTAAGCAGTGGTAGACTGTGGGGAAAAGTGGGG
>CALVJB010000079.1 GCA_944332025.1 uncultured Bacilli bacterium
TCATGTCTAACCAATATTAATTTATCACATTTTTATAATTTTGTTAACCCCTTTTTAGAGGTTTCCGAACAACTCTATTATAGTATTCAAAACTATTAGCACCTTGAAATCGATAAAATTCATTAACCACTTCTTCTTCTTTTAAAAGATCTATAATTTCACTATAGGTTGTCATATGTCTTACCTCTATTCATTTAAATATGGTAATAATTCTCTTGTAACTACAACATAACCTAAATTATTTAAATGTAATCCATCTTCAGTATACTCTTCTTTTAGATTACCTTCTTCATCTTTTAATTCATTAAATAGATTAATGTAAGTACAATTACCTTTAGAACAGTAATTAGATAACTTTTTATTAAGCTCTCTTATCTTTTTATTAGTTCTATTACCAGCAGAACTATTTTCTATAATAGAGTTAACTGGATATACACTCTCTACATATATAGTAGCATCACTTCTATTTCCTTTTATTTCTGTTATTATTTCTTTAATATTATTAAAAGTAGTATCTACAATACCTTCAGCATTACTATCAAGATCATTTGTACCTATTAATAAAAAGACTTTAGTAGGATTATATTGATAAACTCTAGTTTTCATATCACTTAATATATCAGTTGTCTTATTACCTGCTATTCCACTATTTACAACTGGTAGATTATCATAATACTCTTCTAAAGGATAATAATCTGTAATAGAGTCTCCTATAAACAAAAAGTTATCAGTTGGACTTATTTCAACTTCATATGGATTCTTAAAGTTAGTTGTCCTTTTTGATAATAAAAGTATCCCCATAATTATAATGATGATTAACATAATAAAAATAACAACAAGATAATATTTGTGTAGTATTATCTTATCTTTAATATTCTTCATATTCATACCAAAATCCCCCTATATTTTATTTTTCTCTGACTAGAAAATGATAAATAATTACTACTAATATATTTATTAATATTTTAGATAAAATAACATCTATATTTAAGTTATCTACAAGTAATAATAGAGATAATCCTTCTATTAAATAAAAACAGATAACTGTTGTTACTATATTAGATATCCTTTTTACTTTGAACAAACTCATAAATAAACACGATAATAAATAACAGATTGTAAAATTTAAATAGATGTTCATATTAGTAAGATTTAATAGATAAAATATAAAAATGTTAAGTAATGCTGAAAGTATTACAAATTTATCACGATTAAACCAACTAGTATGATTAGATTCTTCTATATAAGAAGTTATTAATTCTTTAAAGTTTTCATTATTACTTTTAAAATCTTTAGGTTTAAATGTTTTACTTTTTTCTAATATTTTATCTAACTTAGTTAAATCTTTTAAAGGTATAATATAACCTAATCTACCAAATTCTTCTACTATTTGCTTTTGATGGTCATTAGTATGTTCATTATATTTAGAAAGACGTGGAGTAGCGATTACTTTTTTATGATGTTTTAAAGCTGTTAAGATACTTCCTACTCCACCATGAGTAATGATAAGCGAAGCTTCTTCCATAAGTTCTTCTAATCTATCACTTGAAACACTTTTAAATATCTCCATGTTTTTACTTTTATACTTTGTATAACCTGCTTGAACTAAAACTTTATCTTTAATATTACCTTTTTCTATTTCCTTATCGATCGCTTGTAATAATCTTACAAAGCTTTTATCTTGAGTACCTAGAGTTACTAAAATCATTAGAAACACCACCCTCCATACGTTGCCTTAGGGTATAGTTTCATCATACTTTTCCATTGTACTATAAAAAGATTAGAGATATGTAATTTATAGAAAAGGGTTCCTGTAATAGTTTTAGTTTTGATATTAGCGAATGATTCTATATAGATAATTTTACTGCCAAAGATTCTCCCAATACAACACATTGGTCCTGCAGTATGAGCACCGGTTGTAATGATATAATCTGGTTGATATTTAAAATATAGAAAAAGACTAATAAAACAATTTATAAGTAATTTGAAAGGATAAGTTAGTTTGTGATCTTTTGTACCATATAAAAGAAAGTTAATATTTTTATATTTTCTTTTTAATTTATTATTCGCTTTAGTTTTCTCTGTAATTAGAGAATAGTCATAATTCTTTATAATACTATCAAGTTGTAAAAGTTCTGTTAAATGTCCTCCTGTACTTGATATAAACATTACTTTTCTTTTCATTATTATCCCTTCTTTTCTATTAATTTCTCCCAAGATTCACATATTTTATCACTTGTATAGTCTTTTACTTTACGTCTTCCATTTTTACCTAATTCTGTACGAGTTTTTATATCTTTAGTTAAATCTAATATTTTCTTTTCCATTGCTTTAAAGTTTCTATGTTTAATTAAATAACCATCACGTCCTGAAGTAATAACTTCTTTAGCACCTTCTGCAGAATCAAAAGCAAGACAAGGAAGACCATTACTCATCGCTTCAAGTAAGACTATTCCAAAACTTTCTGTATAACTAGTCATAATATAAATACTTGCTTTTTTCATAAGTTTTTCTATTTCATCACTACTTTTAAATCCATGAAGAGTAACATCAGATTCTAGATTATTTTCTTTAATGAAAGTTTCTAATTTATGTCTTTCATCACCATCACCTACTATATCAAGATGCCATTTACATTTCTTATTTTTCAAATCTAGATATATTTTTAATAGATCTAAGTATCCCTTTTCAGGAGATAATCTTCCTACAGAGATTAAGTGTTCTCCTGTTAGAGGACTTCTACTCTTAGGTATATTTTCAATTGTATTAGGTATATAAATGCATTTACATTTAGATGTTTTCATTTTATTTTTATAAAACTTTTGTAATGATTTAGATACTAAAACAAAATAATCAAGGTTCTTAGCACTTCTAATAACATCTGTTGCATATTTCATATCATTATGATAATGATTATGTTCCCATCCTATCTTTAATGCGTCATCTCTACCATATTCGCTTAAAAGTTCATTTAAGAAAACACGAGTAGAGATTATAACATCCGCATCACTATTTTTTATATAATCTACCATATTTTTATGCCTTTTATAAAGTATCTTTAAGGCTTTTAATGACTCTTTACCTAAGCTTATTAATTTTAAATTATGTAAAGCTTCTTTCCATTCTCTTCTATTAGGACTAAGTTTAGATGATAGAAGATAAGTTACTTTAACATTCTCATTGATTTTAAAGACAGGTTCATCATATAATTTATAAACAGATGCTATTTCTATTTGGTATTTATTGGTTTTAGCAAGAGAATTTGCTAAGGAAATAATTGCTTTTTCTACTCCTCCATAGCCTAAATGTAAAGATAATATTACAATTTTTTTCAATGAAACACACCTCCTGTTATAATTACTTTCTTTAATTAATCTTATTATATATTAAAATTAGGGAGATAGCAAAAGAAATAGAAGAAAAAAAGAAAAAGGACTAAGAAATTAATGTTTTGACCGTGTATAATCTAGTGTGTAAATAAAAAAACATACTAGATTTTTATTTATCAAAAATAATAAGAGGAGATGATA
>CALVJB010000080.1 GCA_944332025.1 uncultured Bacilli bacterium
TTATGCTAATATAAAAATGTAGTTTTTTCTGCATAATTATTTTAGTCAAAAACTACATTTTTATCTTGACATTATCAAGAACTATTTAGACAAGATGAAAGAGGTTTTACTAAAAATAGAGAAATAAGACATAAAGTAGTTATAACCTGCCGTTATGTTGCTGTACTACTTGCGTCTATTCTGAAAGCGAAAGATATACCGTGTAGAGTTCGTAGTGGTTTCGCTTCCTATTTCACT
Source organism: uncultured Bacilli bacterium (assembly GCA_944332025.1). GTDB lineage: Bacteria > Bacillota_I > Bacilli_A > RF39 > UBA660 > Onthousia. The sequence goes on from CALVJB010000080.1 coordinate 238, forward strand.
AATGATGGTAGATGTTTTGACCACTGGATTATAGAATATTATAATAAAAAAGTAAATAGATGGATAACTTGTGACCCAGATCATGATAGCGGTAAAGATCACACAGATATGCCTCATAAAAACTTTTCTTGGATTGCCGAAATCTGGCTTAATGTTAGAAGTGGTAAGGATGATATAAATAAATATGTCCACGGCTCCTCATTCCAAGGCTTAAATATGCTAGCATACACACTTTTCTTTGATTTCCATGCTCTTATGGGAGATGAAATATCTTATCTATTTATGCCTAGTTATATTGATGACGATAATGAATTCTTTAATCTTACAAAAGAAGATTTAAAAGACTTAGATGACCTTGCAACTTTAATGTTAGACCCTAACAAAAACTTTGATGAATTAAGATACTTATTCTATAATGATAAGAAGTTTAGAGTTTTAAATACCCCACTAATCTCTGATAAAGAGCATCTAGAATTAGAAATAAACAACTAATAGAAAAATAATCTCTAAACATCTTGAAAAAGTATTCTCTCCTTTGCTATAATCTATGATAGAGAAAAGAGGAGATAATTATGAACAACTACAAAATAACAAGTTACAGTGAAAGAGAAACAGTTGAGTTAGCACAAAATATTGAATCAGAGAAATTTCCTAATATGGTTATCTGTCTAATAGGTGATTTAGGTAGTGGTAAAACAATGTTTACTAAAGGCTTTGCATCTTCCCTTGAAGTTAAAGAAGAAATAACATCACCTACATTTAACATTATTAAAGAATATACAAGTGGAGAATTACCACTATATCATATGGATGTTTATCGCCTAGATGGTAAAGTAGATGACATTGGTCTAGAAGACTATTACACTAAAGGTGGTATATGTATTATTGAATGGGCTGATATGATAAGAGATTACTTACCAGAAGAAAGACTTGAAATCAAGTTTAAATTATCAAGTGAAGATGAAGATACTAGAATAATTACTATTACACCATATGGTTCTAAATATGAAGAACTATGTGAGGCTGTTTTATGAGAGTTCTGTATATAGATACGTCTAGTGATTATTTATATAGTGGTATCATCATTGATGATAAGTTAGTTTCTTCTATTAAGAGAAAATATGAAAAGGACTTATCTAAAGAAGCTTTACCTAAAATAATTGAATTATTTGATAAAGCAGATATTACCCCAAAAGACTTAGATAAAATAATTGTTGTTAATGGACCTGGTTCTTTTACAGGTATTAGAATAGGTATTACTATTGCCAAGACAATAGCATGGGCTTTAAACATAAATATAACCACAATATCAGGCTTAACTGCAATGGCTATATCTTGTAATACTAATACATATAAAATGCCTTTAATTGATGCAAGAAGAGGCTATGTTTATGGAGGAATCTATGATAAAGATAATAATAAAGTTATAGAGGACTCTCATATATACTTACAAGACTTATTAGATAAGAGTAAAGATTTAGATGAAGTAACAGTTATTACTAATAATGATTTAGATATAAACATAAAAAAAGAAAGCTATGATCCTGATATCTTAAAAATAGTTAAACATTTTGAAGATAGTAACGGTATTAATCCTCATTTAGTAAATCCTATTTACTTAAAAAAGACAGAAGCAGAGGAAAAAGCTGGATTATGATTAAAGAATATGATAGTTATCCACAAGATACTGTGGATAACTTTACTTATGAGTTAACTAAAAAAGAGTTTTCCACAAATCCATACTTAAAAATAATTACCTATGTGGAAAAAGATAAAATAATAGGCTTTCTTCTTTATAGTCTGATCTATGATAGAATAGAAATAGAACAGTTCGAAGTAATTACTAAAGAAAGAAGAAAAGGTATAGGAGATAAATTACTAAAATATCTAATAGAAAAATATCAAGATACTGATATAAAAAATATAACATTAGAAGTTAAAGAAGATAATATAGTAGCCATTAATCTATATAAAAAATATGGGTTTAAAAAAGTATCTACTAGAGAAAAATACTATGATGGTATAAATGGCTTATTAATGGAAAAGACTCTTTAAAAAAGGAGTCTTTTATGTTAAAATAAGAACAAGTTTGGAAGTGATAATATGAAAGATGTATATATACTTGGAATAGAAAGCAGTTGTGATGAGACTAGTTGTTCAATAGTTAAAAATGGTACTGTTGAACTTGCAACTAGTACTTCTAGTCAAATTGATATTCATGAAAACTTTGGTGGAGTAGTACCTGAAATTGCAAGTCGTGAGCATGTTAAAAATATAACTCTAGTTATAGAAGACTGTTTAAAAAAAGCGAATATGAAAATAGAAGATGTAACTGCCATTGCCATAACTTATGGACCTGGTCTAATTGGTAGTCTTTTAGTAGGTATGCAAGCTGCTAAAACTCTAAGTTATATTTATAATAAACCTCTAGTACCAGTACATCATATTGCAGGACATATTTATGCTAATAGTCTTGTTGAAGAGTTAAAATTCCCACTAATTGCCTTAGTTGTTAGTGGAGGTCATACTGAACTTATTAAGATGACAGACCACTTTAACTTTGAAAAACTAGGGGGAACATTAGATGATGCCATAGGTGAGTGTTATGATAAAGTAGCAAGAGTAATGGGACTACCTTATCCAGGAGGACCTAAACTAGATAAACTATCAAAAGTTGGTAGTCCTACTTATAAACTACCTATACCATTAAATGATGACTCCTATAACTTCTCATTTAGTGGCTTAAAGAGTGCTGTTATAAATTTAAATCATAATGAAGAACAAAAAGGTAATAAAATAAATAAAGCTGACCTTGCTGCTTCTTTTCAAAGAGTTGCTGTTACAAGTATTGTTTCTAAGACTAAGAAAGCTTTAAAAGATTATAATATTAACAACTTAATAGTAGCAGGAGGAGTCGCTGCAAATTCTATTTTAAGAGAAGCTTTAACTGATATGTGTAATGAAAATAATATTCATCTATCCATACCACCACTTAAATACTGTACTGATAATGCTGCTATGATTGCATCAGCTGGTTACTATGCCTATAAACTTGGAAGAAGAGCTGACTACCACTTAAATAGTTTATCTACAACAGCATTAAACTAATCTAATAATAAGAAGAAATCTAGAAATGTTACAGTTCAGATAGAACATGACAAAAATTAGGTAGAACTATCAAGTTCTATCTATTTTTATGCCTGAACTGTT
>CALVJB010000081.1 GCA_944332025.1 uncultured Bacilli bacterium
ATCATTTAACCACTCTTCCATATAACTTCCTTCAAAGTCTGTACTACCACTAGAGTAAGTAACTGCACTTATATTCCCCTGAGTTACTAACTTAGTAGTATTCGCCTCTTTGTTAACAGACACCGCTCTCCATAACTTTCCACTATACCATATATAGTTATTAGGATCTTCTCCGGTTATAAACGTATCTACTCCATCATCATATTGATTTTCTTCTGGTATATTTGCTAGCAACACATCACTTACTGGTTCTGCTGTTCTATCTAATCCATATACATTTATTTGTACTGAGAAAGTTAGATTACCTCCATCTCCTTGAGGATTATAATCTTCATCTACCCACATTCTAAGTCTATAATTATTAGACTCGCTAGAATTCATACTACTTGTATATAAACTCATCTCTCCTGATGGTCTTCCTGTAAAGTTATTGGCACTTGTCTCTTCATTATAAGTTTCAGGTGTCATTAATTCTTCTTCACCATCATCTGTTATTCTTGTTAGATAAAGTTTTATATTACTTCCATCTATAGTGCCATCTCCTACTTCTTTAGCACTTATCTCATAATTAATATTAGTATCTCCTGATATATTACTACTAACAGTAAAATCAAAATACTCTCCAGGATTTAATCTTGTCTTACCTGTTTTATCTGTTGTCGGTAATGCTCCATTTAAACTAATAGTATTATCAGTCTCTTCATATGTCATAGTAATAGATCCTGTTGTTATTGTATTTAATTTAGTGCCTGTGGCACTATAGTTAAACACAGCCCAACTTACTCCTATTAAAGCTATTACCATTAATAGTATTAATCCTATTATTACTATCTCTTTCTTTGTCTTTTCCATTCTTTACTCCTCCTACTTTTTATAAGTCTTCCCAAATTATCTATCTTCTATACTATTTTAAATTATCATATCGTGTCAAAAATATCAATATTTTTGACATTATAAAAAGAATAGAATATATCTACTCTATTCTTCTTACACTATGAAAGAAAGTAACTGTGTTACTTAAACTACCATTATGATAGTCTAAACTGCCTTTTATCCTTAAGCATAAAAACTGTCCCCCCCCCCAGGTAACATATTGTAAACCTGAAGTTTTTGGGAATTTTTCAGATTGACGAATTATTTTACCCTGTAATGTCATAATCTTTACCTTCTTTCTTTATACATTAAATATTAACTTTAGTAAGAAAGCTAATAGGAAAAATACTGCTATAGGAATGAAGAAAAAATATTCTGCACTTTTATCATCTTTGTTTAATATTTTATATCCATCTTCAGGATCATAATATAAATCAACTATACCAGGTAAACGTGAATAAGTCTTTATTGTAAATTTCTTTTTTTCTCCATTAAGCTCGTATTCATAAGTTGCTTTATACATAATTCTAGATATACGATTTATATAATCTCTACCTGTAGCAGTGTTAATCATTTTTCTTTCTATACAATTAGCTTTAACAAACCAATTATTCTCTTTAGCTACTTCTATTCTCTTAAGGTTGTTTCTAGACTTTTTAAAAAAATACACTATTCCAACTATATAAGTTATAATCGCTACTATAAGTGATATAACTACAATACTTCCCATTGTCATATAAACACCTCAATCTAACTTCTGTTGTAACTCTTTTAACTTAGATAAAAACTCATTAGTTTTTCTAATCTCTTCATCAAACTTTTGTAAATTAGTAGTATTTTCAAGTTCTAAGGTAGTATTCTTCCTAACTGGTTCTTCTTCAATACCATATATAGGACTAATAATAGGACTTGGATGATAAGTACTCTTCTTTTCACTATAAGCTTCTTTAAGTGGTGTAACTTTCTCTTTAGCACTTAAGAAGTCATCAATAGAAAGTTTAGGCTTTTCTTCTTTAGGTTCTTCCTCTACTTCTAGTACTTCAACTTGTTCTTTTTCTTTTCTATATCTTTCTTCTAATTCTTGAATACTTATAGGTTCATTACCATCATCTTGATATTGTGTTATTTCATTTTGTTCTGTAATAGTTTTACCTTTAGCGATTAATTCATCTAAACTAATAATAGCATTTTCTTCTTGCTCTGTTTCAAACTTAGTAAGTTCTATGTTTTCTTCTTTTTCTTCAGATTCTAGTTTCTTTAACTCTTCTGTAATTCTTTCAAGTTCAGCTTTCGCTTCACTTTCAGTATAAACTTCATCTTTATATTTAATTACTTCTTCTTCATTCTTAGGACTTTCAACAGGTGTAATAATAGTAGGTTCTACTACCTCTACTTTCTCTTCAAATTTATTATTTAACATAATACTATCATTTATATTAACAGGATTTTCTTTAACACTAATAACTACTGGTTCTACTTCAATAGGACTAGAAGCAACACTTTCAATAACAACTTCAGGAGTTGGTTTAGCTTCTACTTCTTCTACTTTTTCTTCTTTAACCTCTTCCTTTTTAGGTTCTTCTTTAGTAATAGGAGTAGTTTTCCTAGCATTTTCTTCCTTATTCGCTCTTGCAACTTCTTCTACTAATTTATTTAGTTGCATAGTATTATTTTGTAACTTTTTCTTCTCTTCATGTTTTTTCATAAATTCATGGAACCAAAGAATAAAATACACAAATAAAATTAGTCCAATAATTGCTAGAACTATTAAAACCTCCTTAGTTGCTAAAAATTCTATTATATCTTCCATTAATCGACACCTCTTTACTACACTTGATAAAATCAGTTTAGCATAGTCTTAAATATTAAAAAAGTAGTTACATAAAATTTTACAGAAAAATTACACAGACTTTACAAAAATTATTTACATTTATTTACGAACATATTTTTACATATTTTTTAAGTTTTACAGTCATATATATAATTAGGAGGGGTAGTATATGCGAAAAGAGACTTTTATAAAATCAACAATTATTCTAATTATTGGAGGCTTTTTAACTAAAGCTTTGGGAATGATTATAAAAATAGTTATGAGTAGACTAATGGGTAGTGAAGGTATTGGATTATATATGTTAGTCTTACCTACTTTCTCTTTATTAATTGGTCTATGTCAATTCGGTATTCCCACTGCTTTATCAAAGTTAATTGCAGAAGACTCTAAAAATAATAAAAGACTTCTCTTTTCTCTGTTACCTATTTCTTTAATAATTAATATTATAATAATTTCTTTTGTTATTGTTATTGCCCCTACTCTTGCCTTTAACTTTTTACATGAAGAACGTGCTCTACTTCCTATTCTTGCAATATGTGTTGTTTTACCTTTAACTAGTACTTCTAGTATTTTAAGAAGTTATTTCTTTGGTAAACAACAGATGCTTCCTCATGTTACTTCTAATGTTTTAGAAGATATTATAAGACTTATTTTAATTATTATAGGTGT
>CALVJB010000082.1 GCA_944332025.1 uncultured Bacilli bacterium
TATAAATTATTTCCCGGGAAATAATTTTCGTACTTCTCTATATAAAATTAAATACATTCTTCTTATGTTTCACTAGAAACGTTAAATACCATTACAATATATAGGTTTAAATTAACACTCTTCTTTATAAATTATTTCCCGGGAAATAATTTTCGTACTTCTCTATAAAAATTAAATACTTTCTTTATATGTTCCACGTGAAACATATATCACAATTTAACAAAAAAAGAAGAAATTATTCTTCAGTAACAATTTCTTCTTCATCTTTATCCACAACTGTAACTGTTGCTACCTTTTGTTCATCTTTCAAATGAATCAATCTAACTCCTTGTGTTGCCCTCTTCAAAGTAGATATCTGTTCCATTGGCATTCGCATAACAACACCACTATCTGTGATAATCATTACATCCTTCTTATCACTTTCATCAGCACCTACACAATTAAGAGAAATCATAGAACCATTTTTATCAGTCATATTTAAAGCCTTAACACCTTTACTACCTCTATGAGTTAGTCTATATTCGCTAATACTTGTTTTCTTACCATAACCATTCTCAGTAACAATTAACACTTCCTGGTTATCAGTAACAACATTTGCACCTACAACAATACTACCATCAAGATCAATTCCTTTAACACCAGAAGTACCACGACCCATAGAACGTATTTCATTTTCCACAAATCTAACCATTCTACCATTACTTGCACCAATTATAACTTCATTTTCACCAGTAGTTTTATCCACAGCAATTAATTCGTCATTATCTTTAAGTACAATTGCAATCTTTCCACTCTTACGAATATTATCGAATTCTTTTATCTCAGTACGTTTTACTAAGCCATTTCTAGTAACAAACAACAAATATTTATAGTTTTCCACAGAAGGGTCTAAACACACTATCGAACTAATGTTCTCGCCGTTTTCTAGTGATAATAAATTAACCACAGGTAGACCTTTAGATTGACGACTAAACTCTGGAATCTCATATCCTTTAAGTCTATATACTCTTCCTTTATTTGAGAAGAATAAGATATAATCATGTGTTTTCATTGAAATTAAATGCTTAACAAAGTCTTCTTCATTTGTAGCCATTCCTTTAATACCAACGCCTCCACGATTTTGGCTCTTATAAGTGTCCGCTCTTAATCTCTTAATATAACCTTTATTAGTTAAAGTTATAATAACATCTTCAACAGGAATTAAAGACTCATCTTCAATATATTCAATCGCTGTCATATCAATATTAGTTCTTCTATCATCACCATATTTATCTTTAATTTCTAAAAGTTCTGTCTTAATAACATTAAGAACTTTAGCATCACTACTTAAAATGTCTTTTAAATTAGCAATTAATTCAAGTAAATCTTTAAGTTCATTCTCAATTTTTTCTCTTTCTAAACCAGTTAATCTTCTAAGTCTCATCTCTAAAATTGCATTCGCTTGAATCTCACTTAAGCCAAACTTACTCATTAAACCACTTCTAGCCTCTTCATCAGACTTAGAACCTCTAATTAACTTAATTACTTCATCAATATGATCTAATGCTATCTTTAAACCTTCCAATATATGAACACGTTTTTCAGCATTATCTAAATCAAATTTAGTTCTTCTAATAATAACTTCTCTTTGGAAATCAATATATTTTGCAATAATATCTTTTAAACCTAATGTTTTAGGAACACCCTGATCTAACATTAAGAAGATTATTCCATAACTTGTTTGAAATTGTGTATGCTTATAAAGCTTATTCAATACAACTTGTGCATTTGCATCCTTTTTCAAAGTAATAGTTATCTTAATACCATCTTTTAAATCAGAATGATAATCAGAAATACCTTCTATTGTCTTATTATGAACAAGTTCTGCAACTTTATTTTTTAATTCAGAAGTATTAACTCCATAAGGAACTTCATCAATAATTATATATTGTCTACCATTCTTCTCTTCAATTTGTGCCTTACTTCTAATAGTAATAGTACCTCTACCAGTCTCATAAGCCTTTTTAATACCACTATTTCCAAGTATTGATGCCCCAGTTGGAAAATCTGGACCTTTAATATATTGCATTAAACCATCAACATCAATATCAGGATTATCAATGTATGCAACACAACCATCTATAACCTCTTTTAAGTTATGAGGAGGAATATTTGTTGCCATACCAACTGCAATACCAGTAGTACCATTAACTAAAATATTAGGAAAACGTGATGGTAAAACTACAGGTTCTTTAGAAGATTCATCAAAATTAGACATAAAGTCAACAGTATTTTTATTAATATTTCTTAATAACTCAAGCGAAATCTTTGAAAGTCTAGCCTCGGTATAACGCATCGCTGCAGCCCCATAACCTTCAATATTACCAAAGTTCCCATGCCCATCAATTAACATATATCTATAAGAGAAATCTTGAGCCATTCTAACCATCGCTTCATAAATTGAACTATCTCCGTGTGGATGATAATTACCCATAACCTCTCCTACTGTCTTAGCACACTTCTTATGAGGTTTATCAGGAGTATAACCAGACTCATACATTGAATATAAAATACGACGATGAACAGGTTTCAAACCATCTCTTAAATCAGGTATCGCTCTTGATGTAATAACACTCATCGAATAATCAAGAAAAGAATCTTTTACTTCTTTTACTATATTATTTTGTTCTAATCTATCCATAACTTACCTCCTAAACATCTATTGTTGCATAAGTAGCATTTTCTTCAATAAACTCACGTCTTGGAGCTACTTCTTCACCCATAAGCTCAGAAAATACTTCATCCGCTGCAACTGCATCATCTATTGTAATCTGTCTTAAAACACGTTTTGTAATATCCATTGTTGTTTCATTCAACTCCTCTGCATCCATTTCACCTAAACCTTTCATACGAGTAATTTCATATTTAGTATTAGGAGCAAGGCTTTCTAAATATTCATCACGTTCCTCATCATCTAGAACATACTTACGTGTCTTTCCATGTGTAATTCTATAAAGTGGAGGTTGTGCTGCATAGACATGTCCTTCTTCAACAATAGGTCTAAAAAATCTATAGAATAATGTTAAAAGTAAAACTCTAATATGTGAACCATCAACATCAGCATCAGTCATTATAATAATTTTATTATAGCGAAGTTTAGATAAATCAAACTCTTCCCCTATTCCTGTACCAAAAGCTGTAATAATCGTTCTAATTTCTTCGTTAGATAAAGCTCTATCAAGTCTTGCTTTCTCAACATTTAAAATCTTGCCACGTAAAGGTAAAATCGCTTGTGTCATACTATTTCTTCCTTTAATAGCAGAACCACCTGCAGAGTCCCCCTCGACTAAGAATATTTCACA
>CALVJB010000083.1 GCA_944332025.1 uncultured Bacilli bacterium
AATTATCTACTTCTCCTATTAAACTATCTAATAAATAGCTTTTAATCTTAACATTTTTAAAAGTATTAGAAGGAATACTCCCTTTTACTTTAACTTTTAAATAATTACTAGTATGCCCTATACTAACACCATCTTTAACTTCTTCAAAAAGAACTTCTAAGGTTTCACCTATAAACTTATTAGCATATTCTTTCTCTAACTCACGAGAAACATCAAGAAGTTTTCTTGCCCTATCTTTCTTAATATTACCATCTATATGTCCATCCATAGTACTTGCTACAGTACCTTTTCTATCAGAATAGGGAAAGACATGTATTTTAGAAAAACCAAATTTACGAGCGTTTTCTATTGTTTCTAAAAAGTCTTCTTCACTCTCATTAGGAAAACCTACAATTATATCAGTACTAATAGATATATAAGGTCTAATCTCTCTAATCTCTTTTAATTTATCTTCAAAGTATTTTAAATCATACTTTCTATTCATTAATTTTAATATTTTATCACTACCAGCTTGTAAAGGAATATGTAAATGATCTACTATTATATTACTATTTTTAATTACATCTAAAACATCACTATTTAACTCAGTCACTTCGATACTAGAGATTCTAAGACGTTTTAACCCCTCTATTTTAATTAAAGCATTTAAAAGGTCGGCAAAAGTAGTATCAAGGTCTACTCCATAGTGCCCTGTATGAATACCAGTTAATACTATCTCTTTAAAACCTTTATTAACTAATGTAGTAACTTCCCTAACTACAGTATTTAAATCTTTACTCCTACACTTTCCTCTAACATAAGGAATAATACAATAACTACAGAAGTTCTCACATCCATCTTGGACTTTAACAAAGGCTCTACATCTATTTTTAAAATCTGTTATAAACATATCTTCGAAACTATCTTTATCAAGTCCTACTCTTCTAATAGGTTCTTTATTAGTAAAATATTCATCAAGTAGTTCTATAATCTTACTCTTATCTTTATTACCTATATAAATATCTATATCATTAAATTCATCAGGATGATCTTCTACATAACAACCTAAAGCGACTATACAAGCATCAGGATTATTTCTTTTAATACGATGTATTATCTTTCTACTTTTAATATCTGCAGTATTTGTTACAGTACAAGTATTAATTATATAAACATTACTTTCTTCATCTAAATTATTTACTACCTCATATCCTGCTTCTATTAATTTTAATACTATATATTCACTTTCATAAGTATTTACTTTACATCCTAATGTATAAACACATGCCTTCATTACATCACTTCCTCATCATATTAAAAACATTCTTTTATTTTATTACAAACTTTATGCTGACCGTTACCATTAAGATGCAAGCCATCAAATAGGTCTTTAGATTCTAATAAATCATAAGCATCAATATAATCAACATTATTTTCTAGGCAAATTTCTTTTAATACAAAATCAAACAAAATGATTTTAGAATCCGAATAACATTTGTCCTTATTCCAAGGATAAAATTCTATTTCAGATTCATCTACTTTTGTTAACCCAATAAATAATATATTGTCAGTATATTTTTTAGCATTATTAATTAAACTAATAATATTATTTTCAAATGCTTCAAGAGAAACTTTTTCTTCACCATTTATATTTTGTGTATCATTAACTCCTACAGAAAAAATGATTATTGAGTCTCTATCTTTATAATAAATCTTTTTACACTCATCATCAAATCTATTTTTAACATCTTCAGTAGTATCGCCCCACATTTCAAAATTTAAAACATTATAATAATTATCACTAGAATCATGTTCTAAAATATGGCTTAATATATATTTATAATCAACAATTTCATCTCCAAAAACTAAAATATTTATATCTTTCATATTAGTTTTCTATCCTCTCTTTTTTACTAAATTCAATTAATTCATCAAAATCAGATAAATAGGTTTGGTCTTGTTTTACTCTATATTTTTCGTATTCATCTAAGGCTAAAGCATCTGCTATTTCTCTTTTTATTTTCCCATTATCTTTTAAAATGTTATATTCATTTAATTTTAAAAATAATTCTAATTTTTCTTTCCATTCTTTCATTGAAATAATATGTCCTAATTTAACTTGCCTTTCTGCATAATCTAAATACATTGAAACTAAATTATTTAATTCAGTTATCTCTTCTTTACTTAAATAGTTTTTAGCAATTACAACATCATTTTCTAATATTTTACCTTTAGGAGCATTTTTCCAAGTCTGTAAACCCATATTATCTTTATTAGCATCAACCCTATTATAAATAATCTCAGGGGCAGTCATACCTGTAATAGCATAATGTAATTTATTTTGAACATTTTTATAAAATTCTTTAGTAATCTCACTATCTTTATCATAATCATAACTACACTCTTTAAAAATATCTGTTATTTTTTGATAAAATCTTCTCTCACTAGCTCTAATTTCTTTAATTTTAAGTAATAACTCATCAAAATAATCTTTACCAAATTTTGGACCATTTTTAAGCATTTCTGTATTTACAACAAAACCTTTTTTTATATATTCTTTTAAAGTATTAGTTGCCCAAATTCTAAATTGTGTCGCTTCATAACTATTAACTCTATAACCAACGGCAATTATGGCATCTAAACTATAGACATTAGTATTATATTTTTTTCCATCATTAGCAGTTATTCGAATTTTTCGAATAACTGAATCTTCATTAAGTTCCCCACTACTAAATACTTCTTTTAGATGATAATTTATAGTATTTACTTTAACAGAAAAAAGCTCCGCCATACTTTTTTGAGTTAGCCAAAAGTTTTCATTGTCATACAATACTTCTATTTTCACATTACCAGTTTTATTCTGATAAAAAACTATATCTTTTAAATTAGCAACTGTATTCATATGTTTCACATCCTTACTTTTTAATCTGCTTATTTTAAATAATTTATTAGCAATTATTATATAAAATATAAACTTTTTACTAAGTTCAATTAACTCATCAAACAATTAAGTAATTTATATTATTTTGAGTTGATAAGCAGAATATTTATATTTATCTAACTTATTTCTAAAATATAACAATTTGTAACACCCTAACCTGTTTTTAACAAAGTCATACACAAAATCAGAGAACTGTGTATAGTTTTGTTATTCTTTTCCAATATTAATCAAATAAAAATTATTATTTATTAATCTCTTCTATTTCTTTATTCAACATTTCTAAATAACTTCTGCTGTGCTTCCATGTGTAGCATAATGCATTTTATTTTGAACAGTCTGAACATAAGAAATAAAATAAATTTTATTTCGCCCTTGTCGTTACCTCCAAGGATTCCTACTTCACAGATAAGGTATC
>CALVJB010000084.1 GCA_944332025.1 uncultured Bacilli bacterium
GTAAACATAGTAATTGCTCCATTATTAGTTGGAGGCAAAGATGTATCTACTTTAATTGATGGTGAATCAATTAGCAGCTCAAAAGAATTGAATAAATTAAAAGCATTGGAACTTATTGAATGTAAACAATTAGATAATTCTTATGTTCAATTAAGATATAAAGTAAAAAAATAACAGATTATAGATTAATGTATACTAATTTAGAAATGTCACATAATAAAAATGGTCACTTCCCATTTTCAAAAATTTTTGATTTTTGGGAAGTGATATGATATAATCTTTTTGAGGTGAAAATATGAAATTAATAAAAAGAAATTATCTTGATACTTTAATAGAAGTAATGGGAACTCCTGATATAAAAGTTATCACAGGAGTTAGAAGAAGTGGAAAATCTAAATTATTAGAACTTTTTAAAGAATATATAAAAAATAATGTAAAAAATTATAATATAATTGATATAAATTATAACTCATTAGATTTTGAGTACTTAAAAGAATATCATAAATTGAATGATTATATAGCACAAAGATATAAAAAAGAAATGAATAATTTTGTATTAATTGATGAAGTTCAAATGTGTGAAGGTTTTGAAAAGACTATAAATAGTCTACACGCAGAAGAAAAATATGACATTTATATAACTGGCTCTAATGCTTTTTTATTAAGTAGTGATTTAGCTACATTATTTACTGGAAGAACATTTGAAATTGAAGTTTATCCGTTTTCGTTTAAAGAATATCTTGAATATTTTCAATATGAGGATATCGATAAAGCATTCGATAAGTATGTAATGGAAGGCGGAATGTCAGGTTCATATTTATATAATTCAATAGATAAAAAATATGATTACTTAAATGATATATATAATACTCTAATAGTTAGAGATATTTTTGAAAGAAACAAGATAAAAGATGAGAAACTAATGAGTTCATTAAATGATTTTCTAATGGATAATATATCTAATAGAACATCTTTAAGAAATGTTGCAAATTCATTAAATAATATTAATTTGGAAACAAACCATAAAACAGTTGGCAATTATATTGAATATTTATGTGAGGCGTTTGCCTTTTATAAAATGAGTAGATATGACATAAAAGGCAAAAAATATTTAAGTAGTGATGAAAAATATTATTTATGTGATCATGCATTTAGATATGCTCGCTTAGGCACAAAATCTTTAGATTATGGTAGGATATATGAAAATATTGTCGCAATCGAATTACTAAGAAGGGGTTATGAAGTATATACAGGGATGTTATATAATAAAGAAGTGGATTTTATAGCACTAAAAAGAAACGAAAAAGTTTATATTCAAGTTTCAGATAATATAGAGTATGAAAAGACTTTGAAAAGAGAAGCAGAGCCATTATTACAAATAAAAGATGCATATCCAAAGATAATAATAGCAAGAACAAAACACGAAGATTATCAATATGAGGGTATCCAAATATATGATATTGCTAATTGGCTAGCCAAATAGTAAGTTATCTTCAAGATTAAATTGTAAAATGAAAGGTAAAAATGGTGATGTTTATGAAAAGAGGATTGAAAATATTGTTTATTATTGTAGGAATTGTAGTTATTTTAGGGATTATATTTTTTGCAGTAGATTATAATAGAGTACAGAAACAAGAAAAACCCATTTTCTGTATACAAAATCCAGCAGGAGTTATTAGTGATGGAGGAACAATAGAGTACTTTGGATTAGGATATAAAGTAATTGATTTTCATACATTAGCAGGATTTGATGATATTAAAATTGGAACTTGGCTTATGGATTATAATGACTTTGAAAAAGAAATGAAAGAATATGAAAAAAAGTTTGAAGAAGAGTTACAAAAAGATAATAGAAATCAAGAAAGTAATATTAATAATAAAGTTACCACAATAGATATACAAACAACTGGTTTAAGTTCTGAAACATCAATAAAAAAATACACTTTAAATCAAGAGGAGATATATGAAATTTTTAATATTATTGATAATTTAACTTTTTCCAATGAAACGTGTGATGGACTTCCAACTTATTATATTAAATATAATAGTGAGGAAGAAGATGGTTTTGTTACTTATGGAATTGAGATATTTGATGATGAGTATCATATTACTTCAGCAGGTAATGGCGAAGCAATATTATCTAACGAACAAAAAGAACAATTAGATGAGATAATAGACAAAATTGACGATTAAAGAATTTAACAATAAATAGTAAGTTGTAGAGATGATAGGAGTATTTATGAATAAAAAGTTAGTGAAAGAATTTTTAATAATAACATTTGTTATAATGCTAATATTTTGGGGTGGTTGTGCTTTAATTAGTCAAATATTTAACTTGACAATAAATAATATATTTTTAAGGATTATGCACATTATCGGGGGATTCTCCCCAACTATTGCCTCTTATATATCACTAAAGAAAAATAACAAAGTTAAGAATTTAAAAGAATGGTTAAAAAAGATATTTGATATAAAACATAATATTTGGACTTATGTTTTAGTAATTTTATTTGTATTGATTTATTATGTTTTTGGGTGTGCAATAAATGGATTTGAATTTGGTGCTCCTATATTTATGCTTATAGTAATCTTACCAATGATGTTATTTGGTGGTGGAAATGAAGAAGTTGGATGGAGAATGATTTTACAACCTGAATTGGAAAAGAAATTTGGATTTCATATAGCAACAATCTTTACTTCTATTATTTGGTGGTTATGGCATTTACCAATATTTTTTATAAGAGGAACAGCAAATGCAAATATGAACTATTTTCTTTTTGGAATAATGTGTTTAACTTTATGTTATGCTTTGGCAACAATAAGAAAGGTATCGAAAGGTGTATTTCCTTGCATATTAACTCATTGCTTAATAAATGGGTTATCTGCAATATTTGTATTTAATTATAGTTTGTTAAGTTGTTGTATAACTTTAATTGTAACAATAATAGTATCAATACTAATTTTAAATATAAATAAAAGATATATAAGGTAATAATAAATTACAATTTAGTGATTTGTTTAATAAATAGTAATTTATTGCTATGATTAAATTATAAAGTGAAAGGTTAAATCAACGGTAATATGAAAAAGAATAAGAAAATAATTTTGGAAATTATAATTATATTATTAATTATAATTATTGGGATAGTTGCTGCATATAAATTGACTAAAAAATGCGTTACAAATAGAGAAAACTTTAAATCTAATGTTGAGAATATTAGTTCTAGCCCTGTTAACACAGTAAATAACGATAAAAATAAAGAAAATATAGAATGGGATGAAATAACAGAAGAAGGAGTTAATGAAGAATTATTATTT
>CALVJB010000085.1 GCA_944332025.1 uncultured Bacilli bacterium
GAAGCTTCTTTAAGTATTACTAATAGTGGTACTGAAAAGGTAAAAGCGAAAAGAATAATAGAAAGAATTAAACAGTTAACAGTTCCTTTAGAGTTAATTAGTAAAAATAGAAGAAATTAATGCTTTACTTATATCTTTGTTATGTAATATTAAGTTAACAAAGTAGAGAAAGAAGGTAAAAATATGAGAAAATTATGTTTACAATATGGTATCTGGGTGGGGCAGTTTAGTAGTAATCTAGTTACTTTCTTTCATTATGACTTAAAAGATTAGAGGATAATTCTATTCTTTTTATAGTGTAATAATGGAGTAAGAAAATGAAAAAAAAGATATTGCTAAAAACAAGTTTGAGTAAGAATTACTAATAGTATTTCTGACGTTAGTAATGTTAATAACTTTTGATAAATTAATAGCTAATTTGTTACTTTTTTCGTCTTGACACAATCTATCCATTATGATACATTATAGACATAAGAGGCGATGCATAGAAGATGGGGAAAGGAGAAGAATAAATTTTTGAAAAAAGTATGAATTTTATAAATTTAAGTGATTTTTGATATGAATATTTAAAATTCCCCTAGAGAAAATAGTAAATTGAAAGACTATTTTTTATGAATTTTGAATTTTGCCTTTTTGCAATCATTTATAGACTATGCTATAAGTATTGCAGAAAGGAGGAATTACCTTGGTTATTACTAAAAAAGATTTGAAGAAATAGTCGCTGAATTAAGAAGAAAAGGAGAAGTTGTTCCTGCTACCTATGACTGTATATATAAAGCTATTATGAGAAAATGTCCTAAGTATAGAGCAGATACTACATCTAACTTAACAAGTGTATCTAAAAAACTAATATTAAATACTTATAAAGACATGAATACTGAGTATGTAATAGATAATGTTTTAGAAAAAGGTAAAGTATCAGATGTTTTATTTGAAGTAAAAGGCTATATATTTAATTATGAGTTTAATAATATAAAATGGGATGGATTAATAGAACGTAATGATGCTTATTTAGGTAAAGTAAAAAATGATTTGATAAGAAGAGCGAAAAGTTATGCTAGTATGCCTAAAGTAATACAGATAAATATAAATAACTTTTATTGTTTCCTAAGTAAAGAGAATCTATTAGAATTTAAATCAAGAGATAAATATGGAATAGTAGAAAGTGATAAATGGGGTAAAATATATGTTAATTTAAAATTAATAAGAGAAAAGTATGATAGAGGATTAAATTTAAGTAAATTAGAAAAAGAACTAGTAATATTAACTTTAACAAAAGTTGATGAGATTGACAAATTAGCGGAAGGAGACGAAGAACTTATGGAAGTTGCTAAAGAATTAAAAAGATTAACTAATGATGCATATACTATTGGACTATATGATGAAGAAGAGGAAAGAAGAAGAATAGAAAACAGTATAAAAATTACTGCTAAAGAACAAGGTCTTAAACAAGGTCTTAAACAAGGAATTAAAGAAGGAATTAAACAAGGAGCCAAAGAAAGAGAAAAAGCTATTGCTAAGAATCTTCTTAAAGATGGACTACCTATTCCTAAAGTATGTGAGTATACAGGGCTTTCTAAAAACCAAATAGTAAAGCTTATGTAAAGAAACATTTAAATGCTAAAAAAAATTTAGTTATATAATTTATCCCCATAGTTTTAGTATGGGGATTATTTAGTCATTATCCTTAACTTATCATAGTTTTCTAATCCTTTAGAACTACCTTCTGGAAGTAGATATATATAATAAGCTTTTAATCTTGGCCTTATAAAATTCTCTGTTCTTATAGATGGATATATTGCAAGTATATTATTCTCTTTATCAGTTACAACTATATCTAACTTTTGACATACAAAATAAGTGTTAATCATCTTCTTTTTAGGATAACATAATCCTTCTTTTATAGGATAAAGATAAAACCTAAAGCCTTTAATTCTATCTGCAAATTTAGTGACTGTTTTAAACTTAATTTTTTTATTACCATTCTTTATATATTTTTCCATATAATTCACCTGTAAGTAATATAACATTATTTTAAAGTTAAATCTAGAATAAATGCTATATTTGTGTTATTATAGTGAAGAAAGAAAGAGAGGTAATAACATGAGTGGACATTCAAAATGGGCTACTATTCATAGAAAGAAAGGATTAATAGATGCAGCACGTGGTAAAGTCTTTCAAAAAATTGCTAAAGAATTATATGTCGCTGCTAAAAGCGGAGCCCCTGATCCTGATAGTAATGCAGCTTTAAGATTAGTTGTTGAGAAAGCTAAAGCTGCTAATATGCCTAAAGATAATATACAGAAAGCTATTGATAAGGCTAAAGGAGCCGGTAATGGAGAAAATTATGAGAGTATAAGATATGAAGGTTATGGACCATCAGGAGTTGCCATTATGGTAGATTGTCTTACTGATAATCGTAATAGAACTGCATCAATGGTACGTAGTACTTTCTCTAAACGTGGAGGTAATTTAGGTACTGATGGTTCTGTTAGTTATATCTTTGAGAGAAAAGGAATTATAGAAATACCTAGTGACTATGACGAAGATGAAGTAATGTTAACTGCTCTAGATGCAGGAGCATTAGATATGGAAAATAATGGGGATACATATTTAATTACAACACCTAGTGATAAGTTTATTGCAGTTAAAGATTCTTTATCTAATATGGGAGTTGCAGAATTCTTAACTAGTGAAGTTACAAATGTAGCCAACAATGAAGTAGAACTTGATGATGAAACTAAAGAAAAAGTATATAATCTAATAGAGGCTTTAGAAGATATAGATGATGTACAAGATGTTCATCATAATATGAAAGAGGCTTAGTATGTATAGTTATATTATAGGTAAAGTAACAGAAGTTATGTCTAATGCTATCATCTTAGAAAATAATGGAATAGGTTATCTTATCAATACACCTAATCCTTTTGCCTTTCTAGAAGGGAATGACTATAAAGTCTATTTATATCAACAAATAAAAGAAGATGAACATAGTTTATTTGGTTTTAAAACTAAAGAAGAAAAAGAGCTGTTCTTAAAACTTATTGGTGTTAAGGGGCTTGGTCCTAAAATGGCTCTACCTATTATCGCTACTGGTTCTATTAATGGAATTAGTGATGCCATTAATAGAGAAAATATTCTTTATCTAAAGAAATTCCCTAAAATAGGTGAAAAACTTGCTAAACAAATGATTCTTG
>CALVJB010000086.1 GCA_944332025.1 uncultured Bacilli bacterium
TAATAGTTTCCGCTGGCAAAGTGTCAGTAAGGAAGGAGTGTGTATATGAATACACAAGATTTTAAAATTTATATTAAAAATATTAGGAAGGAGGCATTAGAAATTGGATATTCTATTAAAACGATGGATGGATATTTAGTGATATGGAATAAATTCATTAAATGGAAAAATGAAATTCATTTTGTATATGATGAAAAAGAATACTCTAAATTTTTGTTTGATTATTATCATTTTGATGTTAGTAAATTTACTAATAAATCTAAGTCTAGACATCAACAATTAATGAGATCAAAAAGAATACTAGATAATTTTGATAGTTATAAAATACATATACTTAAAAGAAGCTTGCCTAAAGCATTATATTCTAATTATCCTAGTAATTGGAATATAATTTTAGATGGTTATTTAAATTATTTAAAAAATGTAAGACAAAATAGCGATAACAGTATTAAAATCAAAGGAGATTATTTAGTTCATTTGCTATCTTATTTTTATCAAAATAAAATAAATGATTTAAAACAATTATCTAAATTAGATATTACAAATTTTATAAATAAAGTGGTAGAAAAAGGTAATATTTCCAAAAGAAGAAACTTCTATGTTCTAGGTGACTTTTTAAAATATTTATTTATAGAAAATATTCTACTTGAAGATTTATCTGTTTATGTTCCAAGAATTAATCGAAGAAAGAAAAGAAAACTACCAACTTATTTAAAACAAGAAAATATTGAAAAGTTGCTTGAAAGCATTCCGAAATTAAAAAAGGTTGATATCAGAAATTATGCCATCATCTTACTTGCCGCAAGACTGGGACTTAGACTAAGTGATATTTTAAATATTAAACTAAAAGATATTGATTGGAAAAATAAAAAAATAAATATTATACAGCCTAAAACTAATAACTTAAATATACTCCCTTTATCTAAAGAGGTTGGGTGGGCCATTATTGATTATATTAATAAAGCTAGGCCTAAATGTAATAATGAATATTTGTTCATCAAAATGCATTATCCGTTTGAAAAAATGGAACAATTTACTGATTTTAATAAATATTTTGATAAGTGTGATTTTAAGCAAAAAGATACAAAAAAAGGAATTCATAATCTAAGACATTCCCTCGCAACCAATCTATTAGATAATGATATTCCTATTCACATTATTTCATCAGTCTTAGGTCATACATCTACTGATACTACCTCTAATACATATCTAAAGATTGACCTTAAAAATCTTAAAAAAGTATGTTTGAGGTAGATGAATAATGCGAGAATATAATACCATATTTGATGAATTTATTCAATTTAAACATTTTTTAGGATATAAATATAAAACTGATGAAATAGTTATTAATGAAATAAAAAATTATCTAATAGAACATAATATTACTAAAATAACTAAAGAAGTTACCGAAGATTATGCGGGGTTAAATACTAATATATCATCTAATACAATAGCCAGAAATATGGGAGTATTTAGAGAATTTTGTAATTTTTTAAAATATCAAAAAGATATAGATTGTTATCAAATACCAAACAAAATATATCCACAAAACCATAATAACTTTATTCCTTATATATTTTCATATGAAGAAATTAAGTTGATTTATTCTAACTTAAACGAACCACTAAAAGATTATCATTATAGTTACTATAAACAAAAAGCTTATCCTTTAATTATTAAAATACTTTATCAAACTGGTATGCGAATCGGAGAACTGTTAAATATTAAGCTTGAAGATTATAATTATGAATTATCTGCGTTTAAACTTACGGATACTAAAAATAATGAAGAAAGATATGTGGCTATTTCTGATAAATTAAATGAAGAAATAAATAAATTTGTAACTAAATTTTTCTATAATAAATCAAATGATGAATATATTTTTAAAATACATGGTGATTCAGCTACAAAATATTTTAAAAAAGTATTAATGTTATCTAATATTAAAATAACTGATAAAGGGCCTAGACTACATGATTTAAGGCATACTTACCTTGTTCATAATATTGATAAAGCTATTAAAGAAAATAGAGATGTAAATCAAATATTACCTATACTAAAAACTCAGATTGGACATAAAAGTTTAAATTCTATTGCTTATTATTTTCATATTAATAAAGATATATTAGGAACAGTTAATGAAATATCAGAGAACGAACTAGGTTATCTAATACCAAGTATAGGTGAAGATAATGAATAAAGATTTTTCATATTACTTATCAAAGTTTTTAAAAGACTACTTAATTATAGAAAGAAATATGTCATTACATACTGTTCGTTCCTATAAAAAGACATTTCAAACACTTATAGATTATTTAGTAAACATTAAAAATTTTAAGTTACAAAATATCACATTTGAAAATATAACTAGAGAAATAATTATAGAGTTTTTAAATTACCTAGAAGATGATAAAAAAAACAGTATTAGAACAAGGAATCAGAGGCTAGCCTGTATAAAATCATTTTATCAGTACTGTATGATAGATGAAATAGATAATATTGATAACATCAGAAAAATATTGAGTATTAAAGCAAAAAAAGAAACTAAGAAAGTAATGAGTTATCTTACAGAAGATGAATTACAAAAATTATTTAATAGTATAGATACAACAACAAATAAAGGTAGAAGGAACTTAACCTTACTCACACTTTTATATGATACAGCAGCTAGAACCAGTGAAATTATTAATCTTAAAGTAGAAAATATACATTTAGAAGAAAAATATATAATATTAACTGGAAAAGGTAATAAACAAAGAATAGTATCTATGATGGAACAAACAAAAAAATTATTAATTAATTATATTAAAGAAAATCATATAAAAAGTGGCTATTTATTTAATATTAATGGCAACAAAATGAACGAAAGATTTTTAAGAGATATTGTAAAAGTAACAAATTCATTAGACAAACAAATATCACCACATACATTTAGACATACAAGAGCTGTCCATTTACTCGATAAAGGAGTTAATATAATATATATTCAGGAATTACTTGGACACACATCAGTTAATACAACGATGGAATATGCGAAAGTAATAGAAAAGTCAAAATTTGAAGCCATTGAAAAAGCAAATCCTAAGATGGATAATAATTTGCCTGATTGGAATGATGACAAAGATTTACTTAGCCAACTATTGAACTTG
>CALVJB010000087.1 GCA_944332025.1 uncultured Bacilli bacterium
TATTTTTAACCTATTTTTTGTTTTCTTTTTGATACTATATTAGTTAGAATAATAAACATAATAGAAAAAGATAATACAATTATAATATTTAATAATATTGGTTTTATAGTATTTAAATTAATAAGTTCTAATGTTTTTAAAACTTCATTATTACTTATATAGTAATATGAAGGTAAAATATGAGCAATTTTTATAACTCCATCTGGTAGCCACTCCATTGGAACAAATGCTCCACATAAGAAACTTGATCCAAGAGCTATTACATTAACTATTCCACTTATAGCATTTTTATTTGAAACTATATTACCAATAAATAAGGCAATTGTGGTAGCACATATTGTAAATACAAATGAATTTATTAAGTAAAAAATGCCATGAATAGAAAACATTATATCCCCTACTAAAATGAAACTTAATACAACATATATCATCCACAAAATTATGGAAAACAAACTATTTGATAACAATATTTTTCTATTTAAAGTTTTATAATTAGTACTACTAATAATTGTTCTTTTTTGAATTTTTATATCTTTAAAACTTGCTAAAATCAAACATATAACATATATCAAACATGCCATTATGCTATAGTTAGCAAAATTATAATAAAATGTTGCTTTTGATAAAATATTAGTATCTAATTTGGATGTTATTTTAACTTCACTTTTTTTAGATAAAGTTTCATTTATTTTATTAATTAATTCTTCTTCACTATTAATCCTTTTTTGATAAATATTTGCTACTTTAATATATCTTGATAGTAACATTTCGGCAAATGATGATTGATAATCTCCCGTACTTTTAATTTCTATTTCAGGATTTTTTCCATCCATAAAATCTTTATTATAATTTTTAGGAATATATACTACATAATTTACATCTCTATAAAATAAGGCATCATTAATTGCATCTTCATTATTCTTTAAATCTACTACATTACTATTTTCTTCTATATATTTTATTAAATCTTTTGTAATTCCTTTTTCTTCATCATAATTTACTATCATTATATCTGGTTTACTTGCAACAAAGTTTATATTACTCTCACTTGTTTGCATATTAAATCCACCAAAGAATATTAAAAATAATGTGTATAATATTATAATGAATTTATTTTTATTCAATATTTTTAAAAATGTTTTAAACACTGTCATATTTTTGCCTCCTTAAACTGATATAAGAAACTACTATCAATGTGAAAGCAAAAATAAGCAAACTTACAACATTAAATATATATCTATCTAATGTTTCATAGTAATATAAAGAATATAAACCATCTGTTATCATATTTGCAGGATTTAATTTATTAATAATTGGAATATTTTTATCAATTATGTATTTCATAGTTATTCCCATCATTCCTGATAAAAAACAACCTAACATTGTTATAGATAAAATTATTCCAGTTTTAACATTTTCATTTGATTTAATTGTAGTTGCTACTAAAACACCTAATGATAATCCTGCTAGACTTCCTACCATTGCTAAAATAATAATTAATCCTAAATTATTACCATAATCAACATTTAATACAAAGATAGTATAAATAAATAATAATGCAACTCCTATTAATTGAGTAATATAGCTTGCAAGAACACTACTTAAAATTACTTTACCTTTTGTTGTGGGTGCTACTGATACTCTTTTTCCTTGATTAGACATATTAGCTAAATTTTGATTTATAGAAACAGTTCCAAGTATCCCACCATATAAACAAACCATTGCAATAAGTGTATAAAATTCTATCATTGTATAACTTAGATTATCACTCGAAATATTCTTAAGTTTAACATTTTCTTCAGTTGTAATCTCTATTACTTTATTATAAATACTTTCATAGTCAACATTGAAATTTCCTGTCATAATTTGGTTTTGTATTTCTTCTTCAGTAAGGTTATTTATAATATTACTTGTTTGCATAATTTCTTCTGATACATATTTAAATATAGTTTCATTAATACCACTTGTTATAAAAGTTAATTTAGGTTTATTATCTATTAACTCCATATACCCAACTACTTTTTCTTCTTCTAGTAATTTTTGTGCTTCTTCTTTTGTAGTGTATTTGGTTTCGAATAATCTATCCTTATTATTTTTATCACTCATTTCTTCAAAGGCTGATTTAAAAACTTCATTATTATCAAAATCATCATTTTGAATAATTGCTATATTTATAATGTCTAATTTTTCACTATTTTCTATATCTGAAAACGCCATATTAAAGAAAGTTGCTAATATTATTGGAAATGCAAAAGTCCAAAATATTAATTCTTTGTTTCTAAAAAGAGTTTTTAAAGAATATTTAAAATTATGAATAAACATTTAATCTCTAAGTTCCTTTCCAGTTAATTCAAGAAACACATCGTTAAGTGTTGGTCTTTCTGAATATATTTTATTATATTTAATATTATTTTTCTTTAAATACTCCATTATTTCAACTAAATTATTTTTACCTTTTTTATATGTAACAAGCAATATATTACTACTATATTTAACATCATCTACATTTTTTAATTCTTTTATTTTATCTATGTAATTAATATCTAAGTCATTTATTTCTATCGATATTTTTTCTTCTATTTTAGCTAATTCTTTTAATTCATCAGTTTTACCAGTTGCTAAGATTTTACCTTTATCGAGTATAATAACTCTATCACAAAGTATTTCAACTTCTTCCATGTAATGTGTTGTATATACGATCGTTGCTCCATTATCTCGTAATTTTTTTATTCCATCTAGAATATTATTTCTACTTTGTGGATCTACTGCAACAGTTGGTTCGTCTAAAAAAATGAGTTTAGGTTTATGAGCTATACCACAAGCAATATTTAATCGTCTTAACAAACCACCAGATAATTTTTTGGGATAAAAGTTTTTAAAACTTTCCAAACCTACTAAGTTTATTGCATCTTCAATATACTTTTTTCTTGTTTCTTTATTATTAATATATAGTCCACAAAAATAATCTACATTTTCGTAAACAGTTAATTCATCAAAAACTGCTACTTCTTGAAATACAACACCTATTTTAGATTTTATATCGTAAGAATCGGGTTTCATCTCTTTACCAAATATTTTTATACTTCCACTACTATA
>CALVJB010000088.1 GCA_944332025.1 uncultured Bacilli bacterium
TAAAGATTTAGTTTGTTATGAAAACTATCATAGAAAATCAAATAAGGATGAGATGCTTAGAACTATTAAAGTTGGAGCAATAATTGATTGGCTTGAACCTATAGAAAAGCGTTCTAAAGGAAGGCAGTATACAAAATAAGAAAGGTGCTTCATTATGAAAATAAATACAAGGGAAGAAATTGATATATTACTTAATTATTGTAAAGCAATACCATGTTCATTGCCAAAAGAAGGTGGAAATTTCTATAAGATTAAAAATCAATCTTTTATTTATCCTGATGGGAAAGTACAAACTAGAGAATATATAGATAAGAAAAGAGCTAGTGTAATTGTTCCTATAACTGATGATGGAAGAGTAGTTTTTGTCATACAACCTATTGGTTTATCAGAAGAAGGATCCTTAGTTGAGTTTCCAGCTGGATACTTTGGATTTGGCGAAGATGGAAAAAAGCAGGTATTAGAGAGCTTGCTGAAGAAACTGGCTATATGGCAGATGAAATAATATATCTAGGTAATCACTATCAAGACCCTGGAAGTATAAAAGCAAAAGTAGATGTTTATTTAGCTCTTAATTGTAAGAAAGTAAGTGAGCAACAACTAGATAAAGGAGAATTTATTAAATATATAGAAGTACCATATGAACTAGCATTAGATTTATTAGATAATAATCTCTTAATGGATAGTAATAGTTATATAGCATTATCTAAAACTGATAGATATTTACAAAAAGAGTATAATTTAAACAATGCATCTAATATAAAAAAGAAGGTCAAGTAAATAGATACTTATTATGAAAATAGAAGTTATAAATAAGAATGATTTTTATAAATATAAAGATGCTATTGATAGTATTCATCTAGAAAATGACTATCCTAATGGTTATTTAATAGATGATGATTATTTAACTAATGCAGATAAAATAGTATTAGCATTTATAAATAATAGAGTAGTAGGTTATGCTTCTTTATCTAAAGATGATATTACTCCAGATGAAGAATGTAAGTTTTATATTGAATTATCACCTAATAATATAAAGATAAAACAAATTACAATTACTAAAAGTTATCAAAATAAAGGTATTGGAACAACTTTAATAAACTATATAAAGAAATATGCTAAAGATAATCACATTGATTATATTTATCTATATTCATTTAGTTTAAATGAAAAAGGTATTAAAAATCCTAAATCATATTTTTATTCTTATAATGTAAAATAAAAAGAAGCATTTCGCTTCTTTTATTTTACATTGTAAATCCCATAATATTATAGAAAATAGTTGTTAAGTTATTTTGGATTGTAGTAATGTCTTCTTCAGTTAAATCATTAATGTTAATAGTATTAGTAGTATCAATATCAGTAAAATCTGCTGTATTTTCTAATACTTGTTTAGTATCAGTAATTGTTAGCACATCCATGCTATCATTATTTG
The DNA here is from genome assembly GCA_944332025.1 of uncultured Bacilli bacterium. Taxonomy (GTDB): domain Bacteria; phylum Bacillota_I; class Bacilli_A; order RF39; family UBA660; genus Onthousia. The sequence goes on from CALVJB010000088.1 coordinate 1,433, forward strand.
CAGTTAAAGATACATTAAAGGTAGTTGTTGTAGTATTATTAGAAGTATTACTAGTAATATTAGCAGTAATAGCAGTATTAGTTAATTCATCTAAAAGCATATTAAAATTAATATTATTTTTATTCAATGTAATAGTACCTAAACTTATATTATTACTATTTAAATCTATCGTTAAAGTATCATTATTATTTGTTATAATTGCTTTAAATGTTTCAGTATTTCCTTCTTTAATAACAAAGCTTTTTTCACTTCCATTATTAAATTCTATACTGTAATTTGTTCCACTTTCATTTACTCCAAATTCATATGTTACAATATTATTTTTTTCTAGATAAATACTATAGTTTAAATAATTATTATTATCAGATGCACTACTTGATGTAGTTGTATCTAATTCATCTAAACTATTACCAAGTATCTCTCTAGCTTTATCATCTTTCTTTAAATCCTTAACTATATTTTTACTAATTTCATTAAGCCTTTTCCCGTCTAGTTCAAGACTTATTTTTTTCTTACCATCAACATTTGTTACTTTAATATCATTACTATTAACATTATCACTAATACTTGTAGTTATTTTACTATAAATATAGTTAATATCATCAGCTGCTTTTTCACTTTCCTCTAAATATTTAAAAATATCATTATCTTCAACTGTTATATATTTATCAAAAATATTCTTTAGAAATATGTAACTTATATCTTCTGCTTGATAAAAATTTATTCCTAATAGTTCTGTTGCATTTAATAATAATGAACCATCCATATACATTCTTTTAGATTCAGTATCAAGACGATACTCATAATTAAATGTACTATTATTTAAATTACCAATAACAACATCGCTACCATCTTCACTATTTCCAAATAAAGGATTTATATAAAAAGTAGTGTTTCCGGTTATTGTTTGTTCATTACTATTATTACTATTATTGTTTGTATTTTCAGTAATATCAAATGTTTCAGTCAATGCTGCTTTTAGTTCCTCAAAAGAAGTTATTATTCTATGTTTATTAGAATAGTTTTGATATAGTAAAACACCTCCTGCCACTAATAGTCCTATTATTACAATGATTACTATTGTAATAATAATTTTTTTCTTCTTCATAAATTCACTCCTCACCAATATTATTATAATTAAATTATATCTTAAAAATTTATTTAATCAAAGAAAATAATAAAAAAAATTAAACTTTTACATAATATGACATATTTTATCTAATAATAATAATAATAAACTTTAGTGGAGGTGACTAAGTGAAGAAAAGAAATTGGTCTTTAGTTTTTATAATTAGTAGCATTATTGCCATTATGCTAATTTATAATATTACAACTTATTATTATAGTTACAAAAAAGATTTAGAATTTAAAGAAAAAATAGCAGAATATGATTTTGATGAATTAAAGAAAATTAATTCTGATATTGTTGGGTATATTGAAGTAGATAATACAGAAGTGAGTTACCCTGTTGTAAAGAGTAGTGATAATAGTTATTATTTAAATCATTCTTTTGATGGTGAAAAAAACGAGATAGGTTCTATTTTTTTAGATTATCGTAATGATTTAGATAATTTATCTAAAAATAATATTATTTATGGTCATGGTAG
>CALVJB010000089.1 GCA_944332025.1 uncultured Bacilli bacterium
GTTATTTTTATAATGTTATTTTGAATTAAATAAGTTATAATTTCTTTAAGTACAATTTCACCAGTTTTATATTTATAACCACAAAAGTGTTTATATTGAATAAATTCTTTAAATAGTGTATTATAATCTTGCATTATTCATCTACCTCCAGACAAACTTTTTTAAGATTTTTAGTATCAATTTTAATATAAGTAGAAGAGGTAGTATTTATATCTGAGTGACCTAAAACAGATGAAATAATGTGAATAGGAATATCATTATCTAACATATTTGTAGCGAAACTATGTCTTAGATTATGAATTCCTTTTTTTATATTTTCTTCTAAATTACATTTTTCAAAATATTTATTAAAATTATTAAATTGTTCCATCTTTTCAAATGGATATTTCATTTTAACAAATAGATATTCATTATTACATTTTGGCCTTGAATTTTTTATATAATTAATAATTGCCCATCCAACTTCTTTAGATAAAGGGAGTATATTTAAATTATTAGTTTTAGGTTGAATAACATTTAACTTATAATTCTTCCAATCAATATCTTTTAACTTAATATTTAAAATATCACTTATTCTAAGACCAAGTCTTGCGGCTATTAATATTATTGTATAATTTCTAATATCAATTTTTCTTTCTTTAGGAATACTTTCAAGTAATTGTTCTATATTTTCTGTTTTTAAGTAAGTTGGTAGTTTTCTTTTTCTACTTTCCTTTATTTTTGGAATATAACAAGATAGATCTTCTAATATAATATCTTCAATAAATAAATAATTTAAAAAATCTCTTAAAACATAAAAATTTCTTCTTTTAGAAATATTACCTTTATCAATAGTTTTATTTATAAAATCTACTACAAATGTTTTAGAAAAATTATCTAATTCATTTAAACCATTTTTATAGAAATAGGATAATAAATTTATTAAATATCTTTTTTTAATTATTATACTATTATTGCTATTTTGCCTTACATTTTTCAAATAGTCTAAATAATTATCTAAAACTACATTCCAATTACTAGGATAATCAGAATATAAAGAACTAGGTAATGATCTTTTTTGCATAAAGATTTTATAAGTATCAAAATCATCAAGTATTCTTTTAGATCTCATTAATTGCTGATAAAGTGATCTAGATTTATTTGTGTAACTATTTACATCAAATTTATAATAATCTAAAAGAAAGTCTATATAATCTTTTTCATTATATACAAAACTATTTGTACTCTTCCAATAAATGAACTTATTCCAGATTCTTAGATATTCATCCATAGTAGAAATAGAAAATCCAATTTCTAATGCCTCCTTTCTAATATTTTTGATTTGTGTTTTAAAATCTAGTGTATTCATTCATACACACTCCTTTCTTTACTGGTACTTTGCCAGTAGAAAGTATTATAATTGTTATCATAGAAAATAAAAAGAGATTTCCTTTATTTCCAAAAAAACTCTCTTTTTCTATGATAATATTTCTTCTATGATAACACATATTATCAATGTTCTATGATAATTCGTTAATCCTTTTGTAAATTCTCCAAACGAACTTGTTTCATTACTAGTAAAAAATATATATGATAAATATAATATATTTCCTAATATTATTAAGGAAATTCCAGTTTTAAGTTTGTTCATTTTAAATTTTCCCTTCTACTTTATATTATCTTAAAAATTAATTTCAATTAGCTGCATTGACTAATATAATAGTTCATGCATTATTCTATTTCCTATTAAAGTCATATTAACATCTTTTTGTGGAGATATGTTTGATAAAATCACAACTCCAACTTTCTTTTCTCTGTTAAATCCAATATAACTATTAAAATTTGTAGTAGATCCATTATGCCAAATAATATCATTTTTGTTGTCTATCATCCAAGTTATACCAACATTATCCACATTTACATCAAACATACTATAAATGTCATTTTTTGCATTCACTTCTTTTAATGCTTCTTGTGTTCTTATTACATAATTTTCATCAGATGTAATTAGTGTTTCTAAATATTTTGACATATCTTCAATGTTAGAAATTATTGCCCCTGCTGGAATATATCCATCATTTTCATTCCATTTCCAATATCCACTTAAATTACCTGTTCCTGTTGCAATAGTTGTATTATTCATATCTAGTTGCTTTAAATATTCTTCTAATAATTCATTATAGTTTTTATTATATACTTTTTCCAATACTAATCCTAATGTTGAAACTCCAAAGTTCGAGTAATTAAAATTATAATCTTTATCTTCCAACTTTGTTTTATTTAATTCTTTCAATATTTGTTCTTTTGAAATATTATAGAAATCATTTTCTCCAGCAAAGTAGTTTTTGATTTTCTGAAAGCTTAAATAATATGGTTTAAATCCTGAAGTATGTGTAATTATTCTTTTTATTGTTGGATAATATCTATTTTCAAGTTCTAAATAGTTTGAAATGTTATCATCTAAATTTATTTTTCCTTCTTCTATTGCTTTAGAAACTAACATTGCTGTAAAAGTTTTAGTAATTGAACCTATCTCATAATCATAATTCAAATTATATTCTGCACCATATACATTATAAGTAATACCATTTTCATCATATATAGCTACCGATACAATTGCGTTTTCATTATTATTTAAGGTATAATTTATCATTTGCCTAGAAGTATATTGACTAATCTCTTTCATCTTATCTTTATATATAATTCCACTAATAAAATTATATATAAAATATAAAAAAATCATTATGATTACAATTATCGCAAAAATGTTCAATCTTCTCTTTTTCATCTAATTTTAACTCCCAATATAACTACTTTCATTAAAATTTGTTATTGAATAGTTGAGAAAATAATTAATAAAATTCCAACTATTACAAAAATGCCACCCCATACTCTAAGAACAATTTTCATTTTAGGACTTTTTAACAATCTATCTGGGATTCTAGGGCTTTTAAGCTTCATAAAAAATTGAGGAACTAATAACATAAAAATTGCAACTATTGTAATTAAAATTCCTGTAATTAACATACAATACCTCC
>CALVJB010000090.1 GCA_944332025.1 uncultured Bacilli bacterium
CATATGTTAAGACATTCTTTTGCAACACATCTTTTAAATGAAGGTTGTGATATCTTATCAGTTAAAGAATTATTAGGTCATGAAAGTATCTCATCTACACAGATATATACTCATATTACTAATGATAGATTAAAAGAAGTGTACTTACATAGTTTTCCAAGAGGTAATAAGTAAAAAAGTTTACACTTTATATACTCTTAATTATTGAATATTCTCTTTTCTTTTGTTAAAATAGTTATATAGTAGATGGAGGTATTAAGATGAAGAAAAAAAATAAAAATCTTGATAGAAAAAAAATATTATTAATTGCAGGAGCAGTTATAATTGTTATTGGTATTATACTTATTATTGTATTTTTAGTAAATAATGGAGGTTCTAATAATTCAGGTAATGGAGGAGATGTTGTTTGTACTCTAGAAGCTAGTATTGGAGATAATATAACAGTTAATAATGAGGCATCTTTTATGGTTGATTCTAATAAAGTTACAAGTTCTAAAATTACTAGTACTATAACAACAACCAATTTTGAAGATGAAACATTCTTAACATTACAAGATTATAACACACAATTATTAGAGAATAATACAAGTATTAGTGATATATATCGTATCACTTCATCAAATAGTAGTTTTAGTATAGAAGAAAATATTACTTATAACAAAGATAGTGATGCTTTAAGTGTTGATATTTCACAAATGAGAGCTAATCTTTTAATTCCAGATTATGATTCTAATACAAATTTGGATAACATAAAAAAAGAATATCAAGATTTTGGATATTCTTGTAAATAGATAGTTGTGATACTATCTATTTTTTGTTTAACATTTTATTATAATAATTAAATAAATCTTCAAAAGCATTATAATGAACTATTTCTCTTTGCCTTAACCATAATAGAGGTCCAATAACATCAGGATCATTTGTAAGATCTATTAAATTCTCATATACTGCTCTTGCTTTTTGTTCCGCAGCCATATCTTCCATTATATCGGCAAGAGGATCCCCTGTAGTTGCAAAATATGCAACTGTAAATGGAACTCCATTAGCATCAACTGGATATATAGCATTTCTATGTTCTGCATAGTTAGAAGCAAGTCCTGCTTCTTTTAATTCCTCAACAGTTGCATCTTTTAGTAATTGATATACCATAGTAGATAACATCTCTACATGAGCAAGTTCCTCAGTTCCAATATCTGTTAACAATGCTTGTCCTTTTTGATCAGGCATAGTATATCTTTGATTAAGATATCTAAGTGCTGCAGCAAGTTCTCCATTAGGACCTCCATACTGAGTAATTAACTGTTTAGCCATGCCTATATCTTTTTTCTTAATATTAACTGGATATTGTAATCTCTTAGCATATTTAAACATTAGAAAGTCCCTCCATATTCCAAGGAAATATTAATGTTTGCCATAGGAATGGACTAGTATCTAGACTATCACTACTAATAAGAATAGGACCATATTTATCTTCATATTCCATCATTAATCTATTCGCTTCTTTTCTATATTTATTAAATAAATCTAGAACATTACCATCATTAGGATATAAATCTAAATATAAATTTAAGTCATGTGCTGCAAACTCTGCTTCAGACATTCTTAAGAACATTTCTTCTTGTTCGTTCATAGGTCTTAATACTTGTGGTTCATAATTCTTATACTGACTATATAAGTTTCTAAACATATTTCCTCTTAAATAACCTTCTTTTTCTGTAAAGAACTTAGGATTATTCATATCTCTATCCATATTATTTGGATAGTAATTATAATTAAAATTAAAATCTCTATTCACACTTATCGCTCCTTTCCCTTTATTTTATTCTAGATAATTACCTAAGTAAGGGCTTTAACCTATATGAATAGAGATTTTAAAATTTAGATATTAAGTTCACTATAAACATTTTTATCATAATTATGTTGCTCTGCTTCTAGTTCATCTAACTCACTAGTTGTTATTAAAAAGAAGTTATATTCTAAGATATCACTACCATCAGTAGTAATAGGATCATCCCAAGTAAGGTCTAAATGATACCAAGTATTATTTAAATTAACAGCATTCCAAACATGATTTTCAGAGGATATTTTATAACTTTTAACTCCCATATCTTCTAAAAATAATTCCATTGCATCAGTATATCCACCACATAAGCTATAGCCTTGTAAAAGAGTACCAAAAGCAGTGTCTGATTTATAATTTACAATATTATTATCGCTTCTATCACTATCATATTTACTATTGTTTATTATATAATTATGAACTTCCTTAATCTTATCTTCATTACTCATAGAATTATTCCATATTGTACTTTCTATTTCTTTAACTTTCGCTTCTATTAATTTAATATCATTATCAGTATAAATGTGATCTATTTTTAAAGTAACTTTACCATAATCATCATAACTAGTCTCAAGATGTCTAAAACTATTAAAAGGATGAACAAAATTATTTATAGTAGATAATACTCTTTGATTATTAGCAAGACTATCTATATCAGTTAAACATTCTTCGTAATCATCAGGACAATAGAAAGAAAATTCATCTTCTCCTGAGTTTAAAACAGTATAATAAATATTTAATAAATCCTGATACTCACTAGGAGTAAAATCATCAGTTCTTTTAACATAATTAAAATCATAATCTCTTGTATAATCATTAGATGCTGTTAAGGTAACAATTTTATTTTCTTTAACAAAATAAGTTCTATATAAATTATATAAGGGGCGTCTAAACGCAAAAGTAAATCCAAATAAAATAATTAGAAATAATAAAACAATATATTTTTTCATAAAATCCTCCTATTTAATTCTAGCAAGTAAGGAGAGTTTTGTAAATCTAAAAACAAAATAAATGCTTTAATCTATGTAAAATGTGTTATAATATATAGCAATATCATTAAAAGGGGGACTATTTATGGGATTTAATGAAAATGCGAGTTTAAACATATTATTAGGTGCGACTGGGTAGGTCGTATAATTTAGCAGGTGGAAATCCTGCCTAGTAAGGTAAAC
>CALVJB010000091.1 GCA_944332025.1 uncultured Bacilli bacterium
GCAACAGGGTCAACAGTAACAGGTCTAAGACAACCAGAATTATTAAAATGTAGTATTAAAATTCCCAAAAGAGAAATCCAAGATAAAATAGCTAGTATTTTAACAAGGATTGATGCAAAAACAAATTTAAATACTAATATAAATAATAATTTGTGTTATGTAACATAGTTAATAAATAAAATAATAATTTGTATGAAGAAGCAGTAGCTTTATACAAAGATAAATTTAAAGGAATTAACCAAGATAAAAAGACAATTGGAGATTACATAGTTCCTAAACGAGGTAAAAATTTATTAACTAGAGATGCTATTGATGGTGATACACCAATAGTTGCAGGTGGAATTGAGCCATCAGCTTATCATAATCAATTTAATACTAAATCACCAGTCATTACTATTTCTGCATCTGGAGCTAATGCTGGATATACTAATTTATGGAGTATACCTGTTTGGGCTTCTGATTGTTCATATATTGATGATTCTATTACTAAAAATGTTTATTTTTGGTATATAGTTTTAAAAACTAGACAAGATGAAATATTTGATGCCCAAACTGGATCAGCACAACCACATATTTACCCACAGCATATTGCTGAAATGAGCATAGGTGAATTAAATATCAATGAAGTTGAAAAATATAATAATTTAGTTGCACCATTGTTTAAAATGATAGGAGAAAAACAAAAGGAAAACAAAAAATTATCTCAATTAAGAGATACACTACTACCAAAATTGATGAATGGAGAAATAGATTTAGATAATATAGAAATTTAATCATACAAATTGTGATTTGCAAAAGGAGGTTAATAATATGGAATTCAAAAATTTACAACTAGAGGATGTTATTGTTTTAGAAGATAAAAAGAGAAAACCATTATCAACAATGGATAGAAGTAAAAGAAAAGGAATATATCCATATTATGGTGCTCAAGATATAATAGATTCAATAGATGATTATATTTTTGATGGGAAATATATTCTTCTAGCAGAAGATGGTGAAAATTTAAAATCGAGAAAAAAAGATTTGGTTAAAATTGTTGAAGGAAAGTTTTGGTTAAATAATCATGCACATATTTTTAAAGTGAAGGAAAATGTTGATTTAGAATATTTGTATTATTATTTATTAAAATTAGATTTAGGTAAATATATTACTGGTTCAACACAACCAAAATTGAATCAGGAAAATATGAACAAAATAAAGATTAAATTACCTGAATTGAAAATTCAAAGGAAAATATCAAAAATATTATCTAATATAGATGGAAAAATTAAGTTAAATAATGAGATAAATAATAATTTGTATGAGATGTGTAATGTATTATATCATCAGTTATTAGACGATAATGAATCAAATATAGAATATAGGAAAATTGGGGAAATAGCTAAAAAGGTTATAACTGGTAAAACACCTTCAACAAAAAATAAGGAATACTGGGATGGGAATATACCATTTATTACGATTCCAGATATGCATAATCAAGTATTCACTATTAATACAGAAAGATATATCACAAGAAAAGGTGCTAAATCACTTATTCCTAAAAATTCAATATCAGTTTCATGTATTGCAACTGTGGGATTAGTGAGTATAAACGATAAGGACTCTCAAACAAATCAACAAATCAATTCTTTAGTTATGAAAAATGATTATGATTTATATTATTTATTTGAATTTCTATCTGAACAAGAACAATACATGAAAAGTATTGCAGGTGGAAGCACAACTTATAATATAAATAAAAATACTTTTGAAAATATTCAAGTACCATATTTAAATAAAGAATTAATAATTGAATATGATAAAAAAGTTAGACCGATGTTCGAAAAAATAAAAAGTAATCAAATTTCAAATGATACATTATCTCAATTAAGAGATACATTATTGCCAAAGTTAATGAGTGGAGAAATAGATTTAGATAATATAGAAATTTAATCATACAAATTGTGATTTGTAATATCAAAATATTCAGAAGGAGGAAAATAATGTGTGAGATAATAATTCAAATTATTGATATATTTGTTCAAGCGATAGCAATCTTTGCTTCTGGTGGTATAAGTATATTTATAACAAATAAACAAATTAAAAATCAAAATAAAGAAACTTATAGACCAAGATTAAAATTAAAAACAATATGTAACAGACATCATACATCTAATAGACCCGAATATATGGCATTTTCTTATAGATACTCTGAAAGAAAAGAAAAATTCAATTCATACATATTAATATGTTTAGAAAATATAGGTAATGGGTTAGCTAATGACATAACATTTTATGATTTAATTCATGGTGAAAGATGCGCAGCTTGTCAAACTCTTGATTTAGACTATAATCAAAGAATATATTCTACAGAAGAAGTACCAAAAGGTAAGACGATAGCATTTCCATTTTGGATAACATTAAATTCTGAATATATTCTAAATGAAAATAATAGTAGAAGTGAAAGTGATTTTACATTGCTAATTTGCAATTACAGAGATTTAAATAACAATAATTATAAAATATTAATATACTATTCTCCCAAAAAATTAGATGACACTTTAGAAGATGAAACAGGAGAAATAATAGAAAACGCATGCAAGATGGATTACTATTATTATCAGGAAGGAACTTATCATTTTAAAAAGATGGTGGATAGATATAACGAGAATTATAAAAAAATAGAAACAATGATCAAAAAAGAAGACAAATATTTAAGGAAGTGATTAAAGATGTATACAGAAGAACAATTAGAAGATATGACATTAAATATTTTTGAAAATTTAGGATATGAAAGGCTAAATGGCTATAACATCGATAGAGATTTTCATAGTGTATTTATGGATAATAATCTATTTGATGATATCAGTAATATAAATAGAAACTTTAGTGATGCTCAAATAAATGATGCTATAAAAACTATTAAAAACTTATCACATGGAAATCCAGTAGAAGATAATAAAACTT
>CALVJB010000092.1 GCA_944332025.1 uncultured Bacilli bacterium
GAGTTAAATAAAAAGTTAGAAAGTGAATCTATTGATATTAGTTTACCTAGTACAAAGGTGAGTATTGGTTCTCCTAATATCTTAGAAAAATTAATAGAAGAAGTAGAAGAAATCTTTATGTCTATGGGTTATGATGTAGTAGATGGACCTGAAGTTGAAGAAGATAAATATAATTTTGAAATGTTAAATATACCTAAAGGACATCCTGCAAGAGATGCTCAAGATACATTCTATATTGAAGGAGAAGAAATACTACTTAGAAGTCAAACTTCACCTGTTCAAGTTAGAACAATGTTAAAAGCAGAAGGTAAGAAACCAGTTAGAGTTATTTGTCCTGGTAAGACTTATAGAAGAGATGATGATGATGCGACTCATTCTCATCAATTTATGCAAATAGAAGGATTACTTGTAGATAAAGATATATCACTATCTGACTTAAAAGGTACTTTTGAAGTTGTATTTAAAAAGTTATTTGGAGATAGTGTTGAAGTAAGATTAAGACCAAGTTATTATCAGTTTACAGAACCATCAGTTGAAGTAGATATTAGTTGTTTTAATTGTAAAGGTGCTGGTTGTAATATTTGTAAAAATACAGGATTTATTACTATCTGTGGAGCAGGAGTAGTTCATCCAGATGTTCTTAGAATGAGTGGATTTGATCCTAGTGTTTGGAGTGGTTTTGCCTTTGGTTTTGGAGCTGAGAGAGTTGCTATGCTTAAATATGGTATTAATGACTTAAGAGTTTTCTATAATACAGACTTAAGAGAAGTTAATAATTTTGATAGAGGGGAGATTAGTAGTAATGATTAATTTAGAATGGGTAAAAGATTATATTGATATAAGTGATCAAGATTTAGAGAAGCTTGCAGTTAAAATAACAGAATCTGGTATTAATATTGAAAAAGTTATTACTAATAAAATAGATAATTTAGTAATAGGTAAAGTTGTTAGTTGTATAGACCATCCAGATAGTGACCATTTACATTTATGTCAGGTAGATATAGGTAAAGATGAACTACAACAAATAGTCTGTGGGGCTCCTAATGTACGTGAAGGACTTAAAGTAATAGTAGCCCTACCAGGGGCTGTCTTACCAGGTGACTTTGCTATCAAATCAAGTAAGATTAGAGGAGTAGAATCTAATGGTATGATTTGTGCTTTATATGAATTAGGTCTTGAAGAGAAGACTGATGAGACTTATGCTAAAGGTATTGAAGAGTTAGGAAATGATGCTGTTGTAGGAAGTGACCCTCTTGTATACTTAGGTCTTGAAGATACTTTATATGAGTTAGATATTCATAAACATCGTAATAATGATTGTTACTATCATATTGGTTTTGCTTATGAAATATCTGCTATATTAAATAGAAAAGTAAAATTACCTGATTTATCTTATAGTGAAGATAAGGATAACGTTAATAATCATTTTAAACTAGAAGTAGATACACCTAAATGTCCTTATTACTTAGCAAAGATGGTTACTAACGTAGAAATAGGTGAATCACCTGATTTTATTAAAAGAAGATTATTATCAGTAGGTATGAGACCAATAAATAACGTCGTAGATATTTCTAATTATGTTATGTTAGAGTTTGGTCAACCACTTCATTTCTTTGATAAAGATTCTCTAGGTGATAAAATATTAGTTAGAGATGCTAAAGATAATGAAAAATTAGTTACTTTAGATGGTAAGGAAAGAACTTTAAAAAATAGTGACATAGTTATTAGTAATGGTAGTGACGCTATTTGTGTTGCAGGTGTTATGGGAGGACTTAATACTGAAGTAGAACCTACTACTAAAAATATCTTGATAGAAGCAGCTATCTTTGATTCCGTTAGTATTAGATATACGGCATCTCACTTAGATCTTAGAAGTGAAGCTAGTATAAGATATGGTAAAGGATTAAGTTACGAATATACTAATATGGCCCTTGATAGAGCCTGCCACTTATTAGAAAAATATGCTAATGCTACCATTCTTTCTGGAACTGTTGTGCACGATAAACTAGATAAGACTCCTAAAGTAGTAGAATTCTATCCAATAGAAGTAGATAAAATGCTAGGACTTAAAATAGATGAAGAAGATATGAAACATGAGTTAGAAAGACTAGACTTTCCATATGCTATTAAAGATGGTAAATTTACTGTAACTATTCCTAGTAGAAGACTAGATATTGACTCTAATGTTAATGATATAGCAGAAGAGATTGGTAGACTTTATGGATATCAAAATATAAAAGGAACTCTTCCTAATATTGAAGTAAAACGTGGTGAGTATGTTGGAGATGTTAAATATCGTAAAGCTATATCTAAACGTCTTAGAAGTTTAGGACTTAATGAAGTTAAAACTTATACTTTAGTATCACCTTCAATGGCTTCTAGCTTTGATTATGAAGAAAAAGAAAGAATTACTTTACCTAATCCAATGAGTGTTGATAAGAGTGTTATTAGAACAAGTATAATACCATCATTAATGAATGTTTATAATTATAATAAAGCACGTAAAGTTGAAGATATAAATATCTATGAAATTGCTAAAACCTATGATAAAGCTTATAATGAAGAATCTAAGATAGCTTTCTTAATGAAAGGTAATTATATTACTAATTCTTGGAAAGGCTCTATGAAAGTAGACTTCTATCTAATGAAAGGAATAGTAGAAAGTATTCTTGATTATCTAGGCTTTAAAAACCGTTATAGTTTTGTTAAAAGTAGTGTTTCAGACTTACATCCAGGAATTTCTGCAGATATTTTACTTGACCGTAAAAGAATAGGTATTATGGGTAGAGTTCATCCTAAAGTATGTAAAGATGAAGTATATGTGTGTGAGTTATCTTTAAATGCTTTAATGACTAAAGTTAAACCATTAAAATATAAAGAAGCATCAAAATATCCAACAAT
>CALVJB010000093.1 GCA_944332025.1 uncultured Bacilli bacterium
ATTAAGTCTTTTATTATCGTACTTGCAAGTATACCATTAGAGTTACCCCAAGTATTATAACCAGTAGAAAGTATTAAGTTATCATCAATAAAACCTATTAAAGGAAGATGATCTAAAGTCATTAAATCATAATTACTCCATACATAATCATAATCTTTTATATTAGTATTATTCTCTAAATCACTAACCATCTTTTTACTATTAGATGCAAAAGCAAGATTAGCAGATGATGATACAGTTAATAAATAATCATTATAATACCTCATAGATTTTAAAGGTTTCTCTATATTAATAGCATTAAAATCATAACTATTATTAACTCTTGAACACACTAAGAAAGACTTCTCTAAATAACACTTTAAAGGCATTAAATAAGGTAATAAAAAGTATGGATAATGAAGAGCTAAGATTATCTTTTTAGTCTTTATAATATTACCTTCAGTATAGCATTTAAAATAGTCTCCCTCTTTTTCTATTTTAATTATCTTAGTATTTTCATATACTCTATGACTTAGGCTAATAGATTTTTTAACTATTTCTTTTATAAATTTTAAAGGATGAAAGGTATAAGTATCATTAACATAAAAACCTGATTCTACTTTCATTCCATTAGGCAATTTCTTAATAGAAGTAGTCTTCTCTCCAAAAGATGAAAGTAATTCCTTTTCTTTTTCTATTCTCTTAATATTAGAAGAATCTAATGTATATAAATAAGACTTACTTTTCTTTAAATCACAATCAATATTCTCTTCTTCTATCAAATTACTAACTATCTTTAAAGCTTCCTTCTCTCCTCTATAATATAGATAAGCTTTATCTCTTCCAAAGATATTATTAAGCTTAGTATAAATATCTTCTTGTAAAAAAGTTATTTTGGCACTACTTCTACTAGATGCTCCACTACCTATTCTATTTTTTTCAACTAAAGCTATTTTTCTATTATCATCTTTAAACTGATAAAAGGTACTACATCCTGTAATACCTCCACCAATTATTAAAATATCAACATCTATATTTTCCTTTAATGATTCATACTTATCACTATTATTAACAGTATCTTGCCAAATAGAAATATTTTTCATATAATCACCTATTTCTATTATGGCTAAAAATTAATCATATATACTATCTCTATCGTAACTAACTACCTCACCAGTATTAGCATTTATTTTATAGTCATATTCAAAATCACCATGAGTAAAATCAATTTCATAAACAAGAACACCATCATCATACTCTTGCTCTGTTCTTAATAAACTTACAGCATCTTCAGTTAAATTAGCATGAGTAAGAGCAATATTTTTCGCTTCATCAACAGTTATACTAGCAGTAGTTGCATTATTAGTAGAACCATTAGTACTAGAATTATTACTGTTATTACTATTATTATCATCAGTTATACCATTAGTAAAATATTTAAAATCAGTATAAATAATGCTTCCACCTTCAGTAGAAGTTCTAGCATCAACTTTATATTCATAAGCATCATTATGATAATAAACTTCTACTTCATAAACACCCTTATCAAAGTCAAAATCAATATCTTCAAAATATAAATCATTTACATTAGCATTCATATTAGCAGCGATAATATCCTTTACGTCATCTTTACTAATAAAAGTTGTCTTAAAATAAATTAAAATAAGTAAAGCAATTACAACAAGAATACCTACTACAATAATAATTATTTTTCCATATTTTTTCATAATATCTATCCTTTCTATACTTAAATTTTATCATTACATTTTATTTAAGTAAAGATGAATTTAGAAGAAAAGAAGAACCTATAATTGTTCTTCTAATAACTTATCTGTTATTTTCCAATAACCATTTTTATTAGCACCAATTCTTTCAATATATTTGTTATCAATAAGTACTTTAAAATTTCTTATAATTGTTCTTTTATTTACATCAAGCAACCTAGCTAATTCATCTTGTGTTATATTAGGTCTATCCATAATTAATTTTACAATTGATTTTTGAAGTTGATTAAGAAATATATATGATTCATATTTTAATTTGCTTGTTTCTTTTTTAAATTGATTTTCATTAAAAGGAATACTAACTCTTATGTGATTTGGAAAAAAATTAAATATAGATTTAGCGTAGCTTTTTAATACTCTTTGTATACCAGTTCCTAATTGTTCAACAAATCCTAAATCTCTAAAAACTCTCATTAATTCAGGATTCCTAGGATTAGAAAAGCCTTCTAAAAATTCATCTTGTGAGACTCCTTCTTGAATACCACCATTTGATGAAATAACTAACTTATCATCAAATAACTCAAACTTCGGTGAATATCCGTTACACCAGTCATTATGAACAAGAGCATTTGTTACCAACTCTTTAACTGCATTATAATCATACAACTTAATTTCTTTTCTAGTTTTATATTCAATTTTAGTGTAAGTTCTATTCTCTAATATTATTTTATTTAAAATGTTATCAGTTATTTTTACTAAAGAACAAAATCCAAAATCTTCATTTTCTATTAAATTAGAAACGTTATTGCCTTTATATTTAGCAAATTGAACAGAAATATTATTATTATCTGCTAATAAGTAAGCTAGATAATTAAATTCATTATTATCATTATAAAAGTCAAGTTTCTTGAACAAATAAAACAAACAAGTTTGTTTTTACCTTGTCGTTACCTCCAAGGATTCCTACTTCATAGATAGAGTAACCCCTATTCTCCATAGGCTTAAATTCCGATAGTCGCTACCGTACTTGGGTATTTTTTATCTTTGTTCTTTTTTCATTATATCAAACATTATTTAAACTAAACTTTGTAAGTTATAGTGTAATTTTAAACCTTATCGAGTAGAAATATAGATTACTCTATATAGC
>CALVJB010000094.1 GCA_944332025.1 uncultured Bacilli bacterium
TATGATAATGAAATAATGCAGAAAAAAATGATTAATACCGCTCGTAGTTGGGGATATGATGATGGTAAAGCAGAAGGGAAAGCTGAGGGAATAGAAGAAGGGGCTAAAGCAAAAGAAATAGAAATTGCTAAGAATCTTCTTCAAAAAAGAGTATCTCTTGAAATAGTATCAGAAAGTACTGGTTTAAGTATTGAAGAACTAGAGAAATTATAAAAATCTCTAGTTTTTCTTTAAAAAACTGTTGACAAACTTTCTTCTTATTAGTATAATGTTAATAACAGAAATAAATCTGTAATTATTTTTAAGCTTTCTTATTAATAAAATATTAATAAGAAAAGAAGGAGGTATTTATGAATAATTTAAAATTAATAGTGTTAGAGAATATTAAAGAGTTAGGTGAGAAAGTTAATAGTGATTTAAAGCTGATTAGAGGAGAAAAAACTAATTATATGATAACTGTTAAGGAAGATAGATTTTCAAATGGTGAGGGAAAAGTAAAGATAGAAGATACGGTTAGAGATAAAGATATTTATATTATCTCTGATGTTGGTAATTATGATATTACTTATAACATGCATGGGTTTCTTCATCATATGGGTCCAGATGAACATTTTCAGGATATTAAAAGAACAATCCTTGCTTTATCTGGTTATCAAGAAAAAATAACCTTAATAATGCCTTTACTATATCAAGCCAGACAGCATAAAAGAAAAGGCAGAGAATCACTTGACTGTGCTCTTGCCCTACAAGAATTAGAACATTTAGGAGTTAATCATATAATTACTTTTGATGCCCATGATCCTAATGTTTCTAATGCTATTCCTAATCTTCCTTTTGAAAACTTTTATCCTACAAATACTATTTTAGAAGATTTGTTACAGAATGAAGATTTAGAAGATATTTTAGTAATAAGTCCAGATATGGGTGCAATGGAGAGAGCTAGGTACTATGCGGAACTTCTAGATAGTGACGTAGGAGTTTTCTATAAAAGACGTGATTTATCTCGTGTTGTTAATGGTAAGAATCCTATAATTGAGCATACTTATATGGGTAGTGATGTTAAAGGTAAAGATATTTTAGTAGTTGATGATATGATCGCATCAGGTACATCTATGTTAGAAGTAGGAAAAATGTTAAAAGAAAAGGGAGCTAGAAAAGTATATTTTATCGCTACATTTGCCTTATTTACAGAGGGAATAGATGCTTTTGAGAAAGGGTATTTAGATAATACTTTTGATAAACTTTATACTACTAATCTTTCTTATATACCTAAAGAATTTAAAGATAAGCCTTGGTTTCATACAGTAGACTGTTCAATGAATATTGCCGAAATAATTAATGCTTTACATAATAAAGAATCTCTAACACCTTTGTTAAATGGTAAAGAAAAAATATTAAAGTTAAGAGGTGAGAAAACTTTATGAAAATAGGTATTTTTGGAGGTAGTTTTAATCCTCCTCATAAAATGCATAAGACAATAGCTTTAACTCTTATTAAAAAACATTATGTAGATAAAGTTATCTTTGTACCAACAGGCAGTAAATATAAATATAAAAATAATCTTTTAAGTGATAAAGTAAGATTTGAGATGCTTAAGTTAATGTGTGATAGTTATAATTTAGAAGTTAGTGATTATGAATTAAAAGAACATGTTGTTTATACTTATGAGACTCTTAATTACTTTAAAAATAAATATAAAGATGATGAGATATATTTTATCTGTGGTACTGATAATTTAAGTTATATAGATAAGTGGAAGAATGGAGAAGACATTCTATCAAATTATAAATTACTAGTTATTAAAAGAAATACTGATGATATTAATACTTTATTAGAAAAATATAAGGACTATAAAAATAATATTATTGTTACAGATATAAAAGAAAATGAAATATCTTCTACTAAAATTAGAGAAATGATATATAATAATAAAGGAGTGGAAGATTATCTAGATAATAAAGTTTTAGATTATATAGTAAGAAATAAGTTATATAGTAAATAAAATATCACTCAAGAAAGTAAGTTGATACAATATGATAAGAAAAATAGAGATTAATCCTAACTGGTTTTACCATCAGGTACGTTTTGAAAAAATGCCTAATATTCTAAAGAATAATGCTATTTTATCAAAACGTCTACAAGGTGATAATACAATTACTTCAAATGCTTGGAATGGATTAGATTATATTTCTTTATCAAAAAAAGATAAAAATTATATATGGAAAAGTTCTTATAGAAGATTTATTTCTCCTTCTTATGCTTTTATATTTAATGGAATTGAGGCGATAGAAACAGAATATGTGGAAGATGATTATGAGTATTATCGGCTTATATCTAATCTGTCTTCTAATAAACGTTATTCAATATATGAAGATGAATATCAAATAAAAAATAAAATTGCTCTTGATAAAGTTATTGGCATAAAGATACCTAATGCTGATATAAATCATTATCCTAGAGAATTTCATGATAGAAAAGATTGTGCTATAGATGAATTTTTAAAGATAATAGATGGTAAAATGCAAGTACCATTTATTGATATAGATAATGAATTACAAATAGATAAGAAAGATATAAAAAAATATTTATTAGAAAGATGAGGATGATAAAATGAACTTTAAAGAAATTATACATATTTTACAATTAGGACAAAAAACAATTGCAACAATGGAGTCTTGTACTGGTGGTGGAGTAGTTAATGCTATGTTACAGTTCAGATAGAACATGACAAAAATTAGGTAGAACTATCAAGTTCTATCTATTTTTATGCCTGAACTGTT
>CALVJB010000095.1 GCA_944332025.1 uncultured Bacilli bacterium
CTGTTTCATACCTAAAGAATATTTTTTGAATTTTTTATCTTTTTCATCTAATAGATTTACTTTTTTTAAAGTATTCAAAATTTCTGTATCATCTATTTTTTTATTAATAGAAGCAAGCATTTTTAAATTTTCAAACCCTGTTAGCTCTGGTAAATAATTTGGTCTTTCTATTAAAGCTGCTGTATTTTTAGGAAAAGTATTATTTTTATAAATGTCTTCGCCATTAACTATTACGTATCCTTTATCAGGTTTTACAAAGCCACAAATAGTTTTCAAGAGCATACTTTTTCCACTACCATTTCTTCCTACAAGTCCATATATTGTTCCACTATTTAATGATAAAGAAATATCATTTAATACCATCTCTTTATCAATTTTCTTTGTAACATTTTTAATTTCAATTTTCATTTTTTCATCTCTCCTCTTATAACTAAATTATTATCTTTTAAATAAACAATACATAATATCAATAATATATTAGTAAATATAAGTATTAACAAAGTTTCATAACTATTAAAAAAAGGTGTTAAACTATATATGTAGATTATGGATTTTGTTTTAAATAAAAGCGACACTAACAAAATCAAAAACATAATAATGCTACTAAAATTTCCTATAAATTTAATAATTAATAAATATACAAATTGCATTGTTAATTTAGATAAATATATAATTAATAAAGTTACTATTCCTATTTCTATAGTTGCTTTAATTAGAAAAGAATAAATTAGAAATAAAGAAATAGAAGTTATAAAAATTATAAAATCAATAATACAATTACTTATTATATTAGCAGTAATCCATTTTTTATAACTTATTCTTAAAAATATTGCTTCTTTACATTTATAAATATCATAACTGTATAAATAATATGTATAAAGTAAATAGATAGAATTAATAACTAAAGTAAGGCTAATAATAAGAAAAGTTCCTCCAGTATTATCTGCACCATTTATTGTATAAATAAAACTATTATCAAAATGTTTCAAATTATTATATTGGGTTAAAAAGAAAATACAAATACAAAATATTGATAGGATTAAATACCATATTTTAGATAAAAAAATTAGTAAATTTCTTTTAATAAGTAATAACATTTCTATACTCCTATATCTACATCTTTAATTTTCTTTTTAATCCCAATATATAATAGCATTATTATTGTAATAAAATATATTAAACCATAACTGATTAAAACCAATAGACTATTTATTAATGTGTAACCGTGTGACTGAAAACCTGGATTAAATATATCTATTATAAAAATTCCGCTTGGATACATTTTATCGCCAAAGAATATAAGTGTTAAAAGAGCTATTAAAAATAATGAAACAACACCCTGTTTTTTAAAACTAATTTCGAGCAATAAAGTAAGTAATCCTATGATAACTATAGTTCCAAAAATTTTTATAATTTCTATAATGAAAATAATAAAATCATTAACAATATAATTTAGTTCGTTTGTAATTTTAAAACCACTATGTTCGGTAATAATACAACATATTACAGACATAATAATAGTTTTTATAAATAGTAATAAAGCCATAATTATTAAAGTTAATACGGAAATAATAACATATTTTTTTCTGGACCCCATCCGTAAAAGCAAGTTATAATTTTTACTTATATATTGATATGTCAATAAAAACATTGCAACAAAACTTGGATATAATACGACTACAAGGAATATTTTATTAGTAAAAGATGATATTAGCATTTGCTCAATATTTAACCCAGAAAATTGACCAGTAAAAAAATATATTCCAATAAAAAGATACATCAATATAGCTTTATATTCCCAAGTATTCCATAGATAGTTATATATGGTTTTAATAAATTTACTCAAAATGACGCACCACCTGTTCTTTATTTCTATAGATAAATAATACTATTACAGTTGTGATGACAAAAAGAATTCCCATATTTATTAAGGCATTATATACTGTTGACTGAACCATATATCCTTCATATATATTAAATAAATATAAATGATTAATAAGAGCACTGTTCCCTATAGCATTATTAAGTAAAGCACTTATATTACTTATAACAAAATTTATTACATTAACTAATGCAAAAGTTAAAATAATCGATACTGTCATTTTTTTAGTAATTCTTAATACAATAAAACTAATATTAGAAATAACGAGTACATATAATATCATAGCAATATGAGCTAAAAAAATATAAAGAAAAGGGTTAGAAACATCTACATATTCAAAGCTTATATATACATCATAGAAACTAACATCTGGTACATCACTTGGGAATAAACATAATCCTAAAATAAATACAAATATTGAAACGAATAAGAATGGGAAAATAGCTTTAAGGTAAGAACATATAAATTCTTTTATAATTGTTTTTTTATAATTCTGTCTTAATAACAAGTCTTTAAAATAGCTACCTCTAAACTTATAAAATAAATTACTAATAGATAAGAGAGAAATAATAAAAGGACTTAAAAACATAATAACACTACCACCATTATAATACATAGTGTGTCTCCAAAAAGCAAAACAATTTACTAACTCAGGAAAAGAAGCATCTACTTTACCAGTAGTATAGTAAATATAATCTCCTATATTATAAATAATAAAAACTAAAATTATACTAATTGAAATAATAAATTCTTTAGACTTAAAATACTCTTTTAACTTTAACATATATTAATACCCTCCACACAATTAAATCTTATATTATAAGAAACTAATATTTTACTATAAGATATTTACTTATATATATTGTATCATCTATAAATGGTTTTGAGAAGATTATA
>CALVJB010000096.1 GCA_944332025.1 uncultured Bacilli bacterium
ATGATCATCTTTAATTAGAGCTTTTGCAGTTGTATCTGACATTAATGATATAAATCTTGGTACTTTATTCATAAAGTCCCCCCTTTCTGCAATAGTTGTAACATAAGTTAAAAACTAATGCAAAAAGGTAATTTTGTAAATTCAGTCCTAAAATGAAGGCGAATTTTGTATTTTCCCCGGACGAATTTTCAAAATTGACCCTAAAAAGTACTCTCAATTTACAAAATTCAATCTTTTTTCAAAAATTTTCAAAATCCTCCTTCCTCCATCTTTTATACAAGTCTCCCATCTATATACAATGTATCATAATAGATAAATGATGTCAAGAGAAAAAGCAACTAATTTGTTGCTTATTTAAACTAATTATAGCAAAATTTAATTAGTCAGTAATCTAGGAAATACATTTTCTAGATTACTGACATCTAACTACCTAGAGTAAGAACAAATTATTAGGGATCCCTAATAATATTAATTCCCTGATAAAACAAACGGGTCAGATTTAGTTCCTGTACCTGAAGTTATAATGACGTTAGATTTTAAATTTATAGATGGCTTAACACCGTTAGTGTTAATTGGGATATTGTTATAGTTGTCACCCATGCTACCAACATATCGAACGTTAGACAATTTATATGGTGTTAATGTCCAATAGTTTATTGCTAAATCCGTACTAGATGTTTCACCTTTTTCGGTATATCTTTCAAATTGATAGCCATTAATTCTCCATATCTTAGTAAACCAGCTTTTGAACTTGTTGTTGATGATGTTAGTGCACTCATATTTACATCAGTATATTTTGCTAACCTATAATTTTCTCCACTTCCTACTGAACCTAAATACCATATAGTATTATCTTCTATCATATTACTATATATACTTCCTACATAACTTGTTAAGTAATCACCATTTAGAAATGCACCTATTGTATTTCTACTTGAAAAAGATGTATTAGTTCCAAAAGCACTTTTTTAAATTCTCCAGAATTTTTTAAAGGCTCTGCAGGGAATTTTCAAAAATAAATCTTACAATTTTAGTTAGCATATGGAGTTATAACAAGACTCCATTTTTCTAACCCTTCTTCTCGTATTATATGAGGATTTATTTCTGTTTCCATTTCATAATCTGATACTTTTATTCCTTTCTCATATTTATTCATAGATAAATTTCCTTTAATATCGATTCCTTTCCATTTCATTTTGTTTAAACAATCTATAAGTAGATCTAATGAGTCTATCGTTATTCTACGCCATTCCATTTGTATATGTGCCCAAACTCTTTCAATTTTATTATACTTTGAATGATATGGTGGATAATAAACTAGTTGTATTATTAAATTGTATTTTATGGATAATTTTACTATTTTCTTTAACCAAAGTTTTCTTCTACTACTATTTTCTGGACCATTATCTAGAAAAACAACTAACTTCTTTAATTTGTGATGTTTATTCTTCCTAACAATATATTTTTCTATACAATCTACTTTAAATGCTGCTGTTGAGTTATAAGGAGTACAAGTTACAAATGTTTCATTTGTTTTCAAATCTAATATTCCAAATGGTTTAACAGCATATTTAAAAGTAGTATCATGGTCAAGAGCTTTTATATTTTGCCATGAATAACCATTATCACTAAAGTTACCAATTTTTTTAGTCGCTTTATCATCTATTGAAATGAAAGCCACTTCTTCATTTCTATTATCAATTGATTCTAAATGGTCATTAACATTTTCAAATATAGCATCTGTTTCAGGAATTTTATCAACTACCTCTGATTTAGGAATTTTATGATATTTATATCCCATATCTTTTAGTATTTTAACAATAGAGTTGTAACAAGCAAATTTAGGTGGATAATCATATTTATCAATTAACTCTTTAATAATTACAGTAGGATTCATACTTATAGATAAAGTTTCTGTTTTAAAATGTGAATCAACAATTTTGTAATTTTCAATAACACTTTCAATATCATTCTTTATATTAGGATATGTTTCTACTATAGATTTTCTTCCTCTAAATTCCAATTTTAATTGTATACCATTTTTAAACTTTTCATAACATGATTTTACTTTTTCTCTACATATACCTATGACACGACTTACAGCACTAATACATCTTTTACCTAAATCTTCTACCAAAGATCCTATTATTAGATCTCTTTCAATAGAGTTTGGAAGTTTTTTTTATTTTCAACTATATTTTTGTAATCATTTTCTAATTTTTGTGTTATACTCATATTAACAACGACCTACCTTGTATTTTTCTATTTATTAATAAGTTTAGGTCGTTGTTTTTATTTTGTCAAATTGTAAGATTTATTTTTGAAAATTCCCTAACAGAAAAAAAGAACTTAGACAAGCTCTTTTATTCATAATTATCTGCTTTAACTTCCATAAAGCTTTGTGGATGATTACATACTGGACATACATCAAGAGCATCTTTACCAACATATACATGTCCACAGTTACGACAAATCCAAATCTTGTCTCCATCTTTATGGAATACTCTATTATCTTTAACATTCTTAAGAAGTGTTAAGTATCTTTCTTCATGTTCTTTTTCAATCTTTGCTACACTCTCAAATAGGAATGCTAAACGAGTAAATCCTTCTTCTCTAGCAGTCTCTGCAAAGTTCTTATACATATCAGTCCACTCATAGTTTTCACCAGCAGCAGCATCTTCTAAGTTAGTCATAGTATCAGGAATATCTCCACCATGTAA
>CALVJB010000097.1 GCA_944332025.1 uncultured Bacilli bacterium
TCATTCCCTCTTTTTTATTTATTATTTTACTCTCCATTATTTTCTTCTTCCGTTTTCTCTTTATGTCTATATTATATATTAGTCGTATCATATTGTCAACACTTATTTAAAATTTTATTTATTATTTAAAAGGGATATTTTATTTTGTTTAGATTAGTAAAAAAGAGTAACCTTTTGGCTACTCTACTATTTCTAGTTCTGTTTTTAGTTTTTCAACAAACTCCTTAGCTTTTGGATCTTCCAATGTTTCAGTTGACTCTGTAGCTTTATAAACAATATCCCCATTGCTTATTGATTCGTAAAATCTTACAAATGAATTATAAGAGCCTGCACTTGCCTCTGGATTAAAAATCAAATTAATTTGTTGAAAGTCACTATTAGTTAACTTTCTTTCTTTTCTTATATCTAATATCATATCTAATTTTCTGCTTAATACTAAGTTATTTAAACTCATTCTTTTGTATCCAGCTGATTCGCAAGCTTTCTTAGTTCTGCTATATATAACTGCTTCAGTTATTTTATCTCCACGCCCGTTACCGCCTGTTTTCATTATATTCTTTCCAAAATAACCATCTTCGTCTTCAGCTTTTTTACACCAATCTATAAACGCCCCGTCAACTGGTATACATTTCATTATATTATTTGAATCATCTTTAATATATGCTATTTTTCTCTTTATGTCTATATCATTTATCTTTAGATTTATAATATCTTCTGAATCTTTTCCTTTGATACCATATCTAGCCATACATAAAGCAATTATATGCTGCCAGTCGGAATTTCTTTTAATATCATTAACTACTTTTTCAAAGTTATGCATACTAATATATCTGCTTCTAGTGCTTCTTTTGTGTACAGATGTAGCGACTTTTCTATCTATAGCAACCATATTATTAATTGATATATTCCCTCTGGATATCTGATAATCAAGATACTGAGATATAAAAGAATATACATTATCTTTTACACTTATTGCCGTTGTGGGTATACTATCCATCAAATCGATTAGCTCTTCTATATTGAAATACATTAAATCTTTTTCTTTTATATCTTCATACATTTTTATATTTTTATCATATAAGTTATATTTTACGCTTTTACTCACTTCTTCTCCATTATAAACAAAGTCTATATAATTTTTCTTATTCATTTCCCATGATTTCATTTTATTTCACCTCAAACTTATTTATAACACTTTTAATACTGAATACTTTATTGTTTATTTTCAATTCTTTTATATCATCATTTGTAATACTTAGTATTTTATCTACATATTCCATTAACATATTATCATAATTGTCTTTGTTTTCGCATAGCAAATAAGACTCATTTAATATACTTACCCATAGATTGGGCATATTCTTAAATTTGCTTGACTCACATAGTAACTCGTATATTATATCTATGTTTTCAGCCATTTCTTTGGACTTTATTCTTTGAGTATACATATTGTCGAATTCTATATCCATTGATTTTAAAGCGTCTATTAGTATTGATTTATAAGTCAGAATATTGCTGTTCATTTTTGTTTCTTCAAAAGTCTTAACCACTTTATTTCTTAGACATTTAGAATTGTTAATAATTTTTTCTAAAAACGTATTATAATTGCTATTATCTATTGCCTTCAAATAATTAACATCCGTCTGTGATTTCAGGAATGATTGATAAACAATTTCACGACATCTTTCTGGAGTTGCTATGACGAATTTAAGAATCATATAACCATCCAAATATTGCCCTGTTTCTGAGAAATTCTTTAATACTGCATTTGTTACGCCAATTAGACGGTGCATGAAATCTAAAATCGCAGGAGAATCAAATACAGTTAAATCATAAACTTCGCCATTTTTCTTTTCATTCCATTTGGGATCTGAATTTTCACTTAGTATCAATCCTAATACACCCATAGATGATTCCAGTTTTCTATTTAGTGCTGCATTTTCTATTTTCTTTGTCGCTTCAATGTCTACGTTTGGTATTTGTACATATTCTTTTCCTATTTTAACTATTTTAGGACTTCTTTGAAAATTTAAATCATAATACAATTGATTTCTTGACATTAATTCATAGATTTTTTTATAACTAAGCGTTCCTATATATTCTTCATCGCTTATTTTTAACATATTCTCAAAAGTTACGCTATTATACTCTCTTTTTTCACCTATATAACTATCATAGCTTTTAACAATATTTTCTCCAAAATATTTTTTTTCATTAATATTACAAGCTCTACAACAAGCAACTAATTGATAATTATTTAATTCATTAGCAAATTTTTCTCTATTTAATAATAAGTTTACTGTTTTTGCACTAAACCCCTTTTTTAAAAATTCTTGATTAAGGTTTTTTATAAATTCTTTATCTGTAAATTTTTTGTTTATAATCTTTGTCAGTTCTGTTATTAATTTTTCTTTACTTTCTAACACTATACTGTTCATATTATTTTACCTCATTTTTATTTTTTCTTTATTATATCATATAACTATATAATAGTCAACAATAAATAAAAGAAAATAGACTATAGTTTTACACCATAGCCTATGATTTTTCTTAGTAATATTCAATTGTTATTGGTATTCCTTCCAAATTTCCTATTGCACATTCACAATTTACTATTTCAAATTTTACCTTACTGTT
>CALVJB010000098.1 GCA_944332025.1 uncultured Bacilli bacterium
TAACTCTGTATTTTCTCCTAAAGTTCTTTTATACATATAGTCACCTGAATTAGTAGATACATCTACAACAGGTGCTAAATTCAAATTAAGCCCAAGCTCATTTAAGAGGATACTCTTATTAATAGTATCTTGTTTTATCTTATCAAAACCACCACTTAAGTATAAATCTCTTGGTGATTCAAACTTACTACTAGCAAGATTAGGATTACTACTAACTCTTACAACAGTTCCTCCTTCTTCATCAACTGCCGTTAATATTGGTACTTTAGATACATTTTGTAAATTATTAATCATATCTTTTACTTCTGGTTTCGTCTTATCCCTAAAATCCTTTTCAAAAAAGACATAGCCTCCAAATTGATAATTTTCTAATGTTTCAATAGGATTATCAGGATACCTTACAAGAAGTAATTGACTAATCTTTTCATCAAGAGACATAGTTTTTAACTTCTTAGCAGCAAAGATATAAAAATCCTTAAAAATACCATTATCTTGCCACTCACTAGGAATTCCTTCGCTATCACTAGTTCCATTAACAGTTTTATAACCTAAAACCTTATTATCTTGCTTTTCCTTATTCTTATTTAAAGAACCATCATACTCTAACTTAACAACTTCGCCAATTTCTAAACTATTATCATCCAGTCCAAAAGTATAAATAATATTATTACTATCTTGCACTGTAAAAGTACCATCATTAACACCAATAACAGTAGCAGTTAAAGTTTTAGGAGTACTTTTGTTATCATTAAAGTTGCAACCAATAACAATACACCCTATAACAAGAATTAAAAGTATAATAGAACCACCAATAATTTTCTTCTTCATAAAATTCACCTCATCACTACTAACATTATATAATTATTTTATAACTAATATGAAAAATTATTTAATAATATTGACTTAGACTAGACTCTAAATGCTATTATAATTACGAAGGGAAGTAATAATATGACAATAAAAGAAGTAACCGAAAAATTTAATATGACTAATGATACACTAAGATATTATGAAAAAGTAGGTTTAATTGGTCCAGTTAAAAAGAATAGTAGCGGAATTAGAGATTATAGTGATAATGACTTAAGAAGAATAGAATTTATAAAATGTATGCGTAGTGCTGGTATTTCTATAGAAGTATTAAAAAAATATGTTGATTTATATGAAAAAGGAGATAGTACTAAATTAGAACGTCAACATCTATTAGAAGAAGAACAAGAAAAACTTGAAGAGAAAATTAAAACTATGACTGATGCCTTAGATAAACTTAAATATAAGATAGAACTTTATAAAACAGATAAATTAGATAAATATTTATAATCAGAGTAAATTAATTATTCTGATTATTTTAATTTATGTTATACTAGAAAACAAAAAGTAATATTTAATAATGACTAATTAATTTAATTAACCTATTTCGTTAACTATTTATTGACATATTTATTTCAATTATATATAATTAAATTAACCAATTAGGTTAATCTAAATAAAGGGAGGTTCTAGTGCAGTTAACATACAAGACAGATAAATTACAAAAATTATGTGAAAATCCTAAATATAATAAAGACTTAGTCAAAAAATATGGTGTAGAAGTTGCCAAAAAACTACCATTAAGAATAAAAGAACTTAAAGCTTTTGACAATTTAAACGATGTTCCCACCTGCTTACCATATAGAAGACATAAACTAAAAGGCGATTTAAAAGATAATTTTGCCATTAACATAACAAATCAATATAGACTAATATTTAAAAATAAAGATAATAATATAATAATAGAAGATTTAAGAAATATAAAAGATATAGAAATATTGGAGGTGAATAAACATTATGAGTAATCTAAAAAAGTTTGAAGAATATGTAATAGCACCAGGAGAAACACTTTTAGAATTATTAGAAACAAATTGTATGACACAATTAGACCTTGCCAATAAAACAGGCATAACAAAAAAAACAATTAATGAAATAATTAAAGGTAAAGCACCTATAACACCAGCTACAGCATTAAAATTAGAATATGTCTTTAATATAAGAGCAAGTTTTTGGAATAACCTAGAAAGTGATTATAGAGAATCATTAGAAAGAAAAAAAGATATGGACTCTATAATAGAAGATGAAAAATATTTAATTAATATTCCATACTTAGAAATGTCTAAAAGAAATTGGGATTATATAGAAAAAACAAAAGATCCTATTGAAAAAGTAATAAATCTAAGAAAATTCTTCGGGGTAGCTTCATTATCATTTGATACAGAATTAAAAAAGAAATTAGCTTTTAGAAAAAAAGATAATGAAAACTTTTCTTTAGAGTCGCTATACTGTTTTTTAAGATATGGAGAAATAGAATCTAATAAAGATAAATATCCTAAATTTAATACTGAACTATTAAAAGAAAAAGTAAAAGAAATAAGATTACTAGCTAACACATCATTTTTAGAAAACTTACATAACATAAAAAAAATTCTTAGAGACTGTGGTGTTTCACTAGTTTATGAGCCTCATCTACCTCATACTTATATTAATGGTGTCTCTTATAAAATCAGTTGTGATAAAGCTATTATAATGATTAGTGATAGAGGAAAAAGAGATGATATATTATGGTTTACCTTATTTCACGAAAT
>CALVJB010000099.1 GCA_944332025.1 uncultured Bacilli bacterium
GATAGGGATTTTCTATTGTTCCATTACCATCTACGATACGAACGCTAGATTTTAGATTTATTGATGGCCGGACACCGAGCGAAGTGGTCGAAGCACCGTCGTCCGCATTGCCATTGAAGTTCACGTTACGCACGTAAGACGTACTATACGGAGTTAAAGTCCGCCACCAAAGTCCATTATTTAAATATCCATTTGAAACCATGCCACTCCATTCATCTTCTGACATATAACCTTTTGAAGCTGATTGATACTCATACATATTAAGTAATCCTACAGATGTTGTTACTGTTGTTGTTCCATTTGGTCTTGTTATGCTTCCTAAACTGGTTGCATCTAATGTCGCATCCCATACTGCATCAGTAATAATAAAGTCTTCATAATCTCTTAAATTACCTAAGAAGCCATCTACTGTCGTATCATTTAACCACTCTTCCATATAACTTCCTTCAAATGCAGTATTACCACTTGCATTATAAGTAGTTGAACTTATATTCCATTGTGTCACTAATTTAGTAGTATTCGCTTCTTTATTAACAGATACTGCTCTCCATAACTTTCCACTATACCATATATAGTTATTTGGATCTTCTCCTGTTATAAATGTATCTACCTCATCATTGTATTGATTTTCTTCTGGTATATTAGACAACAATACTTCATTTACAGGACCAGTTGTAACAGGCATCTTATCTCCATCTTTACCATAAACATTTATTTGTACTGAGAATTGTAAGTTTCCTCCATCTCCTTGAGGATTATAATCTTCATCAACCCACATTCTAAGTCTATAGTTATTACTTTCACTAGAGTTCATACTACTAGTATATAAACTCATCTCTCCTGATGGTCTTCCTGTAAAACTATTAGATGTACTTTCTTCATTATATACTTCAGGTGTCATTAACTCTTCTTCACCACTATCTATTAATCTTGTTAAATATAATTTTATATTAGAACCATCTATCTTTCTATCACTAGTTGTTACATCTTTAGCACTTATCTCATAATTGATATTTACATCTCCTGCTATCTTACTACTAACTGTAAAATCAAAGTATTCTCCAGGATTTAATCTTACCATACCCGTTTTATCTGTTGTTGGTAAGGCTCCTGTTAAGTTAATTGTATTATCAGTCTCAGTATATGTCATTGTAATAGAACCTGTTGTTATGGTATTTACTTTACTACCTGTTCTACTAAAACTAAAAGCAGCATAACTTACTCCTATTAAAGCTATTACCATTAATAGTATTAATCCTATTATTACTATCTCTTTCTTTGTCTTTTCCATTCTTTACTCCTCCTACTTTTTATAAGTCTTCCCAAATTATCTATCTTCTATACTATTTTAAATTATCATATCGTGTCAAAAATATCAATATTTTTGACATTATAAAAAGAATAGAATATATCTACTCTATTCTTCTTACACTATGAAAGAAAGTAACTGTGTTACTTAAACTACCATTATGATAGTCTAAACTGCCTTTTATGCTTAAGGATAAAAACTGCCCCCCCCCAGGTAACATATTGTAAACCTGAAGTTTTTAAAGATTGACGAATTAATTTACCCCAGAATTGACGATTTATTTTACCCTGATAAATTGAATTAGCCATATCTATACCTCCACTTCTATTATCCTTGTTAACTTAATATTATCACAAGAAAGTTTACTAATGCAATAACTATTTTAATCTTCCATGTAAACTATTTAAATCTTCTAATTCATTATGCATCTGTCTTACTACTTTATAATTAATACCATCTAAACTTTCTAAATAATCAACATAAATATCACTATCTATAAGATTTCCTTCTTTATCAAATGATAATACCTCTATTTGCAAATCATCATCATAATGATCAATAAATCTAAATATATAAGGATTATCTACATCTTTTAAAATACTATCTAAATTAAAGTAAAACTCTCCTATATGAGCATTTTTATAATCATTATCACCATGTCCTATATCATCACTATATAAGTTCTTATTACCATAGCCTATAAATAATTTCTTCATATTATCTCTATTAGGTAAAACACCACAACAATTCTTACTACTTAAATGTCTATCAGATAACTCTTCATTACTAAAATTACTACTAAATAAAGGTCCTGCTTTAATATTACCTAAAGTTATCTCTCTAATAGAATTACCATATAGACTAAAACTAATATCTCCTATATTATCCATTAAATAATTTCTTAACATATTATAAATACCACTATTTAAAGTTTTTACATTACAAAAAGCTACATTACTAATAATATAATCTACTACAATTCCTTTTTGATAATCACTTAAACTATCTTTATTATCATTAATAAAACTACAAAAAGAAGGAAGAGCCACTCTTTCTTCTTTTTCTAAAATAACCATATTAGGTAATAACTTTGCCATAAAATCCCCATCTTTCTATGATTGATTACTACTATTACTACTAGTCAATACAACTTTAGTTGTATGTTCTTTTCCATCTCTTATATAAGTTATCTCTATTGTATCACCTACAGAATATTTGTAAAGCTCATATCTTAAATATGCAGAATCAGCTACTTCTTCACCATTAAGTTTAGTAATAATATCT
>CALVJB010000100.1 GCA_944332025.1 uncultured Bacilli bacterium
CCCCTATTTTTCTTAACATCTTAAATCTTTCTTTATTTTCTGTCGCTTCACTTAACTCTTTTAAAGCAAGTATCGCAGCACTACTTATTAAAAAGATTACACCAAGATATAGACCAATAAAGGTTACTAAAGCACCAAGACCTACACTACCTTCATATATAGAAAGTCTTGTACCAGTACTTATTGTTGAACCAATATTTAATAAGGCATCACTTTTACTTAATAATAAATCTTCTATTTCTTGTTTTTCTTCTTCTGTATCAGCTTTATAATTAGCATACAAATACTCTTCTTCTACAGTTAAATTACTAACAGCACTATCAGGTACAATAAAGACACCAGCATTAATATGACTATTAGATATCACTAAAAAACCATCTTTACATTTATCATACTTAGGATAATAAGTCTTACCATCAATAATAATAGGAGTATTCAATCCTAAAGCAGCATTCCTAACATCAACCATATTATCATAATCTGCAATTACTAGATATTCATCAGAGTCTAAAGTATAAGTATCAAGTCCTAGTAGTTTGGCAGCTTTATTATAATCACTAACAGTAACAATCTCTTCTACGGCATCATATGTCATAAATGGATATTTTTCTTTCATATAACTATAAGTACTACCTAGAGTATCTTTTAAAGTAAGATTAGGTGTTGTATAAGTATTAATACCTACTATATCTTTATAATAATCATTTATATTAAATCCTACACTATTTAAATCATCTTCTATACTTATATAAGAGTTATTTACCTGCTGTTCATTATATCCATACTCTTCAATAAACTCTCGTGGTATATTTTTAGTTTTTAAAAGCTGAATATCAATAGGTGCTAGTTCTTGTAAATTAGATGTCATAGCATTTTTCATAGACATACAACTAGAAAAGACACATATTGTTACAAATAACATTAAGCATATAACAGTCATAGAAAATACTGTTGTATTGATCTTACTACTAAACTGTTTTATCGTAAAACTATTTAGTCCTTTATAATAAAACTTTTTAAAGTGTTGTAATACTCTTAAGACAAGTCCTGATAATGAGAAAAATAGTAAAAATGTACCTACAGCACCAAGACCTATTGGTAAAAATATTTGCCAAGTTTCTCTTAAGTTTTCTACATTACCTGTTACTTGATAATAAGCATATCCTAACATAACAACTGCTATCACAAAGATAACTATACATAGATATGGATTCTTTAACTTAACAGTTTCTGTCTTTTTATTAGCATTTATTAAATCTATTAACTTACATCTTGACACACTAATAGTATTAAATATCATAACAAGCAAGTACATTATACCAAAGTAAATTATTGTCTTAAAAATAGCATTAGTACTTATAACAAAGGTAAATTCTGTAAGGTCTGCTTCAAACATATTAGCAACGATAACACTCATAACTTGTGATAAGGCACAACCAAGTACTAGTCCTACTACAAGTGATAATAATCCTATTAAGAATGTTTCTACCACTAATATTTTAGAAATCTTTCCCTTACTCATACCAAGAGTCATATAAATACCAAACTCTTTATTTCTTCGTTTCATTAAAAATCTTGAAGCATAAATTATAAGAAAGCCTAGAACAAAAGAAACAAAGACTGATACACCACTTAACATATTTAACATTAAGTCTATTATATCTCTAGTACTTTCAGATACTTTCATCATAGCAGTTTGACTATCTATGGCATTAAAAACATAGAATATGGCAACACCAAGGACAAGGGTAAAAAAGTATATAGCATAATCACTAACACTTTTCTTTATATTTTTAAAAGCTAGTTTAAAGAGCATCATTTAAATCCCCTCCTAAAAGGGTAACTACATCAATAATTTCATCAAAGAACTCTTTTCTAGTCTTATCACCCCTTATAATTTCATTGAAAATCTCTCCATCTTTAATGAATATTACACGTTTTGCATAACTAGCCGTAAAAGCATCGTGAGTAACCATTAAAATAGTAGCATTTAACTCATCATTTAAGTAATTAAAACTATCAAGTAACATCTTACTGGATTTAGAATCTAACGCTCCAGTAGGTTCATCTGCAAGTATTAGTTGAGGCTCTGTTATAATAGCACGTGCACTAGCGACTCTTTGCTTCTCACCACCACTCATTTGATATGGATACTTATTAAGGATATGAGTTATTCCTAGCTTTTTAGCAGTATCTTTAATAAGTTTATCTATTTCTTGATATCCTTTATCTTGAATAGAAAGAGCTAAAGCAATATTTTCATAAGCAGTTAAGGTATCTAAAAGATTAAAGTCTTGAAAGATAAAACCTAACTCTTCCCTTCTAAACTTATTTAAATCATTCCCTTTTAATTTAGTAATATCTACTCCATTCATATAAATATGACCTGAAGTTACTCTATCAATAGTAGAAATACAGTTAAGTAAAGTTGTTTTACCACTACCAGATGTTCCCATAATAGCGACAAATTCACCTTTACTTACTTCAAAAGAAATATTATTAATCGCTTTAGTTAAACCACTTCTTGATCCATAATACTTCTCAATATTATCAATTTTTAATAAATTTGACATAA
>CALVJB010000101.1 GCA_944332025.1 uncultured Bacilli bacterium
TAAAAGCCGTATGCGGAAAAGCCGCACGTACGGATTTGTGAGGGCTATATAGAGTAATCTATATTTCTACTCGATAGTTAATAATGTAATGCCAGGCTCTACTGATACAGGCATGAAAGATGAATTTGAAAAGATGGCTGGTGGAGAAGAAGCTTTACTTGCTGAAACAGGAGTCGCTCATCGTCTTGCTACTAGTGAGGAAATGGCAGGACCTATTGTATTTTTAGGATCCAGCATGGCTAGTTTTATCTCTGGAGTAGATTTGTGTGTTGATTCTAGTGATAGTTCTCTAAAAACACTAGGTTATAAGAAAGACAGAGAAAAAGTACCTGCTACTAACAAATTTATTTTAAAAATGGCAAAGAAAATGATGGAAAAGAATAAGTAATTATAATTATTGTAGTTGCTTATTCATAATGATTAAATGTTAAATAATAAAAGATAGATGCTGATGTCTATCTTTTTAATATATATTGTGAGCTTTACCCTGACTAAAGGATTCCACAAGGCAAGCTTGTTGGTGTATGTATTAAACATCCTCTTTAGTAATTCATCAAACTATTTACTCGCTGACTAGATAGTATCATAAAATATATTATCTGTCAAATTTAATTATGAAATATTCTTAAAGGTAAGTTGCAAAAAACGTTGATTTCCTATGTATATTATGATATTCTCTAACTAAAGGAGATAAAAATTATGAGTTCTGAAATAAAATGGTATGATTTTCCTCAAAAAATAAAAATTTGGAGTGCTGATATAGATTATGTAATGTTTATAGATGAAAATGGTAGTGCAGGTAAAATAACCGATATTTTTAAAAAAATTACTAATAATCTTCCAATAGATGAAAATGATAAGTATTTTACTATAACAGGATGTATTTTTGAGAGAAAAGATTATTATAATGCACAATTAGAAATAAAGAAATTAAAAGAAAAGTTTTGGGACAAAGGTATTTATTACGACAGTAAAGCTAAAAAAGAAAAATATGTATGCTTACATTCTAGAGAAATCAGAAGACATGATGGAGCATTTAATGATAAATTAATTAATCATGATAAATTTACAAAGGCTTTAACAAATACATTGAAAAATATAAATTGTACAATAATTTCTATAAATATTAATCTTGTAGAATATTTGAAGAAAGGATATCTTCATAACGTTTATGAAACTGCTTTTGATTTTATTTTGGAAAGATATATTTATGCAACTAAAAATAACAAAAAAGGTATTATTATGCTTGAAGCTAGAGGAAAGCTAGAAGATAAAGCTCTATTAAAACATATTAATGATGTAATAAATAATAGAGGCAGAAAGAATATTACAACCAAAGAATTAAAAGAAAAAATTAAGGGTGTATATTTTAATCCGAAATGGAATGAAGAATATAGTGCAACATACGTTGGTTTAGAAATTGCTGATTTATTTAGTTATCCAATACATCAAGCAGTAAAGTATAAAAAGGATAATCAAGCATTTTTAGTTTTAAAAGAAAAATTAGATGGTTATCCAAACTTTTTAAATAAAGGAATCAAGATTTTTCCAAAAGAAAAGGATGACATTAATCATCCTTAACCGTACGCTATACAACGTACCCCTTGAAAGCAAAATTGCTTTCTATGACTAAATAATATCATAAAATATATTATCTGTCAAATTTAGTATATGAGATATTTTAAAAAGTATGTATATGTTAGTAACAAATATTTGACTTTATAATGAATTTATATATAATATGTTGTAAAGAAAGGAAGAATTTTATGGAAGACGATAAATATAAAACATTAGAATCATTAAGAGAAACAAAAAAATTTCTGAATGGCATAAAAGGATACTTAAAAGAGGATGAAGAATCTGTAGTGCTAGATACCCTTGCCGCTATCGCTCTTTTAAGAAGACCAGAACTAGCAAAAAGAGGTGAAGAGGCTTTAGGTAATGAAAACTTTGCCAATTACTTATCTGTATATATTAATTCGACTTTAAATAGTAATTTAATTGTTGATAGAACAATGGAAATAGAAGCTTTAATTCGCTGTGTTGAAGCTCATAATAAGGGCATGCCTAGTGAAGAAGTATATAAAAAATATATTGGTATAGAAGAAAGTGAAGATAGTATTGATAATCTATATTTTAATAAAAGATTAGATACTGCTCAAAAGCAACGCATCGCTGTTAATTGTGATGCTATGTTTAGTGAAGTTATTTTTTCGCTTATGGCAGGGGAGGATTTTTCAAGAAGTATTCATCAAGGTGTAAAAAAGAATGTTAAGTAGTAATTAAAGGTTACTACTTTTTGAATGCCTAAAAATTCTAGTTCTTGTCTAAAATATTATTCTTTGATAAAATGATAAGAGTAAAGAGTGGTGTTTTAAATGTACTTGAAAGAAATTATAACAAATGGTTTTAAATCTTTCGCTGATAAAATGGAAATAAAACTAGATGATGAAGTTACTTGTATTGTGGGACCTAATGGTAGTGGTAAGAGTAATATTGTCGATGCTATACGTTGGGTATTAGGAGAACAATCAGTTAAAAACTT